>VGZJ01000141.1 GCA_016872595.1 Planctomycetota bacterium
CCGCGGCGCTGGCCCGGCTCGGCCACGCGCCGGACGCCCTCGTCGCCAGCCCGCTCGTGCGCGCGCACCAAACTGCGGTCGAGCTGCGCGACGCGTGGCAGACCGGCACGCGCATCATCACCTGCGACCAACTGGCCCCGGAGCGCCTGCGCCCCGGCCGGCTGTCGGACTTCCTCGCCGACGTGCCCGGCGACCGCGTCGCGGCCGTGGGCCACATGCCGGAACTGGGCGCGTACGCGGAGTGGCTGCTCGGCGCGGCGGAAGGGAGCGTGCCGCTGGCGAAGGCCGCGTGCGCGTGCGTCGAGTTCGCCGGCCGCCCCGCGAAGGGCGCGGGCCGCCTGCACTGGCTGATAACGCCCGACTGGTTCGTGTGAGCGAGAGCCTCGCGAGCGGCCGGGTTGATCCCGGCCGGCTTCTGTCTTCTGTGCGAACGAAACGAAGACGGCCGGGATCAACCCGGCCGCTCGCGAGGCGTCACTCGTCCGCTTCGGCCTTCGGCTTCTTCTTTTTCTTCTTCGGCTTCTCTTCAACAACTTCCTCCGCGGCGTCTTCGCCGTCGTCGGCGTCGCGCTTGCGCTTCAACAGCACGAACGCAACGAACCCGCCCACCGCGGCGGCCAGCACCACGCCGAGCACGATCCACAGCCACGGGGTCTTCTTCGCGGGCGCGGGCGGCGGCGATTCGGGTTGCGGCTGCGCGACGGGAGCGGGGGCCGGCGGTGTGGGCGTGACCCTCGGCGGCGGCTCCTTCTTCGGTTCGACCGTGTGCGGCATCGGCGCGACCGCAATCGGTTCCGGCTCCTTCGGCGTCGGCGGGGGCGGCTCCACCTTCGGCGCGACCTTGTCGTCCACCTTCGCGGCCAGCGCGCTCGGATCGACCACGAGGCGCTTCGACAGGTCCGGGGTCAGGTTCGCCCGGCGCAGGAACATGAGCGCGAAGCAGGTGTTCAGAATCTGGCTCTCGCCGGGGTAGCCGCCCTCTTCCCAACTGCCGTCGGCGTTCTGGTGGCACAGCAGGATTTCCGCGCCCCACGTGTACCAGTCCTTCTTGCCGAGTTTCTGGAGGTCGTACAGCACGGCGATGCGCTCCATCGCCCACAGGTAGTAGAGGCCGCCCACGTCCTTGATCTTGGGACGGTTCTCGGTCGTGCCGGCCGGTTCGCCCACGGACTTCGACAGCGCGACGAAGGCGTTCAGGATGACCGGGTCGGCCTCGGGCTTGATGCCGGCCGGCGGGCTGACGACGTGCCCGATGGCGACGCCCAAGAGCGCGATGCACGTGTGCGGGCCGCCGCCGTCGCCGCCCGTGGGCACGAAGTCGTAACCCCACGTTCCGCCCGCGCCTTGGCTGGTGCGGAACCGGCGGTTCACCAGCGCGAAGGTGCGATCCGTGGGCACGTCGTGTTTCCGCGCGGTCCACAGGCCGACCATGGCGAAGTGCGTGTTCGAGTTGTCGGTGGTGGCGTCGATCAGGTCGTGGCGCTTCTCCTTGGCGTCCGCGGGGAGTCGCCCGGTGCCCTCGTCGGTGAACACCGCGAGTCGGCGCATGTTCTCGGGCAACGTCGCGCGCACCTTGAGCGGGTCCGCGGGCGGAACGGTCGGCGTCTGCAACTTGCGCAGAGCCGCCAGCAATTGTGTGGTGTTCGCCTGCGAATACTTCGTCGCCTTGTAGCCCCATCCGCCGCTGGGCATCTGCGCCGCGATCAGCCGCCCGGCGAGCCACTGGATGCGCGGCTTGTCGGCCGCGTCCTTCATCCGGTCGAGGAACAGGATCGCCAGCGCCAGTTCGTAGGTGTCGTCGAGTTCGTGGACGTTGGTGCGGACGATGTTCGCGGCCTTCTTGATGACCGGGTCGGTCGTGGGCACGCCGCACTCCAACAGGGCCATGCCCGCGAGCGCGGTGTAGCCCACGCCCCAACCCTTCCCCGAACCCGGCCCGGTGCCGTCGCCCCAGAACCCGGCCGGCTTCTGCTGCTTGAGCAGGTAGTTCTTGCCGAGTTTGATGGCGCGGTCGATGGCCTCTTGGTCCGCGGGGTCGGCCGCGGCCGGGCGCGCAGACGCCATTACAACAAGAACCGCGGCCAGTGTAGCCGTACCGAACGCCCGACGTGCGCGCATGACACGAACCCCGGAGAGGCGAGCGACGAGTCGAAGACGTGAACGCCGTTAGCGTACCGTGCGTTGGCGCGCCCCGCCAGTGTCCGTGTCAGAAGTTGTCTGCGCGGCTAGAAAACGTGAGAAACGCCCCCACCGGCACAAAGTTCACAGCCCGCCCGGTCCGATAACAGAACCGGACCCGTGCGCGACCGGGCCGCAGGAGAACACATGCTGGGACGAGAGCGGAGACCGCGACCGCGCGGGGCGCTGTGCGCCCTCGCGGGTGCGCTCGCACTCGTGGGGTGCCGGACCGGGCCGCCCGCCCCGGACCGTGCGACAATCTCCGAACAACTCGTCCGGCGCGTCGGGCACACGGCCCCGGTCGAGGCCCCGCCGGGCCAACTCGCGATGCCGCCCGGCGCGAGCTTCGACGACGGCCTCACCGAAGACGAAGCGGTCGCCATCGCCCTGTGGAACAACGCCGCGTTTCAGGAACTGCTGGTCGATCTCGGACTCGCCCGCAGCGACCTGATCCAAGCCGGGCTGCTGCCAAACCCGGAGTTCGTCTACTTCGTGCCGATGTCGGACAAGCCCTACAAGTATCTGTTCGAGTTGCCAATCGAGGCCCTGTGGTTGCGGCCGATACGCGTGAAGGCGGCGGCCCGCGAGGCCGACCGAACGGCCGAGCGCCTCGCGCAAGCCGGCCTCGACCTGATGCGCGACACGCGCCAAGCCTACGCCGACGTTGTGCTGGCGCGCGAGCGGGTGCGGATCGCGGGGGAAGCCGTGAAGTTGCGCGGGCGGATCGCGGGGCTGGCCGCGAAGCGGTACAAGGCCGGCGACATCTCCGAGCAAGAAGCCGCCACGGCGCGGATCGACGCGCTTCAGGCCGAACAGGACGCGGCCCGCGTCGCGTTCGACGTGCCCGTTCTCGAAGAGCGCCTGCGGAACCTGATGGGCACCGGCCCGCTGCGGAACCCGCTCCGGCTCGACCCGCTCCCGCCGCCGGACGGTGGCGACCTCGACGCCGCCGCGCTCGCGCGCGACGCGACACGGGCCCGACCCGACGCCCGCGCCGCCGCGCACGCGGTCGCCGCAGCCGAGGCGCGCGTCCGGTTCGCCAAACTGGGTTGGGTGCGCCTGCTCGGGGTCGCCGACGCGACCAGCGGGCGCGAGAGCCACGTGCTCGGCCCGGCCGTGCGGATCACGGTGCCGGTGTTCAACCGCAATCAGGGCGGCATCGCCCGTGCCGAGGCCGAACTCGAACGGGCTGTGAGGAACCAGCAAACGGTGACCGACCAGATCATTCTCGACGTGCGCCGGGCGCACCTCCAGTACCAGCAGGCGCGCGCCGAACTCGACGTGCTGCGCACCAAAGTGCGGCCCGAAGTGGAGGCCGCGATCCGCCGGACCGAGGCCGCGTACCGCGAGGGGAACGTCACCATCTTCATCGTTCTGGAGACGACCCGGCAGTTGCTCGACAACTACCTGCGCGAGGCCCAACTGCACGGCGACCTGCGGCGGTTCTGGGCGGAACTGGAGCGCGGCGTCGGCTCGCGCCTCGCGCCGGCGACCGAACCGCCGGCCCCGCCAATGATCCCGCCTGCGGAACCAGTTCCGGCTCCCGAGGCTGTCACGCCCGCGGGCCACCGCGAACCACAACGACCGTCTGCCGCGCCTTCGACTGCCGAGCAACCGACGTGGACCCGCGCGAGGGACCTGCCGTGAGCCGACTCCACGCCGGCGCGTCCGCCGTTCTGAAGCTCGCCCTTGCCGCCGGGGTCGGCGCGGCGGCGTGGTGGCTCGTCGCCACCACGCCCGGCGCGCCCAAGCCCGACAAGCCGCCCGCGCCCGCGACCGTCGGCAAGGTGGTGAAGGAAGACGACCTCAACACCGTCGCGCTGACCGAGGACGCGGAAAAGCGGATCGGCCTCACGGTGGGCGCGGTCGAGAGAAGGCCCGTGCGCCGGGTGCGTGTGTACGGGGGCGAAGTGACCGTGCCCGTGGGGCGCGCGATCCCGGTCGCGGCCCCGCTCGGCGGCACCCTAAAAGGCCCCGCGGGCGGCGAGTTGAAACCCGGCCAAGTGGTGAAGGCCGGGCAGCCGGTGTTCGAACTGACCCCACTGCTGACACCGGACGGCCGCGCGACGCTCTCCGCGGCGCTGGCCGACGCCAACGGGCAGGTGAACACCGCGAAGGCCGGCTTCGAACTGGCCGACATCGCGGTGAGGCGCGCCGAGCGGGTGCTGAAGGATGGGGCCGGAAGTCAGCGGCAGGTGGACGAAGCACGGGCCGCGTTCGACGTAGCGAAGCGGACGCTCGACGCGGCCACAGCGCGCTACGCGGTCCTCAACAAAGTCGTCGGCGACGCCGATGGCGGCACCGCGCCCCCGCTCCCCATCGCCGCCCCGCAGGACGGGATCGTGCGCGTCGTTTTGGCCCGCCCCGGTCAGACGGTCCCGCTCGGCGCGGCGCTGTTCGAGGTCGCCGATCTGTCGGTGGTGTGGGTGCGCGTACCGCTGCCGGTCGGCGACCTCGACGCCATCGACCGCGCGGAGCCGGCGCAGGTGGGGAAGCTGTCCGCGCCGCCGGGTACGCGACTCGTCGCGGCCCGCCCGGTGCCGGCCCCGCCGTCGGCCAACCCGGTCGCGGCGACGGTCGATGTGTTCTACGAGCTGCCGAACACCGACGGGAAGCTGACCCCCGGCCAGCGGCTCGGCGCGACGATCCCGCTCGCCGGCCCCGCCGACGGCGCGACGGTGCCGTGGGCGGCAATCGTGTTCGACGTTCACGGCGGAACGTGGGTGTACGAGCGCGTCGGGGCCCGGCAGTACGCGCGCCGCCGCGTGGTCGTCTCGCATACGGCCGGGCCCGACGCGGCGCTGACGGGCGGTCCGCCGGTCGGAGCAGTGGTCGTAACGGCGGGGGCGCAAGAGTTGTTCGGCGCGGAAACCGGTTTCGTGAAGTGAGACCGCGATGCTCTCGTCACTCATCTCGTCGTCCGTTCGCGGCCGGGTCGTTGTGCTCGCCCTGTGCGCGCTGCTCGTCGGGTACGGGTTGCGCACCGCCCGCACCGCCCCGCTCGACGTGTTCCCGGAGTTCGCCCCGCCGAAGGTGGAAGTGCAGACCGAGGCGCTCGGCCTTTCGACCGAGGAGGTCGAGGCGCTGATTAGCGTGCCGCTCGAAAACGCCCTGAACGGCACGCCCGGCCTGAAGACGATCCGCTCGAAGTCGGTTCTGGGGCTGTCGTCCGTGGTCCTGCTGTTCGAGGAAGGCACCGACATCCACAAGGCGCGGCAGTACGTTCAGGAGCGGGTCGCGGCCGAAGCCGTGCGCCTGCCCGTCGTTGCCCGCCCGCCGGTGATCCTGCAACCGCTGTCGTCGCTCAGCCGAGTGATGAAGATCGGCGTGTCGTCGAAGACGATGAGCCGGCAGGACATGACCGTTCTCGCGCTGTGGACGATCCGGCCCAAGCTCATGTCGGTCCCGGGCGTGGCGAACGTCGCCGTCTGGGGCCAACGCGACAAGCAGTATCAGGTGCTGGTCGACCCCGACCGGCTGCGAGCCGAAGGCGTCGCGCTCGACCAGATCACGCGCGCCGCGCAGGACGCGACCGCGCTCGACTCCGGCGGGTACATCGACAAGCCGAACCAGCGGCTCGCGATCCGGCACCGGGCGCTGGTTCAGACGCCCGAAGACTTGGGCCGCACCGTCGTAGCGTTTCAGGGCAACGCCCCGGTGCGGTTGGGCGACGTGGCGCAGGTGCAGTTCGGCTCGCCCCCGCCGATCGGCGACGCGATCATCGTCGCCCAGCCGAAGGCCGGCGAGCTTCCGTCCGAAGGGGTGCCCGGCTTGCTCCTGATCGTCGAGAAGCAGCCGGGCGCGAACACGCTCGAAGTCACGCGGAAGGTCGAGGCCGCGCTGAAGGAACTCGAACCCGGCCTCGTCGGGGTGGACGTGGACCCGACCATCTTCCGCCCGGCCACGTTCGTCGAGCGCGCCATCGACAACCTGAGCCGCGCGCTCCTCATCGGCTGCGGGCTGGTGGCACTGATCCTGATCGCGTTCCTGTTCGACTGGCGCACGGCCCTCATCAGCCTGACCGCGGTGCCGCTGTCGCTCGTGACCGCGGTCGTCGTGTTGACCGCCTTCGGGTTCGCCCTCAACACGATGGTGATCGCGGGATTGGTAATCGCGCTCGGCGAAGTCGTCGACGACGCGATCATCGACGTGGAGAACGTCGTCCGCCGGCTGCGGCTGAACCGCGCGGCAGCGGAACAGGGGGCTGGTGCCCCCCGCTCGCCGTTCCGGATCGTCCTCGAAGCGTCGCTCGAGGTGCGCAGCGCCGTCGTGTACGCCACGCTCATCGTCATCATCGTGTTCCTGCCGGTGTTCTTCCTCGACGGCATCGCCGGGTCGTTCTTCCGCCCGCTGGCGCTGGCGTACATCTTGTCGGTGTTCGCCTCGCTCGCGGTCGCGCTCACCGTCACGCCGGCCCTGTCGTACATGCTGCTCACGGGCGGGGCGGGGCGCAGCGCCGAAGGGCCGATTGCCGGCGTCCTGCGCCGCGCGTACGCGCTGGTGTTGCCGCACGTCCTCGACGGGCCGTACACCGCGCTCGGCGTCATCGCGGCGGCGTTCGCCCTGAGCGGCGCGTACGCCACGCGGTTCGGCTCCGAGTTCCTGCCGGAGTTTCAGGAGACCGACTTCCTGATGCACTTCGTCGCCAAGCCCGGCGCGTCGGTGGACGAACTGGACCGCACCACGGTGCTCGCCAGCCGCGACCTGCGCGCGATCCCGGGCGTGCGCAACTTCGGCTCGCACATCGGCCGCGCGGAAGTCGCGGACGAAGTGTACGGCCCGAACTTCACCGAACTGTGGATCAGCATCGACCCGGGCGTGGACTACCCGGCGACGCTGAAGAAGATTCAGGCGGTGATGGACGGCTACCCCGGCATGTTCTGTGACGTGCAGACGTACCTCAAGGAGCGCAGCAAAGAGGTGCTGTCCGGGTCGAGCGCGAGCATCGTGGTGCGGCTGTTCGGACCGGACCTCGCGGTGCTGCGCGCGAAGGCGAAGGAGGCCGAGAAGGTGATGGGCACCGTGGAGGGCGTTACCAACCTCAAGGTCGAATCGCAGGCGCTACTGCCACAGGTCGAGGTGCGGCTGCGGCCCGATGCGGCGGAGCGGTACGGGCTGACGCCGGGCCACGTGCGCCGCGCGACGACCACACTGCTGCGCGGAACCAAGGTGGGCGAGGTGTACGAGGGGCAGAAGCGGTTCGACGTGGTGGTGTGGGGCACCGCGCGGTGCCGCGACGACGTGGCCGCACTGCGCGAGTTGCCCATCGACACGCCCGCCGGGGTGCAGGTGCGGCTCAAGGACGCGGCCGACGTGCTCGTGGTGCCGATGCCCAACGAGATCAAGCGCGAGGCCGCGTCGCGGCGGCTGGACATCACCTGCGACGTGCGCGGGCGCGACCTGTCGGCCGTCGCCGGTGAGGTCGAAGAAAAGGTGCGCGGGCTGACGTTCGAGCCGGGCTACCACCCGCAGTTTCTGGGCGAAGAGGCCGCGCGCCGCGCGTCGAGCGAGCGGCTCTACGTGCTCGCGGGGCTGGCCCTGCTCGGCGTGATCCTCGTCATCTATTCGGACTTCGGCTCGTGGCGGCTGACGCTGATCGTCGCGGGCACGCTACCGTTCGCGCTGGTCGGCGGGGTCGTCGGCGCGGCCCTGAGCGGCGGGGTCGCGTCGCTCGGTACGATGGTCGGGTTCGTGACCGTACTGGGCATCGCGGCGCGCAACGGGATCATGCTCGTGAGCCACTACCGGCACCTCGAAGACCACGAGGGCGAAGCGTTCGGCCCCGGTCTGGTGCGGCGCGGTTCGGAGGAGCGCCTCGCCCCAATCCTCATGACCGCGCTCGCGACCGGGCTCGCGCTGTTGCCGCTGGTCCTGAGCGGACTCAAACCCGGTCACGAGGTCGAGTACCCGCTGGCGGTGGTGATCCTCGGCGGGCTGGTGACCTCGACGCTGCTAAACCTGTTCCTGCTGCCGCCGCTGTACCTGCGCTTCGGCCGCCGCGCACCGGCCGAGCGAGAATGACCGCGACTGAGAGGCTGTCCGAAAAGCCGGGCCCGCGCCCCAAAAACCTCGGTAAAACCGCTGCTGAGAGGGGCTTTTCGGACAACCTCTTACTCTTTACCCAGCACCGCGTCCACAACCCAGCAGCCGCGGACGTGAACCTGCGCGGCGTCGCGGCAGTGGTTGAGGATGTCGTCGCTGTCGCACCCGGCGTCTTGCAAAGCGTCTGCCAGAATCGGCATCCGGTCGAACGCCTTCGCGTCGTAAATACCCCGTGCGAGCAGCATCACATCCGTCGTGCGCCACGCGGGTTTGAACGCCACTTCGTTTAAGTAGCACCGGCAGCCAATGACGGCGCACTGTTGGAGTACGAGCGCGCGATCGGTTGGAGTTAGGCACCGCCGCAACGCGGCCCATTCGCAAACCCTGCCTCCTATCAGCGGGCCGTAGTCGGCGGCAAACTCAATTAACGTCGTGACCGAAGGGAGCGAACCGATTCGCCGGTCCAACGTCGCCAAGAACTGGTCGGGGTAGCGCCCCGCGAGTGCCTCCAGAAACGCCGCGACACCCGCATCGAGTTCGTCCGCGGCCAGCCAAGCGACATACGCCGGAAGTGGTTCCCGCTCACGGTCGAAGCCGATGAGATCGAAGACAAAGGAAATGTCTTCGACACCAAGTGAGTCTCGTGCAGTTCTCTCTCGCTCGAAATGATCCTCAACGGTGCCCCACGGCCCAAGCGGGCCGCTGAAAGTGGCGATTGCCTCGATCAGTTCTCGTGTGCGCCTTTTCAACGCCATTGCCCACCATCCCCCCGCCCCGCGGTCAGGTGATGTCCTTGCCGCGGATTTGGGCGTGCAGCATGTGGCGCAGGCGGCCTTCGACCTTCTCGTGGGCCTTCACGATCTCCTTTTCGCCGAGCGTGCGATCGGGGGCTTGGTACGTCAGCGCGAAGGCGAGGCTCTTCGTGCCGTCCGGTAGGCCGGTACCGCGGTACACGTCGAACAGGGCCGCGTCGGTCAGCAGGTCGCCGCCGGCGGCGCGAATCTCCGCCAGCACTTGCTCCGCGGTGGTCGCTTCTGGAATGACGATGGCGATGTCGCGCTTGGCCGGCGGGAACGTACTGAACGGCCGGTAGCCGTACCGCGCCGGCACCGCCGCCAGCACCGCTTCGAGGTCGAGTTCCGCGGCCATCACCGCGCGGTCCGCGAGGCCGAAGCTCGCCGCCACCTTCGGGTGCAGTTCGCCGAACGCGCCGACGCTGGTGCCGTTCACGCGCAGATCGGCCGCGCGCATCGGGTGCAGCCACGGCACGCTCTGCGTCGCGGCGAACGATACCGCCGGCAGGTGCAGGTCGGCCGCGAGCGATTCGACCACGCCCTTGAGGTCGTAGAAGTCGTACACCTTCGGCGGCGCGCCCTGCGGGTCGTCCCACGCCGCCGGCGCGCGCCGCCCGCACAGCACGATTGCGAGCCGCCGCGGTTCGTCCGGCAGCTTCTCCTTGCCGGGCAGATACACGAAGCCGAGTTCGTACAGCGCCACGCTGTCGGCGCTTTCGAGGTTGTGCTTCGCCACCTGCAGCACGCCGGGCAGCAGCGCGCGGCGCAGCACGCCGCGCTCCGGCGACAGCGGGTTGAGGAGGGCGACGTGCGAAGCCGCGAGCGGCTTCGTGGGGTCGAGCCGCCCCTCCACTTCCGCGCTCGTGAGTGAATAGGTGATCGTGTCCTGCAAGCCCTGATCGGCAAGCAGGTCGCGGGTGCGGTCTTCGAGTTCGATGGCCCGGTTGCCGGTCGGCTCCGGCAGTTCCAGCGGCAGCAGGCGCTCGGGCAGTTTGTCGTAGCCGTACACGCGAGCGAGTTCTTCGATCAGGTCCGCGGCCCCGGCCTGAATGTCGAGGCGCGTTTGCGGCGTCGTCACCGTCCATGCGTCGTCGCCGTCGCGCTCGACGCCGAACTGGAGCGCCGTCAGCACGCGCTCGACCTCTTCGCCGGGAATGTCGAATCCGAGCAAGCGGCGGATTTCGGCCGTGTCGAGGTCGATCACCTGCGGCGGCAGCGGCGCGGGGTACGCATCGACGACGCCGCTTAGCACCTCGCCGCCGGCGTGGTCGTGGAACAACTGCGCCGCGCGCGCCGCGGCCGGCTTCGCCTGTTCGGGGTGAACGCCGCGCGCGAACCGCGTGCTCGCCTCACTGAACTCGTTGAACTGCCGCGCGGTCTTGCGCACGCTCACGAAGTCGAAGCACGCGCTTTCGAGCAGGATGGTCTTGGTGGTCGCGCTCACCTCGGTTTCGAGGCCGCCCATCACGCCCGCGAGCGCGATCGGCCCGGCGCTGTCCGCGATGACGAGGTTGTCCGGCGACAGCTCCACCGCCTTGCGGTCTTCCGGCTTCTTCGTCCCTTGGTTCAGCAGCAGCAGCGTTTCGCCGGCCCGCGCGGGCCGCACGGTGATCGTCGGGGCCGCGCCGCCGGCGCGCGCCACCAGCACGTCGTAATCGAAGGCGTGCAGCGGTTGGCCGTGTTCGAGCATCACGTAGTTGGTGATGTCCACGGCGTTGTTAATGGGCCGCATCCCGGCGTAGTGGAGGCGCGACCGCATCCACCGCGGCGCGGGGCCGACGGTCACGTTGCGAATGACCGTCGCGGTGTAGCGCGCGCACAGCTTCGCGTCCGCGATCTCCACCTTCACCTTGCCGTCGATCTTGTCCGCGACGGTCGCGAGCGTCGTTTCGGGAACGTGCGTCTTCGTGCCATTCAGCGCCGCGACCTCGCGCGCGATGCCGATCATCGACAGGCAGCGGGCCATGTTCGGCAGGATGTCGAGTTCGACGACGATCTCGCCGAGCACGTCCTGAATCGGCGTGCCGGGCGCGGGGTCGGCGTCGTCCAGAATGATGATGCCTTCGCTCTCGTCCGCGATGCCGAGTTCGTAATCGGACATGCACATCGCGTCGTTATCGATGCCGCGCAGCGCGCGCGGTTCGAGCGTCATTGTCGTCTTCTTGCCGTCCTTGCCTTGGAAGAAGTACCGCGACCCGCGCAGGCCGAGCACGATCTTCATCCCGCTCTGACCGGGCGCGATGTTCTGCGCGCCGGTAATCACCGTCTTCTCCGCGCCGCCGAGGTCGAGGCGCACGAGCCGCAGCGTGTCCGCGTTCGGGTGCTTCGTGATCTCCAGAACCTTCGCGACGATGAGCTTATCGCGGTCCCACACGATACCGGCGTCGTCGGGCTTCACGCGCAGGCCGGCGGGCACCGGCAGGCCGAACACCTTCACCCCGCTCGACTCCAGCCCGGCGATGGTGAGCCGCTCGACCAGCGCCGCGGGGTCAGAGGGCAACGGAACGTAGTCTTTGAGCCACGACAGCGGAACGAGCATGACGAAACCTGTTGCGTGAGTGTGCTTAACTCCGACATGGTAGGGGAGGCGCGCTAGGGCGGCATTGGTTCGCCCCGTATCCTAACCGCATGACACCGTTCGCAACCGAGTTGGCCGCGGCGCGGGCCGCACAGGAACCGTGGGCGCGCCTTAGCGTGCGCGACCGCTTGCGCTCCGTCCGTAATCTGCGCGCCTTGCTCGTCTCGCGCGCCGACGACATCTGCGCCGCGGAGTTGGCCGACGTGGGCCGCGGCACGACCGACGTTGTCAGCACGGACCTGCTGCCCACCGCCGCGGCGCTCAAGTTCCTTGAGAAGCGGGCCGCGAAGTTGCTCGCCCCGAAGCGCATTTCGTGGTGGGACCAACCGACGTGGTTGTTCGGCTGTCGCGACGCGATCCACCGGCGGCCGTGGGGCGCGGTCGGCGTCATTGGCACGTGGAACTATCCCATCTACCTGAACGTGGTGCAGATCGCGCAGGCGCTCGTCGCCGGAAACGCGGTGCTGTGGAAGCCGAGCGAACAGGTGCCGCGCACCAGCGACCTGACACGCGAGCTGTTCCGCGCCGCGGGGTTCCCAACTGAACTGCTGCAAGTGCTACCGGCGACGCGCGAGGCCGGGCCGCGGTTGGCGGAAACGGACGTCGATCACGTCGTCTTCACCGGCTCCGACGCCGTCGGCCGCAAGCTTGCCGCGCGCCTTGGCGAACGCCTGATCCCCTCGACGCTGGAGTTGTCCGGCTGCGACGCGATGTTCGTTCTCGACGACGCCGACCTGACGTTCGCCGCCCGCGCCGCATGGTTCGGGCTGGCGCTGAACCGCGGGCAGACGTGCATCGCCGTGCGCCGCGTCTTCGTGCCGCGCGCGAAGTTGGAAGCGTTCAGCGCGGCGCTGGCCGCGCTGGTGCGCGGCGAGCCAATGCCGCTGGTGATGGAGGCGCAGAAGGCGCAGGCCGAGCGATTGGTGGCTGATGCCATTTCGCGCGGCGCGGTGCGACTCGCCGGCGCTCAACCTACCCCCCCCGGCCCCCCCTCCCTGAAGGGAGAGGGGGAGTCAAGCATCGGCGTATCGAGCGCGTTCGCGGCGCGCGAAGGGTCTGGCCCCCCCCTTCCCTTCAGGGAGTGTGGGCCGGGGGGGGTAGGTTGTGCCCCCACCTTCCTCCTGAACGTGCCCGCGGACGCGGCGCTGTGTCGCGAGGCGTGCTTCGCGCCGGTCGCGGCGATCATCCCCTACGACACCGTTGGCAGCGCCTTGTCGCTGGCGAAGCAGTCGCCGTTCGGCCTGTCGGCGTCGATCTTCACCGCGGACCCGGCGAAGGCGAAGGAACTGGCGGCGCGCGTTCCGTCGGGGAGCGTGATCGTGAACGACGTGATGGCCCCGACCGCGCACCCCGCCGCGCCGTTCGGCGGGCGCGGCGCGAGCGGTTGGGGCGTCACGCAAGGGGCCGACGGCCTGCTGGCGATGACCGTGCCGCAGGTGGTGACGGTTCACAAGGGGAAGTTCCGCCCGCACTTCGACGAGGCCGCGAACCCCGACCCCGCGACCGCGGAAATCATCCGCGGGCTGCTGACGTGGACCCACGCCCGCGGCCTGCGCGCTAAGCTCCGCGGGCTGTGGCAAATGGTCCGCGGCGCGCGCAAGAAGAAGTGAGGCCGGGACGGGTCGGCGCGCACTTTTTCCGCCTTGCCGTCTGGCCGCGGGGCGGTACAGTGCATAAATCCCTAAGAGTGTTAACTAACGTCGTTTCGTAATCGACGGTAGGAGTGCGACGCGGCGGGGCCAGCGAAGCGGAGACGGACGAATGTCCATCACGAAGGAAGAAAAGTCCGAACTCATCACGCAGTTCCGCCGGGACGGCGCGGACACCGGCTCGCCCGAGGTGCAGATCGCGCTGCTCACGAAGCGGATCAACTCCCTCACCGAGCACATGCGGGCGCACAAAAAGGACTTCTCCAGTCGGCGCGGGCTGCTGAAACTGGTCAGCCAACGCACCGACCTGCTGAAGTACCTGCGCCAGACCGACCGCGACAAGTACCTCGCGGTCATCGGCAAGTTCGGCCTCCGCAAGTAGCGCCCCGCGCGGGGGGATTTCAGATTTGGGATTTGTGATTTCCGATTGCGAACCACGCCGTCGCGCGTGCCGCGGTCCGAAATCTTCAATCACAAATCCCAAATCTGAAATCCTCAAACTCCTACCGGCACAACGGAAAGGGTCACCTCCGTGCCGGTCAACTATGCTCGTGTCGAATGTCAGTTCGGCGGTCGGACGCTCGTCCTCGAAACCGGGAAGCTCGCCAAACAGGCGCACGGCTCCGTCCTCGTCACCTACGGCGAGACCTCCGTGCTCTGCGCCGCCGTCGAGGGCAACCCGATCCCCGGCCGCGACTTCTTCCCCCTCCAAGTCGAGTACCGCGAGCGCACCTACGCCGCCGGTAAGTTCCCCGGCGGGTTCATCAAGCGCGAGACCCGCCCCAGCACCAAAGAGACGCTCACCTCGCGTCTCATCGACCGCCCCTCGCGCCCGCTGTTCCCCACCAACTACTTCAACGAGGTCCAGATCCACTGCACCGTCGTCTCCTCCGACAAGGAGAACGACGCGGACATGCTGGCCCTCATCGGCACCAGCGCGGCGCTCCACGTCTCGCACATCCCGTTCCTCAAGCCCTACGGCGGCGTCCGCCTCGGCCGCGTCAACGGCGAGATCATCGTGCTGCCGACCGCCGCGCAGATGGAGGAGAGCGACCTCGACCTGATCGTCGCCGCCACCCGCGACGCGGTGTGCATGATCGAAGGGTTCGCCCGCGAGATCCCCGAGAACGAGATGGGCGACGCCATCATGCGCGCGCACGCCGAGTGCGCCACGCTGATCGACGCCATCGAGCGGCTCCGCACCGAAGCCGGCCAGCCCCCGAAGGTGCTGCCCCCCGCCACGCCCGACAACCCGTTGGCCGAGGAACTGTACGGCAAGTACGGCACCACCTACCGCGAGAAGTACCTCACGAAGGGCAAGAAGGAGCGCAACGCCGCGCTCGACGCGCTCAAGGACGAGATCAAGAAGGTGTACGTGCCCGAGGGCGAGGCGAACCCGAAGTACACGGCTTCGCAAGTGTCCTCGGCGCTGGGCGTGCTGCGCGAGCGCATCTTCCGCGAGATCACCCTCGGCGGCACCCGCATCGACGGCCGCGCCCCGAAGGACCTGCGCGCCATCTCCAGCGAGGTCGCGGTGCTGCCGCGCACGCACGGCACCGCCCTGTTCCAGCGCGGCGAAACCCAAGCGCTCGTGGTCGCCACGCTCGGCACCGTCGCCGACGAGCAGAAGGTGGACGGCCTGCAAGACGAGTACAGCAAGAAGTTCTACCTCGACTACAACTTCCCGCCGTACTCGGTCGGCGAGTGCAAGCCGATCCGCGCCCCCGGTCGCCGCGAGATCGGCCACGGGATGCTCGCCGAGCGCTCGCTGAAGGCCGTGATCCCGCCCCCCACGCGGTTCCCGTACACGATCCGCCTCGTGTCGGAAATCCTCGAATCGAACGGCTCGTCCAGCATGGCGAGCGTGTGCGGCGGCACGCTGGCCCTCATGGACGCGGGCGTGCCCATCAAGCGCCCGGTCGCCGGCATCTCCGTCGGCCTCGTCACCGACGGCCCGAACTTCACCCTGCTGACCGACATTCAGGGCGACGAGGACCACTACGGCGACATGGACTTCAAGGTCGCCGGGACGCAGAAGGGCGTGACGGGCATCCAGCTCGACATCAAGGTGGACGGCGTGAACGAGGCCATCGTTCGCGGCGCGCTGGAGCAGGCCAAAGAGGGCCGGCTGCAGATCCTCAAGACGATGCTCGGCGCGCTCCCGGCCCCGCGCAAGGAGATCAGCCCGTTCGCCCCGCGCCTGATCCAACTGAAGATCAACCCGGAGCTGATCGGCAAGCTGATCGGCCCCGGCGGGAAGATGATCCGCGCGATCCAAGAGGAGACCGGCGCGAAGATCGACATCGAGGACGACGGAACCGTGTCCATCGCGTCCGCGAACGCCGAGAGCGTCGAGGCCGCGCGCCGCATGGTGGACGGGCTGACGGCCGAGGTGAAGGTCGGCGCGATCTACGACGGGAAGGTCATCTCGCTGAAGGAGTTCGGGGCGTTCATCGAAATCGCCCCCGGCCGCGACGGGTTGTGCCACGTGTCCGAACTGGACGCCGGCTTCGTGAAGCGCCCGGAGGACGTGGTTCAGATCGGCGATAAGGTGCAGGTGAAGGTGATCGCCATCGACGATCAGGGCCGCGTGAAGCTGTCGCGCAAAGCGCTGTTGGCCCCGCGCGAGGGCGACGAGGGCGGTGGCGGCGACAACGGCGGCGGTGGCGACCGCGGCGA
>VGZJ01000142.1 GCA_016872595.1 Planctomycetota bacterium
TCGCCCACCCGCTGCACGGCCAGCCGGCGGCGGGCCTCCAGTTCGGCCGCTGTACCTTTGGTCCTCATGGCAAACAGGTTACGACGATCCGGTGGGTTGTACAGGGCTCGCTACCTGCCGGTCAGTAGTGTAACGTACCCCTTCGCTCGCCAGAGAGCGTGGCTGTTGTCGTCTACCCCGGGTAGGGACTCTTGGTCGAACGCTCGACGTAACACGCCAAGGAGTTGTTTCCCCGAAGGGCCGTGTAGCACATCCGGGTGAGAGTCTAACAATCGCCTCAATAGCTTGGCGATGGCGAGTTCGTCTACGGTTCGGCGATAGATTCCCGATTGGCTAGCGACCCGGTCGCGGTCGGCACGACCCGCTGCAAGCGCCTGCTCTTTCGCGATCGTCTCATTACGGGCAACTTCAGTCTGACGGTGGGCTTCGCGCAGAGCGAGAGTCGTACCAACCAACCCGCCCAATAGAGCCACCAGAACCGCGCAGACGGCTGCCACGAGCACGCGATTTCGAATCGCGAACAGCGTGAAGTGGTAGAGTGCGCTCGGTGGATGAGCCTTCACCGGCTGGCGCGCCAAGTATCGCTCCACGTCGGCGGCGAACTCGGCGGGTGACTGGTATCTCTGGTCGGGCGACTTGTTCAGTGCCTTCATGACGATGCAATCGAGATCGAAGGCGCGAGCAGCGCGACTCATCCGCTCGATCAGCGGTACCGGGGTCTCCCTCTGCACTTTACTTAGAATCTCAGCCCTTCGTGCTACGGGTTCCTGCATATCCGACTTGAACGGACACACCCCCGTCAGCAACTCGTATAGCAGTACGCCCAGAGCGAACACGTCCGAGCGCGTGTCGATGTTGCTGCCTAGAGTTTGTTCGGGCGACATGTACGCCGGCGTGCCGAGGAGCCTGTTAGCATCCGTGAGCGGTTGGCCCGCGGCCTTAGCCACGCCGAAGTCGATCACCTTCGGCTTTGGCTTGCCGTCGTACAGCGCCACCAGCACGTTGCTCGGCTTCACGTCGCGGTGAATCACGCCCTTCTGGTGTGCGTGCTGAATGGCCTGACACACCGGCACGAACAGTTCGAGCCGCTCGCGCGGCGACAGCTTGCGCGCGTCGCAGAACTCGGTGATCGGCACGCCCTTCACCAGTTCCATGACGAAGAACGGCTGGCCGCGGTCGGTGGTGCCGGCGTCGAGCACCTTCGGGATGTTCGGGTGGTCCATCAGCGCGAGCGCTTGGCGCTCGGCCTCGAAGCGGGCGAGCACTTGGCGCGTGTCCATGCCGTCGCGAATGACCTTCACCGCGACGAGGCGCTTCACGGATTCGGTCTGCTGGGCCATGTAGACCGCGCCCATGCCGCCCGCACCGATCAGTTCGACCAGCTTGTATTTGCCGGCGAGGACCGCGCCGACGGCCTCGTCGGGCGCGGCGGCGCGCTCGGGCGCGTACCCGCCGGTCAGGTCCGCGGGCGGGTTGTCGAGGGCGTTGCTGGCGGCGTGGGCCGCGAGGAGCGCGTCCACCTCGGCGCGCAGGGCCGCGTTCCCGGCGCACGCGCGGTTCAGGTACGCGGCACGCTCGGCCGGGCTGCCGATGGCGAGCGCCGCGGCGAAAACGGATTCGTCGGTCACAGGCGGTCCTCGTGCGAAAGAGGCTTCGCCCTACAATGCGAAATCGGCGCGCGAAACGCACCAACTTTTTTTTCGCGCTACGCAAGAAGCCCGGCCTTGCGGCCGGGCTTCGGTGTGCGACGCTTCCCCTTCGGGTCGCAGCCAACTCGCTACTTGTCGCGGGCGGTCGCGCCGAGCGCGGCCTGCGCCGCGGCCAGACGCGCGATCGGCACGCGGAACGGCGAGCAGCTCACGTAGTCCATCCCGATCTCGTGGCAGAACACCACGCTGTCCGGGTCGCCCCCGTGTTCGCCGCAGATACCGATCTTCAGGTGCTCCTTGTGCTTCGCCTTGCGGCTCGCGCGGCCCTTCGCGATGCCCAACTTCATCAGCTCACCCACGCCGTTGAAGTCGATGGTCTGGAACGGGTCGATGGGCAGCACCTTCTCCTTCAGGTACGTCGGCATGAAGCCCTTGATGTCGTCGCGGCTGAACCCGAACGTCATCTGGGTCAGGTCGTTCGTGCCGAAGCTGAAGAACTGCGCTTCTTCTGCGATCTTGTCCGCGGCCACGCACGCCCGCGGCAACTCGATCATCGTGCCGATCTGGTAGGCCACCTTCACCCCGGCCTTCTTCATGCACTCTTCGGCCACCGCGATGGCGCGCTTCTTGAGCATGGCCAGCTCCTCGACCACACCGACCAGCGGGATCATGATCTCCGGCAGCACCTTCTTGCCCTTCTTCTTCACCTCGATGGCGGCCTCGATGATGGCCCGCACCTGCATGTCGCCGATCTCGGGGAACACGACCGGCAGGCGGCACCCGCGGAACCCCATCATCGGGTTCATCTCGTGCAGTTCCTCGACGCGCTCGAACACCTTCTCGACGGTCGTGCCGCTCTGCTTGGCGACCTCTTCCGCGCCCGCGAGGTTGTCCTTCTGCGGCAGGAACTCGTGTAGCGGCGGGTCCAACAGGCGGATGGTGACGGGGAACCCGTCCATCGCCTCGAAGATGCCGACGAAGTCGGCCTTCTGGAACGGCTCGATCTTGGCGAGCGCCTTCTTGCGGCCCTCTTCGCTGGTGGCGAGGATCATCTCGCGCACCGCGGCGATGCGGTCCTTGCCGAAGAACATGTGCTCGGTGCGGCACAGGCCGATGCCCTCCGCGCCGAACTCGCGGGCCTTGAGCGCGTCCGCGGGCGAGTCCGCGTTGGTGCGGATCTTCAGCGTGCGGCTCTTGTCTGCCCACTTCATCAGGGTCGCGAAGTCGCCGGTCATGCTCGGCGGCACGGTCGGCACCTTGCCGATCATCACGTCGCCGGTCGTGCCGTTGATGGTGACGAACTCGCCGGCCTTCACGGTGGTCCCGGCGATGGTGATCGTCTGCGCCGCCTCGTTGATCTTGACGGCCTCACAGCCCACGACGCACGGCTTGCCCCAGCCGCGCGCGACCACGGCCGCGTGGCTCGCCTTGCCGCCGGTGCTGGTCAGAATGCCCTTCGCGAGGTGCATCCCGGCCACGTCTTCCGGGCTGGTCTCCTTGCGCACGAGCAGGATCGCGTCCGACGGGTGCTTGGCCGCATGCTCGACGACCGCCTCCGCGGAGAGCAGCACCATGCCGCTGGCCGCGCCGGGGCTGGCCGCGATGCCCTGCGCCACCGCCTTCTCCTTTGCCTTCGGATCGAGTTGCGGTTGCAGCAGGTGGTTCAGGCTGTCCGGGTTCACGCGCTTCACCGCGGTCTTCTCGTCGATCAGTTTCTCCTTGACCATCTCCACCGCGATGCGGACGGCCGCGGTGCCGGTGCGCTTCCCGGTGCGCGTCTGCAGCATGTACAGCACGCCCTCCTGCACCGTGAACTCGATGTCCTGCATCTCCTTGTAGTGCTTCTCCAGCGCCGCGCGAATCTTGACGAGCTGCGCGTACACCTTCGGCATGTCCTCGTCGAGCTTGGCGATGGGTTCCGGGGTGCGGATGCCCGCGACCACGTCCTCGCCCTGCGCGTTGATGAGGTAGTCGCCGTAGAACACGTTCTCGCCGGTGTTCGGGTCGCGGGTGAACGCCACGCCGGTGCCGGAGGTGCCGCCCATGTTGCCGAACACCATCGCCTGCACGTTGACCGCGGTGCCCTTGAGGGTGGTGATACGCTCGATGCGCCGGTACTCGATGGCCTTGTTGCCCATCCACGAGTTGAACACCGCGTTCACCGCGAGCATGAGCTGCTTCTTCGGGTCCTGCGGGAAGTCGTCTTTGACGTGCTTCTTGTAGACGGCCTTGTACTTCTTCACCAGTTCCTTGAGGTCGTCGGCGCTCAGGTCGGTGTCGAGCTTGACGCCCTTCGCCTCCTTCATCGAGTGCAGCTCGTGCTCGAACTCGGCGTGCTCGACGCCCATCGCGGTGGAGCCGAACATGTCGATGAGGCGGCGGTAGCTGTCGTACGCGAACCGCGCGTTGCCGGTCTTCTTGGCCACGCCCTCGACGCTCGCGTCGGTGAGGCCGAGGTTCAGAATGGTGTTCATCATGCCGGGCATGGAGAGCGCGGCCCCGGAGCGCACGCTCACCAGCAGCGGGTCGGACGGGTCGCCGAACTTCTTGCCGAAGGTCTTCTCGACCTTCTTGAGGGCCTCGTCGATCTGCGGGCCGACGGCCTTGGGGAGCCTCTTGCCCTGCTCGTAGTACGCGGCACACACTTCCGTGGTGATGGTGAAGCCGGGGGGCACGGGGATGCCGATCTTGCACATCTCGGCGAGGTTGGCCCCCTTGCCGCCGAGGAGCTCTTTCATCTTGCCGTTGCCGTCGGCCGTCTTGCCACCGAACGAGTACACGTACTTCGCGCTCATTGTCTTCCGTTGTAAAGGTGTGGGCCGCGTCGCGGCAGTGGGGTTCACGAGATGATTTACGGACGCGCCCCGCGTGCGGCAAAAGGAACCGCTCGCAGGTCGGTCGAGCGACACTCGCAACACTCCCGACTTACTCGCTCACCCCGCTCGGGCGCACGCCTTTTCCCTTCACCCCCGTCAGCGAATCCCCGAGCTCGGCGCGCGCGGCGTCGGCCAGCGATTGAAGGCGCTTCACCACGTCGGGGTGCTTGTCCGCGACGTTCTCCTTCTCACCGGGGTCGGCGGTCAGGTCGTACAGCGCGAGCGGTTGCTTCTCGACCTTGTACCCGTGGCGGCTGGCGATCCCGCGCAGGCCCGACGCGCTCATCGCTTCGGGCTTCTGGTTGCCGTGGTTCGCGGGCTTGCCGTCGGTGCGGGTCGGACCGTTCACCGTCAGGTACTCGTGCGGGACGTGCAGCTTCCACTTCCCGGAGCGGAGCGCGTGCAACTCGTCGCCCGCGAAGAAGTAGTACGCCTCGTGCGGGCACTTCGCGCCGGGTTCGTTGAACAGGACCGGGCCGATGTCCGCGCCGTCGATCTTCAGTTTCGGCAGGTCCGCGCCCGCGAGCTTGCACAGCGTCGGCAGCAGGTCGATGGTCATGAGCGGTTCGTCGCAGACCCGCTTCGCGGGCACCTTGCCCGGCCAGCGGGCGATGCACGGCACGCGCACCCCGCCCTCGTAGGTCGTCAGCTTCCCCTCGCGCAGCGGGCCGGCGCTGCCGGCGTGCGAACCGTAGGAGAGGAACGGGCCGTTGTCCGACAGGAACAGCACGAGCGTGTTCTTTTCCAGATCGTACTTTTTCAGCGCCGCGAGAACCTCGCCCACGCCCCAATCGAGTTCCTCGACCACGTCGCCGTACACCCCGCCCGCGGACTTCCCCTTGAAGTCGGCCGACGCGAAAATCGGCACGTGCGGCATGACGTGCGGCAGGTACAGGAAGAACGGTTCGTGTTGGTGTTGAGCGATGAACTCGACCGCGAGGTCGGTAAACCGCTTCGTGAACCTCCCCTGATCGGGATCGCGCTCGACGACCTTCGCCCCGCGATAGAACGGCAGCGGCGGCAGATCGGGCATCGTCGGGTGCAGCGGGCCGTTGTCGTTGGAGTACGGCAGCCCGGCGAAGTCGTCGAACCCGCGCTTGGTGGGCAGGAACGGGGCACGGTCGCCGAGGTGCCACTTGCCGTAGCACGCGGTCGCGTAACCCTTCGCCTTCAGCAGCTCGCTCAGCAGCTTCTCGTTCGGGTGGATGCCCGTCTTGCTCTGATGGTTGAGCGCACCGGCCATCGACACGCGGTTGGCGTAACAGCCCGACATGAGTGAGGCCCGGCTCGCGGTGCAGACCGGCTGCGACACGTAGAAGCTGGTGAACCGCGTGCCGTCCGCCGCGAGTTTGTCGATGTGCGGCGTCTTCAGTTTCTTGTTGCCGAAGCACGCGAGGTCGCCGTAGCCGAGGTCGTCGGCCAAGATGACGACGACGTTCGGCGCGCGGTCGGCGGCGAACGCAGGCGCGGCGAGCGCCAGCGCGCACACGGAGAGGAAGGATCGCATTGGTGGGTCTCGCGGTCAGCCGAGTTCCGGGATCGGGTCGCCGTCCGGCAGCACGGGCACGGGCTTGTTGGTCGCGTCGTACAGCGGCTTGTGCCGGTCGATGCCGAGGTGCTTGTACACGGTCGCGAGCAGGTCGTAGGGCGTGTACGGCTTCTGCGCCGGGAACTCGCCGCGGGCGTTGGTCGCGCCGATGGCTTGGCCCATCTTGAACCCGCCGCCGCTGACCAGCGCCGTGTACGCCTGCGGCCAGTGGTCGCGCCCGGTGCCGTTGGCGTTCATGCTCAGCCGCGGCGTGCGCCCGAACTCGCCCATCACCACAACGAGGATGTCGTTGTCGAGGCCGCGGGCGTAGATGTCTTCGATGAGCGCGGAGAGCGCCTCGTCCATGTACGGCAGGCGGGTCTTCATGAACCCGGCGAAGTGGCCCGGCCGCCCGGCGTTCTGGATGTGGTCGTCCCAGTTCGTGAACTCGTCGCCGTTCTTGGGCGTGTTGATGTACAGGTTCACCACGGCGGTGCCGGCGGCGGCGAGCCGGCGCGCGAGCAGGCACGACTGCCCCCACAGGTGCCGGCCGTAGCGGTCGCGGGTCTTGTCGCTCTCGCGCGACAGGTCGAACGCCTCCGCCACCTTCTTGCTGGAAAGCAACTCGAACGCCTGTCGCGTGTGCGTGTCCGAGGTCGCGAGTTTGCCGCTCGCGTCGAGGTCGCGGCGCATCGTGTCGAGGTCGCCGAGGAGCTTCTTGCGGTCGTCGAGGCGGCGCGTGTCGCCCCCGAGGGCGAGCAGCGGCGGGCGGAAGTACGGCGTGGAGGGGTCGCCCACCGCGAACGGGCCGTGCTGGTGCCCGAGGTACGTGGGCCGCGTCATGTACGGCGCTTGCGGGAGCGCGACGTAGGGCGGGAGCGCGGCCGGGTGCGGGCCGCGCACGAAGCTCGTCACGGAGCCGACGTCCGGGTGCTCGCTCTTGGACTGCGAGAGCGGGTCGAGCACGGTCGGCCGCTTGCCGGTCAGCACGACGATGCCGCCGTCGCTGTGGATGTTCACGTCGTGGTTCAGCGAGCGCACGAGCGCGAACTTGTCCGCGATCTTCGCCTGCCGCGGGAAGTGCTCGCAGACGTCGATGCCGGGCACGTTGGTGCGGATCGGGTTGAACACGCTGCGGTACGCGAGCGGCGCGTCCGGCTTCAGGTCGTAGGTTTCGAGGTGGCTCGGCCCGCCGTGGAGGTAGAGCAGGATGACGGAGGTGTCGCGCGCCGCTGGCTTGGCGGCGCGCGCGGCGAGTACGTCGGCGAGGGTGACGCCGCCGAGCGCGAGCGCGCCGGCCCGGAGGAACTCGCGGCGGGAGAGCGAAGAACTCATGTGCCGAGTGTACCCGCCCGCCCGCCGCGACACAAGAACGCGCCCGCGTGCCACGCGGTTGTCCTACAACCACAGTGCGCGACCGTTCGCGCCGTTCCCCTACACCCCGGTGCGCGGTGACTGACCCCGACCCGACCCCGATTCCGCCCCCGCCGCCGCTTCAGGTGCTGTTCGAGGACCATCACCTGCTGATCGTAAACAAGCCCGCGCCGCTGCTGACCCAAGCGCCGCCCGCGGTGCCGAGTTTGGAGGCCGCGGCGAAGGCGTACATTAAGGCGAAATTCGCCAAGCCCGCGGGCGTGTACCTCGGCATCCCGCACCGGCTCGACCGGCCGGTGAGCGGCGTCGTGTGCTTCGCGCGCAACACGAAGGCCGCGCAGCGCGTCCACGCGCAGTTCGCCGAACACAACGTCCGCAAGGTGTACTGGGCGCTGGCCGAAGGGACAGTGACGCCGGCCGCGGGCGTGTGGGACGACTGGATGCGGAAGCTGCCGGAAGAGTCGCGCGTCGAGCGCGCCGCCGAGGGCGAGCCGGGCGCGAAGCTGGCGACCCTCGAATACACCGTCCTGCGCGCACTCGCCGATTGCACGCTGATCGAGTTGGCCCCGCTCACGGGGCGCATGCACCAACTCCGCGTGCAGGCCGCGTGGCGCGGGCACCCGGTACTGGGCGACGCGCAGTACGGCGGCACGCGGCCGTTCGGCCCGCCCGCGGAGCAGCCGCGCGATCGCGTGATCGCGCTGCACGCGCGCCGGCTCACGCTCGAACACCCGTTCACGAAGGAACCGCTCACGGTCGAGGCCCCGCTCCCGGACTACTGGCCCGCGGAGTCAAAGTAGTAGGCACACTCCGTGTGCCGTCGCTCAATCACGCGAACGCAATTCCGAGGTACGCGATCAGTATTCGCCATGTGGAACAACGGCACACGGGGTGTGCCTACTACTTTGGGCGGAGTAGCCTCCGGCCCGGCGCGCCCTTAGCATGTCTGTGCGTCTCGCTCCGCCCCCACCCTCTTCGAGTGCCTTCCCATGCTCACCCGCCGCGACCTGTTCCGCTCCGCCGCGGTTAGCGCGTCCGCGCTGGCCGTGCCCGCGTTCCTCCGCGCCGCCGACCCGAAGGGCTTCACCCTGCCGAAGTTGCCCTACGCTCACGACGCGCTCGAGGCCGCCATCGACGCCAAGACGATGGAACTCCACCACGGCAAGCACCATCAGGCGATGGTGGACAACCTGAACAAGGCGCTCGCCAAGCACCCGGACTGGCTCGGCAAGTCCGTCGTCGAGGTCGTGCGCGACTACAAGAAACTCCCGGCGGATCTGCAAACGGCCGTGCGCAACAACGGCGGCGGCCACCTGAACCACTCGTGGTTCTGGGAGATGATGAAGAAGGACGGCGGCGCGCCGAAGGGCGACCTGCTCAAGGCCATCGACGCCAGTTTCACCAGTCTGGACGGGATGAAGAAGGAGTTCGTTGCGGCGGCCACCTCGCAGTTCGGCAGCGGGTGGGCGTGGCTGGTGAAGGGCAAGGACAAGCCGCTCGCCATCGTGAAGACCGCGAACCAAGACAACCCCGTCACCGACGGCCACACGGTTCTGCTCGGCTGCGACGTGTGGGAACACGCCTACTACCTGCGGTACCAGAACAAGCGCGCCGACTACGTGAACGCGTGGTTCAGCGTGGTGAACTGGGACTTCGTCGCCAGCCTGTTCGCCGCGAAGTAGGCGCGGGCGCGATCTTGTAGGTCGCGGTCGAGCGAGGCTTTGCTCGCGGGTCGTCGGGCCTCGCTCGCAAAGCCTCGCTCGACCGCGACCTACACCTCCGCCATCACAGCCCGCCGGGGTTCGCGGCGGCGAACGCGCTGCTCGCGATGCGGAAGATGAAGAAGATCACCATGAGCGCCACCAGCCCGTACACCGCGTAGCCGGTGAACTGCGCGGCCAGTTTCAGCTTGCGCTCGGCGTCCTCGCGCATGCGCACGGCCAACCGCTCCATCACCTCGGACGTGTTCCCGGTTTCTTCGCCCGTCAGCAACATCTCGCGGAACTCCGGCGGGAACGGCGCGCGGCTCGCTTGGAGCGCCTCGACCAGTTCGCCGCCGCGCTTCGCCACAGCCACGGCCCGCGCTTCGCCCGCCCAGAACGCGCTGTTCGCGGTGGCGCGGAAGCTGTAGTGCAGCGTCTCCTCGGCGCGCAGCCCGGCCTCGGCGCACATGCGCAGCGCGACCGCGAACCGCATCACCGCGAACGCCAGCAGCGCCGGGCCCCAAGCCGGCACCCAGAGGAGCGCGCCTTCCATCCGCGCGCGCAGGCGCACGTTGTTCGCGCTCAGCTTCAGTACCAGAACGACGCCGCCCACGAACACCGCGGCGATGCCCAAGAACGTGAGCGCGCCCGCGGTGCCGGTCAGCCCGAAGCCCAGCACGTCCATCTTGCTGCCGAGCATCCCCAGAATCCAAATCAGGAACGCGACGACGAAGATCGCGGCGAAGAACTGGATGATGGGGTACGTCATCTGGGCGCGGAAGTTGCGCTGCACGCTGTGGAGCGACTGGTAGTACTCTTCCAGTTCCTGAAAGGCGTCTTCGAGGCGACCGGTCTGCTCGCCCACCGCGATCAGTTCGAGGAACAGCGGCGGGAAGCGGTCGCGGTGCGGTTCGAGGGCGTCGGCCAGCGAGTCGCCCTTGCCGAGTTTCTGCGCCAGTTCGCCGGCGAGCGCGCGCAGCGGGCGCGGCCCGGATTTCGCCTGATGCTTGAAGCTCTTGACCGGGTCGAGGCCGGCCGACAGGCTGTACCGCAGCGCCCGGCACCACGTCACGAGCGCCGGCAGTGGGCACTTGGAAGAAGAAAAGAGCATCGGGTTCCGCCGCGCGTGAGAATCGGGTAACGTACCAGAGAGACGTCGCGCCCCGCCGCCGCTCTCGCACGGCCGCGGGAATCGCGCGCCGCGCAGAAGAGGACGAGTTCGACCGGATCACAGGATAAGACAGGATGAAGAGAGTTGCCCACAATTCTTCATCCTGTCTTACCCTGTGATCCGGTCGCAACCTCTTCTCCGACCGTTCCCGCGGGCCGGGCCTCTCCCATGAGCACCAGCGTCGTGCGGTTGTTCCCGCTGCCGAACCTCGTGCTGTTCCCGCACGTCGTGCAGGGGTTGCACATCTTCGAGCCGCGGTACCGACAGATGACCGCGGACGCGCTCGCCGGCGACCGCCTCCTCGCGCTGGTGAAGTTGGCCGACGTGTTCCACCCGGACGATGAGGTGCCCGCAATCGAGGAGGTAGCCTGCGTGGGCGAGATCGTCGGGCACGAACAGCTCCCGGACGGGCGCTACAACCTGCGGCTCCGCGGTACGGGCCGCGTGCGGGTCGTTGAGGAAGTAACCACGGACCGACTGTACCGCACGGCCCGCGTCGAGTTGCTGCCCGACGTCGCGCCGTCCGACCTCGCGCAACTGGCGGGGCTGCGCCGCGACCTCGCCGCGGCCGTGTACCCGCACTTCCCGGACGGGTCGCCGGCGCGCCAGCAGCTTCAGGAACTGTTCGACGGCGACCGGCCCCTCGGCCACGTGTGCGACGTGCTGGCGTACGCGCTCCCGCTGCCCACGGACCTGAAGCAATCGCTACTGGCGGAGCCGCGCGTGGCCCGGCGCGCGACGGTGATCGAGTACGCGCTCCGCACGTCGGCGGCGCGGGCCGCGCGCCCGTTCCCGCCCCCGTTCAGCGCCAATTAGTGGGCAGTGGGTAGTGGGCAGTGGGCGGTGAAGAGTGTAAACCAAATGCGCTCTGTTCTTACTGCTCACTGCCCACTACCCACTACCCACCGAGGACACCATGGCGCGCACCGTTACGTTCAAGGGCAAGCCGGTCGAGTTGGCCGGGCCGGAACTCAAGCCCGGCGACGCGGCCCCGGACTTCGCCGGCCTGAAGGTTTTCGACAAGGTGACGCTCGCGGATACGCCCGCGAAGGCCCGCCTGTTCAGCGTCGTGCCGTCGCTCGATACCGGCGTGTGCAGCCTGCAAACCAAGAAGTTCGAAGAGGGCGTGAAGGGGCTGGGCGACGCGGTCGCGTGCTACATCGTGAGCCTCGACCTCCCGTTCGGACAGAACCGCTTCTGCACGCACGAGGGCATCGCCAGCATGAAAACCATTTCGGACGTTCACGACCACTCGTTCGGCAAGAAATGGGGCGTGCTGATCGAGAGCGGCCTGCCGCTGAAGCTGCTGGCGCGCTCGGTGTTCGTCGTCGGCAAGGACGGCAAGATCACTTACGCCGAGTACGTCTCCGAAGTGACCAACCACCCCAACTACGACGCCGCCCTCGACGCGCTCAAGGCCGCGGCGAAGTAAGTTCCTGACCTTCCTCAGCGAGCCGCAGGCGAGCGCGTAAGGCCGCGCTGGCCTGCGGCTCGCGGCGAACAGGTTCGTCCGCCCAGTAGTTTTTACAATTCCACCCCCTGCCCCCGCATCTCCCCCAATTTCGTCGGAAGCTGGCGAAGCGTGGCCGTGTACGCCGACTTTACCGTTTATGACGGCAACGCCATTCTCTTAGGGGTGTGACGGGGCGCGAAACGAGTTGTGCGACACGCGGGGCGACTTACTGTTAAGGGGTGAAGTTCGGCCCGCGCCGACCCGCACACCCACAGAGGTCGCACCATGAGTTACACCCGCTGCGCCGCCGCGGCGCTGGTCTTGGCCCTCGCGGGGCTGATGACCGCGCAAACCCGCGCCACCGCCGCTTGGGACAACGTGTTCCAAGTGTGCTGCAACGACTGCAAGCCGCGAGTGGCGTACTCGGCCCCGTGCCCGGACCAGTGCGCCAAGCCCGAAGTGCGCATCAGCTACGTGCAGCGCACCTACTACCAGCCGGTCACGGAGTACGTCCGCAAGAGCTACTACGAGCCGGTGACGAAGAAGGTGACGAGCTACTACTACGAGCCGGTCACCGAGTACAAGTACACGACCTACTACGACCCCTGCACCGGGTGCCCGCAGAAGGTGTGTCAGCCGGTCACGTCGTACCGGCTCCGCAGCCAGTGCAACTCGGTCACCAGCTACGTCGAGCGGTGCGCGATGGTGCCCGTGACCACGCTCAAGCCGGTGTGCTACCAGCAGCCCGTGGTGAGCTACTACTACCCGCCGTCGAGCAGCGGCTACTTCCCGCCGGCCCCCGGCCCGACCGTGAACGAGCTGCGCGAGAACCCGCCGATGGTGATGCCCCCGAAGGGCAGCAGCGACGGGATGATCCCCCCCCAAGAACTGCCGGCCCAGCCGGGCGCGTTCCCGAAGCCGGGCGGCACCAAGATTCGCCCCGAGAAGACCGTGAGCCGCAGCAGCGTGGTATCGGTCCGCGGCGAGGTGGTGCTGAACGACCAGATCACCCCGCGCGCCGGCGCGAAGATCGTGTTCATGAACGCCGACAAGCCGGAGCAGAAGGAGTACGCAACCGCCAACGCCTACGGCGAGTTCGACCTGCGCCTCGCGGCCGGGAACTGGTACATGTACGTGGGCGGCGAGAACGGCAAGGCCACGTACCACAAGCAGATCAGCCTCGGCGACCGCGACACCGTCGATTACAAGGTGGTCAGCCGGTAAGGTGGGTGACAATAAGGAGTAGGCACACGCCGTGTGCCGTCGCTTTCCGAGAGGGGCAGCGACGGCACACGGCGTGTGCCTACTACTATAATCGTCACTCCCTTGTAACCGGGCGCAGCAGGCGCGAGGCGTAGCGCCCGAGGCGGATCAGCAGGACGCGGTTCAGGTACCCGGTCGTCACTTTCGCGCCCACCTTGCCCACGATCTTCCCCACCACGTTCGCGCTCATCCCCACGCCCACCGCGTTCATCGCCTCGTGGAACAGTTGGTCGTACTGGTCCTCGGCCAGTTTCTCCCACTCGGTGCCCTGCCCCGCGAGGTAGGCGTTGAAGAACGTGCGCCCCATCAGCACCGCGGTGCCGGTGCGCCCGGCGCGTAGGTTGTAGAGCTGGCACAGGTCGGTGAGCATCGAGAACGTGTAGAACAGCGTCGCGCCGGAGTCGATGACCGCGTTCGGGGCCACCGCGGTCACGACCCAGATGCGGCTCGCCCAGTACCGCACGCGCTTGTCCGCGGCCTCGTCGATAATGCTCTGGAACCCGTCGCGGAACCGCGCGAACCATTGTTCCGTGGACGCGAACTTGTCGGCGTCGAGCAGTTCGAGCCGCACCACCTTCAGTTGCGCGACGGCCTCGTCGGTGAGGCCGAGTTTCGCCAGCCCGCGGCGGTCCTTCTCCGTTTCGATGGGGTACGTCCGCAGGTACGTCTCGATCTGGCCACGGGCCTCCGCGAGCTTCCGCGCCGCGAGCCACCGCAACCGCGAGCGGTTGGACAGTTCCTTAATGCCCTTCACCCGGAGTTGGTTGTTCTCACGCATACGGAAGTAGACGACGAGGAACCGGACGACCGAGTACAGCACGCAGAACGCGAACAGGATGAGGCCGCCGTAGCCGGTCCAGCGGATCCACGTTTCCTGAACCGCGGCGAGTGTTTGGAGCAGCGACGCGGTTTGGTTGAACAGGAACACGCCGAACACGCCGACGATGCCGAGCAGGAACGCGAACGCCAGCGGCGAGCCGAACCAGCCGAGCCAGCCGAGGCCGGTGGGGTCGGAGGCGAGCATCCCGTCCACTTCGTCCTCGACGCGCCGCCTCTGCTCCTCGTCAAGTAGCTCGATCACGGCGAGGTCGTCGGCCGAAGGCGGCGCGAGGTCGGTGGGAACCTGCGGCGGGCGGCCGAGTTCGGTCTCGCCGGGGCGCAGTTCGGGTTCCGGCGCGCCGGGGCGCGGCGGCGCGGGCGGTTCCGGTGCGGCGACCGCGCCGGGCGCGGTCCCGGTGGTGCGCGGCACCCCGATGCGGAAGTCGTCGTCGTCCGGCGTCATGGCTGTGCCCCTTCGGGAGTTCCACGTTCCAAGTTCCATGTGCCAAGTTAAAGACAGCACCATCTTCCAACTTGGAACCTGAAACTGGGAACTTGGAACCTGCCCCAATTGTACGGACTTGCGGGCGGCGCGCCCCGCACCTAACATCTCCACTACTCATTCGGAGACCGCACACGATGGACGCGCCACCGCTCCCGCCCGCCCCGCCGACCTCGACGCGCGCGGCCCTCGCGCTCGCCGGGGCCGGGTTGCTCTTGGTCGTCGCACTGACGCTGCTGTTCGCGAAGCTGCCGCCAGAGTACCGGGTGTGGAACCTGTCCGCGGTCGGCGCGGTGGCGCTGTTCGCCTCGGCGCGCCTCGGGTTCTTGGGCGGGCTGGTGTTCGCCGCGGTCGCCCTCGCCCTCAAAGACCTCTGCCTGTACCTGACCACGCCGTGGTGGGAGCCGTACCCGCTGTCGTGGGCGTACTTCGCCGGGTACGTCCTCGCGGGCTGGGTGCTGTTGCGCCGCACGGCCTCCGTGGGCCGCGCCGCGGGCGTCGGCTTCGGGTGCGGGCTGGCCTTCTACGTCGCCAGCAACTTCGTGAGCTGGCTCGAAATGGCCCTCCCCTATGACCGTTCGCTCGCCGGGCTGCTGGATTCGTACGTCGCGGCGATTCCGTTCTACCGCGGCACGTTCCTCGGCGACACGTTCCTCACCGCCGCGCTGTTCGCCGCGTACCCTCTGCTGGCCCGCGCGCCCGTCCCGCAGGAGACCCGCTGATGAAATACGCCGCCGTCATCGAGTACAGCCAAGACAAGGTGCTGGTGGACGCGCACCGCCCGGCGCACCGCGCGTACCTCACGGGCCTCGTCGAACAGAACAAGCTGTTCGCGAGCGGCCCGACCGAGGACGGGTACGGCGCGCTCATCATCTACGAGGCCGACTCGCCGGACGCGGTCGAGGCGCTGATGAAGGCCGACCCGTTCTTCGCGGCCGGCGTGTTCCTCAGGTGGACCGTGCGCCCATGGAAGATGGTGTTCTTCAACCCGAACCTCGCGCCGAAGGCGTGAGGCCATGAGCGACATCGAACTGGCGATCACGCGCGTGAAGGCGCTCGAATCACTTCTGGAAGGCGCTCTCGGCGCGACCGGGAAGGGGTTGCACGAGAAGGTGAGTAGCGTGCAGGACCGTTTGCCGCAACCGCTGGTGCGCAAGCTGCGGTTCGTGGCGACCGTACGCAACAAGATCGTCCACGAGTCCGACTACACACAGATCGACGACCGGGCCGGGTTCGTGCGCGCCTGCGACGAGGCCGAAACCGCGCTGCGCGCGCTGCTCGCCCCGCCGAAGGTCATCAACAAGGGCTGCTTCGGCTTGGTGCTTGTGGTGATGGGGGCAATTGGAATTGCGAGGTGGGTGAGTTAGAGCCAGTTATGCACTTATCGTCATGATAGGGGATAAGTTAGGTGCATGAGCGAGGCACGGAAGTCGTACCCGAGTGACGTAACCGACCGGGAGTGGGAGTTCCTGCTCCCGTACCTGACCCTCATGCGCGAGGACGCGCCGCAACGGGACCACCTGTTGCGAGACGTGTTCGACGCCCTGCGGTACGTG
>VGZJ01000143.1 GCA_016872595.1 Planctomycetota bacterium
GACCAGAGTTCGGTGTGCCGCAACATCAACCCGCTCCAACCGCTGTTGGCCGGCATCTTCCGCATCCCCGAGCGGCGGGTCGAGTTGGAACCCGACGAGATCCGCGAGCTTTTCTTCGACGCCACCGAGCGGGCCATTCCCCGGCCCTCCCGGCGGCAGAGGCGGTTCTACTCGGGGAAGAAGAAGCGGCACACCCTCAAGCACCAGGTGGTCGTCGTCCGCAAGCGCAAGGCTCCCGGCCGCGCCGGCCAACGACGCCGGGTGCGAATTGCCGCCGTGTCGCGGGCGTTCCCCGGCAAGACCCATGACAAGAAGATCTACGACGCCACCGGTGTCGCGTGCCCGCCGGGCGTGAAGCGGACGGGCGACACGGCGTACCTGGGGACCGGGCTGTGTACCCCGCGCCGGCGACCCCCGAAGGGGCGGTTGACGGCCCGGCAGAAGGCGGGCAACCGGCGGGTGTCGCGCCGTCGGATCGTGGTGGAGCACGGGATCGGGAAGATGAAGGTGTGGCGGATCGCGGCCGAGCGGTATCGCAACCCCCGCCGTCGGCACACCCTCATCATCAAGAACGTCGCCGGACTCCACAACCTCATGTACGCATGAGATCCAACGCCAAGGGGCGAGCCGGCTTGAACCGATCTGCCACTATTGTGCAGCGACTCTAGTGACTCGCGCGGGCGCTCAGACTGCGGCCATTACGAGCGCGCCGTTCTGACCGCCGAAGCCGAAGCTGGTGGACAGGCCGTACTTCACCTTCGCCTCGCGCGCGGTGTTGGGGATGTAGTCGAGGTCGCACGCGGGGTCGGGGTTCGTCAGGTTGATTGTCGGTGGGTAGACTTGCGTTTTCAGGCTCATCGCCAGCGCCGCGGCCTCAATCGCCCCGCTCGCGCCAATGGAGTGACCGATCATGCTCTTGATGCTCGACAGTTGCACGCCCTTCGAGTAGTCCCCGAATACGCGCTTCACCGCGGCCGTTTCCATCGCGTCGTTCAGTTTCGTGCTGGTGCCGTGGGCGTTGATGTAGCCCACATCGCGGAAGTCCACACCGGCCTCGGCGAGCGCGGCGGCGATGGCCCGTGCCCCGCCGCGGCCCTCCGGATCCGGCTTCGTCACACTGTAGGCGTCGAACGAACTGCCCCAGCCCTTCACCTCGGCATAGATCGGGGCGTTGCGGGCCTTCGCGCGCTCGTACTCTTCGAGCACCAGTACCGCGGCCCCCTCGCTGATGACGAACCCGTCGCGGAGGCGGTCGAACGGGCGCGATCGCTCTTCCGGGGCGCGGGCGTCCGTCTTGCTGAGGGTGCCCAGCGCGGTGTAGGCGAGTAGCATGAGCGGGTCGATGCGACTGTCCGCGCCGCCGCACAGCATCACGTCGGCGTCGCCGCGCGAAACGAGCCGGAAGCCCTCGCCCACGGCCTGTGTCCCGGCCACACACGCCGTCACCACTGTGTTGTTCGGCCCCTGACAGTTGAACGCCATCGAGATGTGCGCCGCAACCATATTCGGCAGGTACTTGAGCAACCAGAGCGGGAACAGCGGCGTGTCGGGGCGGTCTGGGTCGGGCAACTTCGTTTCGTCGAACGCACCGTCCTCTTCGCACGCGCGGGCGAGCAGCGGGGCGAGTTCGCCCAAGTCCATCGGCACGAGACCGGTGCCCATCACCACGCCGAGGCGCGTCGGGTCGAGGTGCGTCGGGTCGAGGCCGCTGTCGGCGACCGCGAGGCCCGCGGCCCCGATTCCGAACTTCGCGGCCCGGCCCATCACTTTGACGGACTTGCGGAAGCGGTCGGGAAGGAACGGCTCCGGTTCGAAGTCGCGGACCTCGCCGGCAACGCGGATGGGGTGGTTCGAAGCGTCGAACGTCTGAATCGGGCCGATCCCACTGTGGCCGTCCACGCACGCCTTCCAGAATGCGTCCTTGCCGACGCCGTTCGGTGCGACGACCCCCAGCCCGCTGATGACGACCCTGCGCATGGCGCTCACCCCGCCGGCCACCCCTGCCCCTCGTCCGTGAGGAGGGTGGCACGTCACGCCGACCCGAGCGAAGCTCCGAGCCACCCACTTCGCGCCTACTCGCTGCGCTACTCGAAGCCCCCATTTTCACCATCTTCCATAAACCTAATCCGAACCGCGGGTTCATTCAATCCCTTGCGCGCGTCGGAATCGGGTTATCTTCCGCAGACTGTGTATCTTCGACGGGAAAGTCGGCACAACCGGCCCTGTTTTCCAGCGCGACGTGCCTGTGAAGAACGAGACACGTCCGCCGTGCGGGTCGTGCGAAGCGCGCCGCGCGTGCGAATTACCGGCCACGCGGGGCGAACCTCCTTTTGCCGCGGTTCGCGGCGGCGTTATAATCTGGTGTGGCGTGACGACCGTACGCGGGCGCGACCTGACCCGACCCGAAGGAACGAACACCGATGTACCCCTCGGCCCGCAGCACGATTCACCCCGTACTCGTCGCGCTCGCGTGCGCGCTGGCCCCCGCGGTCGCGGTCGCGCAGGACGCGGCCGACGCCATGTTCGTGACCGTGCCCAACCCGCTCACCAGTGACGCGGTCACGCGCATCAAGAACCAGATCACCGCTCGCGTCAACAGCGAGAACGCCCAGCGCCGCGTCGCGACCGTGGTGTTCGACTTCAACCCGGACGGCAAACCCGCCCTCACCCCGGACTTCGGCGAGTGCTCGAACCTTGCCGAGTTCATCGGCGCGCAGAAGGCGGTTACGACGATTGCGTTCGTTCACGCGCCCGTAACCGGGCACACGGTCCTGCCGGTGATCGCGTGCAAGGAAGTCGTGATGGGCAAGTCGGGCGTGATCGGCCCAGTTGTTGTCGAGGGTGTTGTGGGGCTGAAAAAGTATCAGAAGGATGCATACCAAGAGCGCTTCAACGACCCCGGCCGCTGGGCGCTCGTGCAGAAGATGTTCGACGCCGACGTGCGGCTCATGCGCGGCGACAAGCGCGAGGGGAAGGGCAAGTTGTACGCGGACGGGCGCGACGAGAAGGCGCTCGCGGAGCTGAGTGGGCCAAGTCCCGTACAGGGCGTCACCGACGGGCAGTACGCCGCGTACAACCTCGACCTCGCGTACAACGTCGGCGGCGTCGGCCTCGCCAAGCGCAAGGCCGACACGCGCGCGGAGCTGGCTTCGCTGTACAGCCTGCCGCCGTCGGTCACGCGCGACGACCCGCTACAGGGCCGCACGCCGGTCGCGTTCCAGTGGACCCTCAAGGGCGACGTGGACGGCGCGATGAAGGAAAGCGTGGGCCGCGTCGTGCGCGACGTGCGCAAGAAGAAGGGCAACGTCTTCATCCTCATCCTCAACTGCGGGGGAACGGACCTCGACGCGGCGCGCGAACTGGCAACGGACCTGATCGCAGCACAAAAGGGCGACGAGCCGCTCCAGATCATCGCCTTTGTGCCGGAGGGCGCGCCCGACGCCGCGGCCGTGGTCGCCCTCGGCTGCACCGAGATCGTGATGACGCGCCCGAAGTCCGAGGGCGACGGGAAGGAGGCCGAGTTCGGTAACTTCGAGCGCTACATCAAGAGCGCTAAGCCGACCGCCATCGCCAGTCAGAAGACCGCGCTGCGGCAACTGGCGAAGGAACAGGGCTACCCCGAAGTGCTGATCGACGGGATGCTCGACGTGAGCACCGAGATCGTCCGCGTGCGCGGGGGGACCGACGCGCGCAAGAAGCAACTGATGACGCGCGAGCAGTTCAGGGACGCGCAGGAGCGCAAGGAGGACTGGGTCGAGGACAAGGTGGTGAAAGCGCCGGGCGTACCGTTCCACCCCGGCGCGACGCTGGCCGCCGAGATCGGCCTCGCCCGGTTCACCGTGCCGACCACGAACGTCAACGACGTGTGCGCCATCTACGGCGTGAGCGAGGCCAAGAACCCCGACCCCGGCCTGCTCGACCGTTTCGCCGAGTTCCTGCGCATCCCCGCGGTCACAATCATCCTCGTAATGCTGGGGTTCATCGGGCTGATCCTCGAACTGAAGGTGCCCGGCCTCACGGTGCCCGGCATCATCGCGGCCCTGTGCTTCATCCTCGTGTTCTGGTCGCAGTCGCGGTTCAGCGGCGAGATGTTCGTCCTCGCGCTGCTGCTGTTCATCATGGGGTTGGTACTGGTCGGGTTGGAAATCTTCGTCCTGCCCGGGTTCGGCGCGTGCGGCATCTTCGGCATCATCTGCATGTTGGGGGGCTTGGGCCTCGTGACGATGGAGAAGGTGCCGGACAACACGGCGGGTTGGGTCGGGTTCGGGGTCCGCGTCTCGACGTACATGTTCGCGATGATGGGCGCGGTTGTGTTCGCGTTCCTGATCGCGAAGTACCTGCCGCAGGTGCCGGGCGCCAACCGGCTGATGCTCACCCCGCCCACGGAGAACACTCAGACCGCGGAGGCCGTGCTGCCCGGCGCGAGCGAAGCGCTGGAGCTACTCGGCGCGATCGGCACCAGCACGACCGCGTTGCGCCCGGCGGGCGTCGTGCGGTTCGGGGACAAGTTCGTCGATGTCGTTTCCGACGGCGGGTTCATCCCGCTCGGCACGCGGGTGCAAGTGGTCGCGGTCGAGGGGACGCGCATCGTCGTAAAGGAAGTATGAACAACGCGGTGCGCCGCGGGCGGAATCCCGGAAATGAAGGGCGGGGCGGGTTGGGCTAGTCGGCCCACTTCCCCTACTCTGACTTCAATTCCGTGTTCCGCGCTTCGACCTCCGCACTCCGAATACCACAGATGGACTACCTGACCATCGCCCTCATCGTGATCGCGCTCGGGGCGTTCCTGCTGTTGGCAGAAATCTTCGTCCCCACGGGCGGCATTCTGGTCGTGGCCGCGTTGTTGTTCTTCGCCATCGGCGTGGGTACGATTCTGTACTACGGCAGCACGGCCGAGGGCGTCGTCGCCATCATCGGCTTGGCCGTGGGCTTACCGGCGTCCGGATACATCGCCGTGGTCGCGTGGCGGCGCATGTCGCTCGACACGGTCCTCGAAGACGCCCCGACCGCCGCGGCCCCGCCGGTCGCGAACCCGGACACCGACGGGCTGAAGGGGCGCGCCGGTAAGACCGTGTCGCCCCTGCGCCCGTCCGGCACGGTCGAGTTCGACAACAAGCGCGTGGACGCAATGACCGAGGGCACGATGCTCGACGCCGGCGTGTGGGTGCGCTGCGTGGAAGTCCGCCGCGGGCAGGTGATCGTGCGCGAGATGGAGGATCCGGGCGGCGCGCCGCCGGCCCCGCCGCCCGCGCCGAAAGCCCCGGCCCCGGCGAGCGAAGGACCTAAGAAGGACGAACCGCGAAAGAAACCCGACGACTTCGACGACTTCGACATCGGCCTGAAGTAGGAGCCGTATGATCGGGCTGGGCGTGCCGGAACTACTGATCCTGCTCGTGCTGGGCACCGGCGCGGGCCTCGCGTGGGTGATGATCGCCCGCGGCGCGCCCGGCGGCGCGCCGAACAGGACGACGACCCCGGCTTCTGACCCCTAACACCAACCACCGAAGGACATACCCCGTGACGCTCCCGACCGCCTCCGCCCTGTTCGCGCAGCAGCCCAACGCGCCGTCCACCACGCAGGTCGTCATCATCGTGGTGGCCCTCGTCGCGCTGCTGATGTTCGTGGTGTTCCTGTTCCTGTTCTTCAGCTTCATCCGGCTGTGGATTCAGGCCCTGCTCACGAAGGCCGACATCGGCATCGGGAGCCTGATCGGGATGAAGTTGCGGAACGTCGATTACGCGATGATCGTCCGCCAGAAGATCGCGCTCGTGCAGGCCGGGGTGCGCGTGACCACCGGCGAACTCGAGTCGCACTTCCTCGCGCGCGGCAACGTGCCCAAGACCGCGACCGCGGTCATCGCGGCGCACAAGGCCGGGCTCGACCTGCCGTGGCGCACCGCCGCGGCCATCGACCTCGCCGGCCGCGACGTCCTCGAAGCCGTTCGCACGAGCGTGAACCCGAAGGTCATCGACTGCCCCGACCCCGGCAAGGGGAAGCAGTTCCTCGACGCCGTGTGCCGCAACGGTATTCAGCTCCTCGCGAAGGCCCGCGTGACGGTGCGCACCAAGCTCGAGCGGCTCGTCGGCGGTGCGACCGAGGAAACCATCATCGCCCGCGTCGGCGAGGGCATCGTGAAGGCCATCGGTTCGGCGCACGACCACAAGGAAGTGCTCGCGAACCCCGGCATGATTTCCCAAACCGTGCTGCACAACGCCCTCGACGCACAGACCGCGTACGAGATCGTGTCCATCGACATCGCGCACATCGAGGTCGGCGAGAACATCGGCGCGAAGCTGCAAGCCGAGCAAGCCGCGGCCGACCTTCGGGTCGCGCAGGCCGAGGCCGAGAAGCGCCGGGCCGCGGCCGTGGCCCGCGAGCAGGAAATGCGCGCGCTGGTCGAAGAGAACCGAGCGAAGGTGGTCGAGGCCGAGGCGCAGGTGCCGCAGGCCATCGCCGACGCCTTCGGAAAGGGCCACATCAGCGTGATGGACTACTACAACATGCGCAACGTGCAGTCCGACACGTCGATGCGCAACAACATCGCCACCATGACCGGCGGGGCCGAGGGCCAACCGGGGTCCGGGCGCTAAGGACGCCCTCTCGCGGCTTCGCCCGAACCGTCTCTATCCGAGAGCGCTCATGATCGGCCAGATCGTCGTCATGTTCGTCGTCTTGCTGCTGATCTCCACGGTGGTGGGGGCGGTGGCGAAGATGCTGAACAACCTCGCCGAAGCGAACGCGGCCCGGCGCGCGGAAGACGAGCGGAAGCGGCGGGTGGAGCGCAACGAGCGGGCCGCGGAGCGCGCGCGCGAGGCGCAGGACGAGCGCGCCGAGCGCCCGGCCCGGCCCGCGCCGGTCGCCCCGCGCACCGACGACCGCCCGGCGGCCAGCGCCGCCGTTCGCCCCGCGAACACCGAGATGGATCGGTTCCTCGCGGAGATCGACCGCCTGCGCCGCAAGCAGGCGGCGGCCCCGGACCCGCCCACGGCGGCGGCCCCGGTCGCGCCCGTCGTCCAGCCGGTCAAGCCCACGATTGTGGACCAGCCCCCCAAGCGCCGCACGGTCGCGGCGCTGGCCGATTCGCCGCCCCCGCTCCCGGCCCCGACGGGCGGCTTCTCTGCCGCGCCACAAGCGCCCACCCGGAGCGCGCCGGTCGCGGCGCAGGTCGAGGTTTTGCCGACGTCCGCGCCGACCGTCCGGCCGCTAGCCTCGTCCACCGGCGCACCGGCCACGAAGGTGACGCGCTTCTCCGCCCGCCCGCGCCCCGCGGCCAAGTCCGAGTTCGGCAAGAACCTCACCACCCTTCTCGGCACCGGGCAGGGCGTGGCAATGGCCGTGGTGCTGCAAGAAATCCTCGGCCCGCCCAAGAGCCGGCAGAAGTCGTGAGCACGGCTTCCATTTAGACCGTTTCAAGTAGTAGGCACACTCCGTGTGCCGTTGCTGACCCGTGCAAAAAGCTACGGCACTCGGAGTGTGCCTACTACTTTTGAAAGGCTCTACTTGACCCCGGCCACCCACCGCGTTCTGATGGGCGCGGAGGGTTTCCGATGCGTTCCGCGCTCGTACTGTTCGCGCTGCTTCTCGCAGCGACTTCCCCCGCCGCGGATCCCAAGCCCGTGCGCGTCCTGATCCAAACCGACAAGGGCGACATCGAGGTCGAACTCGACGCGCGCGCCCCGAACACGGTCGCCAACTTCCTCAAGTGTGTCGACGGCAAGTTCTACGACGGCGGCAAGTTCCACCGCACCGTGACGCCGGACAACCAGCCCGACAACAAGGTGAAGATCGAAGTCGTGCAGGCCGGCATCAACCCGGACAAGACGAAGGACGAGTTCAAGCCGATCAAGCTGGAGCGCACGAACGATACCGGCGTGAAGCACAAGGACGGCACTATCTCGATGGCCCGCGACGGCCCGGACACCGCGACCTCCGACTTCTTCATCTGCATCGGCGACCAGCCCGAACTGGACCACGGCGGCAAGCGCAACCCGGACGGCCACGGGTTCGCCGCGTTCGGCCGCGTGACGAAGGGCATGGACGTGGTGAAGAAGATTCAGGCCGCGCCCGCCAAAGACCAGACGCTGACCCCGCCGATCACGATCAAGAAGGTCACCCGCCTGCCATGACGCGATTCCTCCTCTCCCTCGCGCTCTTCGTTTCCGCTTCGGCCGTGCGCGCCGCGGACCCGGCCGCCCTCGATCACTTCGAGAAGCACGTCCGCCCGGTGCTCGTTGAGAAGTGCCTGAACTGCCACGGCGAGAAGGCGAAGGGCGCGCTGCGCCTCGACACGCGCGCCGCGGCGCTGAAGGGCGGCGAGCGCGGCCCGGCGGTCGTGCCGGGCAAGCCGAAAGAGAGCCTGTTGCTCAAGGGGCTGACGCACACTGACGAAGACCTGAAGATGCCGCCGGCCGGAAAGCTGCCCGACCGCGAAATCGCCGCGCTCACGAAGTGGATCGAATTGGGTGCGCCTTGGCCCGACAAGGTCACGCTCGCTTCACCCAACGCCATCGACAAAGCCGCGGCAAAGCACTGGGCCTTCCAACCTGTCAAACGTCCTCCAATCCCCGTTAACCGCGAGCCGCAGGCGAGCGCGAACCCAATCGACGCTTTCGTCAGAAAGCAACTCAGTGACAAGGGATTGTCACACTCGCCGCGCGCCGACAAGCGCACGCTCATTCGCCGCGCCACCTTCGACCTACACGGCCTGCCGCCGACACCGGCGGAAGTGGAAGCCTTCGTGAAGGACGACGCGCCCGACGCCTACGAAAAGCTGCTGGATCACTTGCTCGCCTCGCCGCGCTACGGCGAGCGCTGGGGCCGGCACTGGCTGGACATTGCGCGCTACGCGGACAACAAGGGCTATGTGTTCTTCGAGGGGAAGGAGTACCCGTGGGCGTGGACGTATCGCGATTACGTCATCAAGGCGTTCAACGACGACGTCCCGTTCGACCGGTTCGTGACGGAGCAACTCGCGGCCGATCTGCTCGCGCCGAACGACGCCGGCGCGCAGGCCGCGCTGGGCTTCCTCACGGTCGGCGGACACTTCATGAACAACACCCACGACATCATTGACGACCGCATGGACGTGGTCACGCGCGGGCTGATGGGACTGACGGTGACGTGCGCTCGGTGCCACGACCACAAGTTCGACCCGATCCCCGCGGCCGACTATTACTCGCTGTACGGGGTGCTGCGGAGCGCGACGGAGCCGACCGTGCCCCCCGTCGTGGGCACCGCGCCGAGCGGGTGGAGCGCGCTGGCGTACTCCATCGAGTTGCACCGGCGCGAGAAGGCGCTGATCGACTTCGTGACCGCGAAGCACACGGCGCTCGTGACCGGGGCGCGGACGCGCGTCGCGGGGTACCTGCTGGCGGCGCACGCGGCCCGCAACCAACCGCCGGCCGACGACTTCATGCTGCTGGCCGACCCCGGCGACCTGAACCCGAGCATGATCACCCGCTGGCGGCAGTTCCTCAGCGACACGAAGAAGCGGAAGCACCCCGCGTTCCGGCACTGGCACGCGGTCGCGGAGCTGAGCGAAGCCGAGTTCGCCGCGATAGCCCCCGCGCTGCTCAAGGCGGTTGTTGGCGGTAACAAGCTCGTGGTCGCGGCGTTCGCAGAAGCGCCGAAATCGATGAAGGAGGTGGCCGAGCGCTACGGGAAATTGCTGCAACAGGTCGCGAAGCCGCAAGCGGCGCTTGATGACCCCGATGCCGTCGAGTTGCACGCCGTCCTGTATGGCCCCGATTCGCCGGCCGACGCGCCGCTCGCGCTCGACTGGGGCTTCCTCTCGCTGTTCCCCGACCGCGCGACGCAGGGCGAGTACCAGAAGCACCTGCGCGAACTGGAAAACTGGCTCGCGAAGGGACCACCGCGGGCGATGGTCGTTCACGATTCGGCGCGGCCCTACGACCCGCGGGTGTTCGAGCGCGGCCACCCCGGTCGGCCCGGCGACCCAGTGCCGCGGCAGATGGTAAGGATCGCCAATCCCGCGCGCAAGCCGTTCGCCTCCGGCGGCAGCGCGCGGCTAGACCTCGCGCGAGAGATCGTCTCGAAGGACAACCCGCTCACGGCCCGCGTGTTCGTGAACCGCGTCTGGCTCCACCACTTCGGCAAGGCGCTGGTGGGCACGCCCGGCGACTTCGGCTTACGCGGCGACGCCCCCACGCACCCCGAACTGCTCGATTGGCTAGCGAGCGAGTTCGTATCACCCACTCCGAGCGGGGGGCGTATGCCCCCTGTGTCCGCGTGGAGCATCAAAGCACTCCACAAGCTCATCATGACTAGCGCCACCTACACGCAAGCGAGCGCCGACCGCGCCGACGCGACCGCCATCGATCCCGACAACCGCCTGTTGTGGAAGCAGAACCGTCGCCGTTTGGAGTTCGAACCGCTGCACGACGCGACGCTCGCAGTCAGCGGGCAACTCGCGCCCGACCTCGGCGGTCCCGCGGTGCGGCTCTTCGGCGGCAACAAGCGCCGCGCCGTCTACGGCTACGTTGACCGGCTGGAGTTCCCGTCGCTGTTGACCACCTTCGACGTGCCCAACCCCGCGGGCCTCACCCCGGAGCGCACGAGCACGACGGTCGCCCCGCAAGCGCTGTTCCTGATGAACGGCCCGTTCGCCCGCGCCGCGGCCAAGCAGTTGATCGCGCAGCCCGCCATGCAAAAACTGAGCGACGGCGACCGCCTCGACCTCCTCTTCCTGACCGTGTACGGCCGCAAGCCGGACGCCGACGAGAAGAAGCTGGCGCTGGCGTTTGTGGCAAAGGGAGCCGACCGCTGGGCCGACCTCGCCCACGCCCTGCTGATGACCAACGAATTCGCGTTCGTTGACTGAGGGAACGCGACAATGACTGAGGCCGAGTGGGAGAAATGTACCGACCGCGAACGGTTACTCCGTTTCGTTGAAGGTCGGGTCAGCTTGAGGAAGCTGAGACTGTTCGCAATTGCATGCTGCCGCCGGCTATGGGACGCATTCCCAAAGCACCCACACCGAAGCCTGATCGAAGCCGCTGAGCAGTACGCCGATGGCATTGCGAGCGCCGAGGAGCTGGAGCGTCTCGCAATGCCATTGAGTCCAGCATGGGCGATACCAGCGAAGAAGGAAAGGTATCTTGCGTATGCCGTAGGTGGGTTAGCCTGCGCCAACGAGTTCATTACGTACAGGTCGGTTCTCGGAGTGGCGACATCCGTTTCGGAAGCGGTTTCGGCTCAACACGGCGACTACACACGCGAGTTCTACGAGTCCGAACGCGAGGTGTTTCCACAGATTACGTTGCTTCATGACATCGTCGGCCATCCGTTCTACCCGGAGGCAGTAGAACCAGCTTGGCTGACCTCGACGGTGGTGCAACTCGCCCGCACCATGTACGAGTCGCGCGACTTCTCAGCGATGCCGATTCTCGCGGACGCGCTTCAGGACGCCGGTTGCGATAACGTCAACATCCTCGACCACTGCCGCGGGCCGCGGCCACACGTTCGCGGGTGCTGGGTCGTCGATCTGATCTTGGGGAAGGAATGAAGACCGAGCTGTACTGGATACCGGGATCGTGGCCGAGTCGCCTCGCCATCATGCCGCGACCGCGCGGAGGCGACTGGCTTGAAGACGAGGTGCGCGCGTGGCGCGATGCCGGCGTTGGTGTTCTAGTATCGCTGCTCGAAGCGGAAGAGGTCGCGGACCTCGACCTTTCCGCGGAGGGCGAGTTGGCCCGTGCGAACGGCATCGAGTTCGTGAGCTTTCCTATCGTTGATCGCAGTGTGCCAGCCGCGCGAGATTCTGCCTACGAACTTGTGGCGAGCCTCGCGACGCGCATCACCACGGGCCAGAACGTCGCCATTCACTGCCGACAAGGGATCGGCCGCGCGGCACTCGTGGCTATCGCGCTGATGGTGCGACTGGGCGCGAGTACAGAAGACGCAATCGCGCGCGTCAGTGCGGCGCGCGGGCGCGCCGTGCCGGAAACATCCGAACAGCGCGAGTGGCTGATCGAGTTCGCCCGACGCGATGCAACTCCCCAGACTGCTTGAACCGGAGTCAACATGCTTCCGCTTTCGCGTCGTGAGATGCTGGCTCGTTGTGGCACCGGCGTTGGCACGCTCGCCCTCGCGGGGTTACTCGCGGACGAGGCGCGCGCGAACGTCGATCCACTCGCGCCCAAGAAGCCGCCGCTGGTGGCGAAGGCCGAGCACGTCGTTCACCTGTTCATGAACGGCGGGCCGTCGCAGGTCGATACCTTCGACCCAAAACCGGCGCTGGACAAGTACCACGGCAAGCCGATTCCGACCGGGAACCTGCGCACCGAGCGCAAGACCGGCGCGGCCATGAAGTCGCCGTTCGCGTTCAAGAAGTACGGCAAGTCCGGCATCGAGGTCAGCGAGTTGTTCGCCAAGACCGCCTCAGCGCACATCGACGACATGTGTGTGATCCGGTCGATGCACGCGGACGTGCCCAATCACGAGCCGTCGCTGCTGCTGATGAACTGCGGCGACGGCCGGCAGCCGCGCCCGAGCCTCGGGAGTTGGGTCACCTACGGGCTCGGCAGCGAGAACCGCAACCTCCCCGGCTTCATCGTCATGTGCCCCGGCGGATACCCCATCGTCACCACGCAGAACTGGCGCTCCGCGTTCCTGCCCGGCGTGTTTCAGGGAACGTACATCGACAGCGCACACACGCAGGTTGATCGGCTCATCGCGAACATCCGCAACACCGAACTGCCGCTCGACAAGCAGCGCGAACAGCTCGATCTCGTCGGGGCGCTGAACGCCAAGCACAAGGCCCCGCGCGCCGACGACGCACAGCTCGAGGCGCGCATCCGCACTTTCGAGCTGGCCTTTCGGATGCAGACCGAGGCCGCGGACGTGTTCGACCTCAGCCGCGAGACGAAGAAGGTTCGCGAGTGGTACGGCGACACCACCATCGGCCGGCAACTGCTGCTCACGCGCCGCCTCATCGAGCGCGGCGTGCGCATCGTGCAACTGTGGAGCGGGGCCGGGCAGCCGTGGGACAACCACGACGGCATCGCCAACGCGCACAAAAACCTCGCCGCGCAGTGGGACCAACCCATCGCCGCGTTTCTCAGCGACCTCAAGGCCCGTGGGCTGTTCGACAGCACGCTCGTGCAATGGGGCGGCGAGTTCGGCCGCACGCCGGTCGCGGAGTTACCGGCGCTGAACGGTCGCGACCACAACCATTACGGCTTCACCTGCTGGCTCGCCGGCGGCGGCGCGAAGGGCGGAACCGTCGTCGGCGCGACGGACGACTTCGGCTTCGCGGCGGCGGAAAACAAGGTTCACGTCCACGACCTGCACGCGACCATGCTGCACCTGCTCGGCTTCGATCACGAGAAGCTGACCTACCGCTACGCCGGCCGCGACTTCCGTCTCACCGACGTTCACGGCCGCGTCGTGAAGGAGATGCTGGGCTAGCGCGTCCGGCCTCGTCGCGGGCGTATGATACCGGTGCCGCGCCGAATCGCGGGCACCGGAGATGCGACCCGATGAGCACCGTACCGGCCGCCGGTCTCACCTCCGCGGAGGTCGCAGAGCGCGTCCTTCGCGGAGAGATCAACCGCACGCGCTCGTCGGCCCTTCGCGACTACGCCACCATCGCGTATCGGCACCTCGTCACGGTCTTCAATCTCGTCGTCGTTCCCACAGCGCTGATGCTCTTTCATTTCGGAGAGTGGCGCGCCGCCATCTCGGTAACAGGCACCGTGCTCGCGAATACGCTTATCGGGTTGTATCAGGAGGTCCGCGCGAAGTTTCAGCTCGACAGTCTCGCGATCCTCACCGCGCGCAAGGCGCGCGTGATTCGCGACGGCACGGTTCAGGAGATCAACGCGGACGAAGTCGTGCTCGGCGACCTGATCCTGCTTCGCGCCGGCGATACCGTCGTCGCTGACGGCGTCGTGACGGACGCGCAATACCTCGAAGTCGACGAGGCGCTGCTCACTGGCGAATCGGATCCGGTGCGTCGGAAACCGGGCGAGCGGCTTCTGTCGGGGAGCATCTGCGTGACCGGCGAGGCGAGCTATCGTGCCGAGAAGGTGGGCGCGAAAGCGTTTGCTCAGAGCGTCACCACCGACGCGCGGCGCTACAGCTACACCACCAGTCCCTTGACACGCGCGCTCAACCGCATCATTACGTGGCTGAGCGTCACCGCGCTCGTTTTGTGCGGGGTGTACGCGCTCCTTGAGGTCCTGCACGTCATCACCGCGCAGCGTATGTTCCTGATGATCGCGGCGACGGTCATCTCGATGATCCCGCAGGGGCTCGTACTCACCGCGACCATTTCGTTCACCATCGGGGCCGTTGTGATCGGCCGTCGCGGCGCGCTCGTGCAGCGCCTCAACGCAGTCGAAGCGATGGCCGCCGTGGATGTGATTTGCACCGACAAAACCGGCACGCTCACCACCAACCAACTCCGACTGAGCGAACTCCGAACGCTCGACGCACAGGTGAACGAGGCCGACGTGCGGCACCGGCTCGCGCTGTTAGCGACTGCCACCATCGACCGCGACAACAAGAACGTCGTCGCGATCCGCACGGCGGTGGGTGTGGAATTGGCGGAGGTAGTCGATCAGCTCCCGTTCAACGCACGCACGCGGTTCAGCGCGGTGCGCGTACGTGACGGCGGCACCGAACGCGTTCTCGTGCTCGGGGCGCCGGAAGTGATTGCACCCGATCTTGGTCCGTGGGCCGATGATCTCGCGCGAATGCGCTCGGCCGGCTTACGTGTGCTGCTGTTCGCGGAGGTGTGTGACGAACTCGCGGCGCTCGAACCGGGTCGTGTCCCAGCCCCACTCTGTACGCTCGCGATTCTCGCGCTCGCCGACGAGTTGCGCCCGGATGCTGCCGATGTGCTGAAGGCGCTTTACGATCAGGGCATCGCCTTAAAGGCAATCTCCGGCGACAACCCGCAGACGGTGGGCGCGACGATTTCGCCGCTCAACCTTCCTATCTCGCACGAACCGGTCGTCACCGGCAAGGAACTCGAATCCGCCGCGGACCCGGTTGAATTCGTCCGCACGCATTGCGTGTTTGGCCGTGTCGAGCCGGTGCAGAAGGTCGCTATCGTCGATGCACTTCAGAAGGGCGGAGCCAACGTCGCGATGATCGGCGACGGCGTCAACGACGTGCTGCCCATCAAGAAAGCCGATCTCGGAATCGCGATGGGGGAGGGCAGCGCCGCGGCGAAGTCCGTGTCGAGTCTCGTGCTTCAGAACAACAACTTCGCGGTGCTGCCGGAGGCGATTGCCGAGGGCCGGACGATCGTGCGCAACCTGCGCCGCGCCGCGAAGCTGTTCCTCACGAAGAACGTGTACTCGTTCGTGTACATCCTCGCGTACGCGGTCGGGCTGTTCGACATCCCGTTCCCGTACCTGCCGCAGCAGGTGAGCCTGTTGAACTGGATGGTGATTGGTGTTCCGGCGCTGCTGATCGCGCTGTCGCGCGAGCGCTCGCGAGCACCGGACAAGACGCCGTTCCTAGAGGAAGTGGGCGGTTTCGCGCTACGAACCGGATTGCTGTTCGCACTCGCGGGCCTGACACTCCTCGCGCTCAGCAAACACGTCTGGCACGACGACGAAAAAACTCAGCGGACGATGCTGCTCACGATGTTGATCTTCCTCGGCATGACGGTATTGTGGCGCGTGATCGGCGGCGACGGTATGCAACTCAACGTCGACCACAAGCTCCGGCGGCTCTCGCTCATTAGACTCGTTGCGCAATAGCGATCGATGGCCTATTCATAGGGTTATGACGAATTACGAGAAATTGCGTCGGAAGCCGTTGTTGTTCCGCATGTTCACGGGGCTCTCGGCCGACGAGTTCGACAA
>VGZJ01000144.1 GCA_016872595.1 Planctomycetota bacterium
TGGCCGCGGGTGACGGGCGCGCGCGGCGCGGGCGACACCGTGACCGTGCGCGCGGTCGCGGGGTGGGGGGCGCGCGCCGACCGCCGCAGCGGGTGGGACTTTGTACCCGACCGCGCCGGCGACCTGCGGTTCCGCACCGAGAGCGCGAACCCGCCGCCCCCGCTGCGCGTGGTGCTCGCGCCAGTCCCGACACCGGGCCGTTAAGACAAAAATCACTCCGCTCACGCGCTTTTCTTCTTGTTTTCCCAATCGAACTTGGCAATAGTCTCCGTATCTGCCGATTCGTTTCCGTCGTCGGCCGTCCGGCTTACTTTCCTTTTCTCGCCCAGTTCCACTGACGGGGTGCTCCATCTTTCGGAGGTCGATAATGTCTCTCCCCAAGAATCGGCGTGGGTTCACGCTGATCGAACTGCTAGTGGTGATCGCGATCATCGCCATTCTCATCGGGCTGCTGCTTCCCGCGGTGCAGAAGGTGCGCGAGGCCGCGGCCCGCATGAGCTGTTCCAACAACCTCAAGCAACTCGGCGTCGCGGTCCACAGCTTCAACGACGCCAACGGCCGGATGCCGCACAACGGCGACCCGGTCGCTAACTCCGGGTGCTGCTGGGGCACGGGCGCGCGGCAGTACAGCTTCCTCGCGCGCATTCTGCCTTACATGGAGCAGGACAACTTGCACCGCACCGTGTTCGCTTCCAGCCCGGAACTGACGATGGGGACCGGGCAAGGTGTGACTCTGGGCAACACGTTCGTAAAGACCTTCAAGTGCCCCAGCGACACGACGCAGGACCTCCGGACGGGTGTAGCGAACCACCCCGGCCGGCAATCGGTGGCGTCGACCAGTTACAAGGGTGTGAGCGGGAAGAACTGGGCGTGGGGTTCTTGGACGCTTAACTCGGGCGGCGCATACGGCACCAACGGCCTCGACACGGGCGACGGCCTGTTCTACCGCTCCGACTTCCGCCGCCCCCTGACCCTCGCACAGATCACCGGGGCCGACGGCGCGGCCAACACGCTGATGATCGGCGAAGACATCGGCGCGCTGAACATACACAACGCGTGGTACTACGCGAACGGCGCGAACGGCACCGCGTGCGTGCCGCTGAACAACGCGATGGTCGCCGGCCAACCGGGGTTCAACAACCCGGGTGATTGGCCCAACGTGTACTCGTTCCGCAGCCGCCATACCAACGGCGGCAACTTCTGCCTCGCCGACGGCTCGGTGAAGTTCGTTTCATCGTCGATCGACCTGAACACGTACCGCAACGCGGCGAGCTGGAACGGCGGCGAGACACTGGCCAACTTCCCGTGACCCCTGCCGCACCGTGACACCGTCGAACCCGCGGCCCCGCGCCGCGGGTTCTTCTTTTGCGCCCGCCCCGCGCCTACAACGGACCCGTCGCGCGATCCGCGCGCCGCGGCCATCCTAGGGCTACCTCATGCGACCGTTCCTCGCGTCCTGCCTCGTCCTCGCGGCGCTGTGCGCCGCGCACGCCCCGGCCGCCGACAAGCGACCCATAAAGGTGGACGACCTGTTCGCCCTCAAGCGCGCGGGCGCGCCGCAGATTTCCCCGGACGGCAAGACCGTCGTGTATCAGGTCACGACCGTCGATCTGGAGAAGAACAAGAGCAGCACGGCGCTGTGGCTCGCGCCCACCGACGGCAAAGCCGCGCCCAAGCAGCTCACGGACCCGAAGGGGAAGCGCGACGCCAACCCGCGCTGGTCCCCGGACGGCGAGCGTATCCTGTTCGAGTCCACGCGCTCCGGTTCGATGCAACTATGGGTGCTGACCGCGGGCGATGAGCCGAAGCAGCTCACCGACCTGAGCACCGGGGCCAGCAGCGGCGCGTGGTCGCCGGACGGGACGCACGTCGCCTTCGTGTCCAGCGTGTACCCGGAGTTCAGTGAGAAGCCGTTCGCCGAGAGCGACAAGTTGAACAAGGAGAAGGACGAGGAGATCGAGAAAAGTCCGGTGAAGGCCAAGACGTTCACGAAGCTCTTTTACCGCCACTGGGACGAGTACGTCGGGGACAAGCGGCAGCACCTGTTCGTGTGCCGGGCCGACGGCAAGGGGGTGCGCGACGTGACCCCCGGCGACCGCGACGCCAACCCCAGTTCCTCGACGTTCGACAGCGGCGAGAACTTCGCGTTCACCCCGGACGGCAAGTTCCTCGTGTTCACCGCGGTGCCGGAGAAGGACGAGGCGTGGAGCACGAACTACGACATCTGCCGCGTCAGCGTCACAAACACCGCGACCAAGTGGGAATCGCTGACCGCGGCGAACAAGGCCGCCGACAGCGGCCCGCGGTTCTCGCCCAACGGCAAGAAGGTGGCGTGGCGCGCGCAAAAGAAGGCCGGGTACGAGGCCGACAAGTGGGAACTGCTGGTGGCCGACGTGAAGCCCGACGGCACGCTCGCCGGGAAGCCGGCCGCGGCGACCGCGAAGTACGACCTGTCGGCCAACGAGTTCACGTGGGTGGGCGACGGCGAGCGCGCCCTCGCGTTCACCGCCGACTCGCTCGGCGCGACCGCGCTGTTCCTCGTGACCGCCGACGGCGCGCGGCTCGACCTCCAGTTCGCCAACGGCTCGTGCGGGGCGCTGTCGTCCTCCAAGCAGCGCAACATGCTGAGCTACACCGTGGCCGCGATGCACCACCCGGCCGAGGTTCACGCCCACTGGTGGCCCGCCGATAAGCCCAAGCCGGTGAACGTGAGCAAGCTGAACGAGAAGCTGCTCGCGGAACTCGATCTCGGTCGGCCGGAATCGGTGGACGTGCCCGTTGAGGCGCGCAAACTGCCGCCCGACGAGAAGGGCAAGGAGCGCCCCCCGCAGAAGGTCGAAATGCAAGTGTGGGTTCTGAAGCCGCCGGGGTTCGACGGCTCGAAGAAGTGGCCGGTGGTGTACCTCGTCCACGGCGGGCCGCAGGGCGCGTGGGAGGACGGCTGGAGCTTCCGGTGGAACCCACAGGCGTGGGCCGCGCAGGGCTACGTCGTGGTGATGCCGAACCCGCGCGGCAGCACCGGGTTCGGCCAGACGTTCGTGGACGAGATCACCGGCGACTGGGGCGGCAAGTGCTACCGCGACCTCATGGCCGGGTTGGACTACGTCGTGAAGTTGCCCTACGTGGACAAGGACCGCATCGCCACCGCCGGGGCCAGCTTCGGCGGCTACATGATGAACTGGTTCGCGGTAAACGAGGAGGCCGCGAAGCGGTTCAAGTGCCTCATCACGCACTGCTCGGTGTGGAACTTCGAGAGCATGTGGGGCACGACGGATGAACTGTGGTTCGACGAGTGGGAGCACGGCGGGCTGCCGTGGGAGAAGCCCGGCAAGTACGCCGAGTTCTCGCCGCACAAGAAGGCCGGGAACCTCGCGAAGGCGAAGACCCCGATGCTGGTGATTCACAACGATCTGGACTTCCGCTGCCCCATCGGTCAGGGGCACGAGCTGTTCACCGCGCTCCAGCGCAACGGGGTACCGTCGCGGTTCGTGAACTTCCCCGACGAAGGGCACTGGGTGCTGAAGCCGAAGAACAGCGAGCACTGGCACAAGGAAGTGTTCGCGTGGCTGAAGAAGCACGCCCCGCCGGGCGGGAAGTAAAGCAGTGTCTCACGCAAAGGCGCAAGGAAGACAAGAGAGTTCTTGAAGAACTGACTTCCTCTTGTCTTCTGTGCGTCTTCGCGCCGTTGCGTGAAACCTTCTTCAATCTAAGCAGTAGGTTCGACGCTCACGCCGAGGGGGTGCGCGCCGTGCTTGACGAACGGGTCGGCCCCGCACGAGCGGATCTGATCGGCCTTGAGTTCGGCCACCTCTAGCGCCCCGACCCACACTACGGCCCTCCCGGTCTTGTGTGCCTGCATCATCAGTTCCATGCACTTCTCGACCTCGTACCCGAACACTTTACGCAGCACCATCACTACGAAGTCCATCGAGTTCTTGTCGTCGTTGTGAAGGATGACGGCGTAGGGCGGTTGGCGGCGCGTGCGGGTCTCGGTGTCCTGTTCGGGGAGCACGTCGGGTGTGGCCGTAGCCATGTGTTCCGGCCTCCGTCCGGGGCGGGGCGACTGACGCGCCGATTATAGCGCGCCGCCCCGCCCGGTGGAAGGGCGAGAGTTGCCGGGCTACCCCTTGCCCCTTGCCCCGCGTCGCGTCACACTGTCGCCATCGGCCCGCGTTCCTCCCCACCGGTGATTTCATGTCGCGTGTTGCCCCTCTCGTACTCGTTGCGCTCGTCGCCGCGGTGCCCTTCGCACCGGCAGCGGACGAGGTGCCGCCCGCCAAGCAGTTCCAAGCGTTCGTGATGAAGCAGGCCGCGGAGCTGCGCAAGAACGACAAAGCCCCCGCGACGCTCGACGAGTGGGCGAAGCAGGAGAAGGCGCTGCGCGACAACCTGTTCAAGGCGTGGGGCGGCGAAGCGTGCTTCCTGCCGAAGCCGTGCGACCTCGACCCGAAGCAGCACGGCGACCCGCTCAAGCGCGACGGCTACACCGTCGAGAAGCTCACCATCCAGACGCGGCCCGGCGTGCGCATGACGTGCAACCTGTACGTCCCCGATGTGGCCAAGAAGAAACCCGCGCCCGCGATCCACTGCGTTCACGGGCACTGGCGCGGGGCGAAGCAAGACCCGGTTGTACAGTCGCGGTGCATCGGGGCCGCGAAGCTCGGGTTCGTCGTGCTGTGCGTCGACGCCTTCGGCGCGGGCGAGCGCGGCGTCGGCACCGCGCTGGGCGAGTACCACGGCGACATGACCGCCGCGACGCTGCTGCCCGTCGGCCTGCCGCTGAGCGGGCTTCAGGTGTACGAGAACATGCGAGCCGTCGATTACCTCGAAACGCGCCCGGAAGTGGACAAGACTAAGATCGGCATCACCGGCGCGAGCGGCGGCGGCAACCAGACGATGTACGCGGGGGCGTGGGACAAGCGGTTCAAGGCCGTGATGCCGGTGTGCAGCGTCGGCAACTATCAGGCGTACCTGCACACCGCGTGCTGCATGTGCGAGGTGGTGCCCGGCGCGCTGAAGTTCACCGAGGAATGGGCGGTGCTGGCGCTGACCGCGCCGCGCGCGCTCTGTGTGGTGAACGCGGCGAAGGACGGCATCCAGTTCTCGGTCGGCGAAGCGAAGAAGTCGCTCGCGCTCACGCAGCCCGTGTACAAGTTGCTCGGCAAATCGGACAACCTCGTTCACGCGATCTTCGAGGGGCCGCACGACTACAGCAAGGCGATGCGCGAGACGATGTACGGGTTCATGGCGCTGCACCTGAAAGGCGAGGGCAAGGGCGACCCGATCCCGGAGCCGAAGTTCGCGACCGAGAAGCCCGAAGACCTGCGCTGCTACCCCGGCGACACGCGCCCGAAGGACTTTATGACGATTCCGAAGTTCGCGGCACAGGAGGGGAAGAAACTGCTCGCCAAGCACGCCAACAGCGACAACAACGGGCCCGCGTGGCGGAAGCAACAAGCCGCCGTGCTGTATGAGACTCTGTTCGATCGCGCGCCCTCGGAGGAGGCGGTGTTTCACGAACCGCCCGTGAAGAAAGAGGCCGTCGAGACGATCAAGTTCGTTTCGGAACCGGGTGTCGTGCTCACCGCGACACTCGAATACGGCACCAAGAAAAGCCCGGTCGTGGTGTTGCTGCACTCCGAAGGGCCGGAAGCCGCGCAAAAGACCGACGCGTACGCGGCGCTGAAGAAGTCCGGTGCCACGATCCTGACACTGGAACTTCGCGGCACGGGCAAACAGTCTGTCACAGGGGACAGGATCGGCCGCGCTCCGGACCACAACTCCGCCGAATGGGCGCTCTGGCTCGGGCGCCCCGTGCTGACGCAGTGGGTGTTCGACACCGCGAAGTGCCTGGACTTGCTCGAACGGAAAGTCGAGGGCATCCAGTCGGCGGGGCTCGTGCTGATCGGCGAAGGCCCGGCGGGTCTGGTCGCACTGTGCCTCAGCGCGATGGATGCCCGGAACGTCATCAAGACGGTCGCGACGGTCAACACGCTCGCCAGTTTCGTGACCGATGAGCCGTACACCAATCAGCGTCTCGGTACGCTCGCACCGGGCATCCTGCGCGACGTGGGCGATGTGGCGCACATCGCGGCGCTGTGCAGCGGCAAGCGCGTCGTGATCGCGGGCGGCGTCGGTGGTAGCGGGAAGGTGCTCAAGGCCGACGAACTTGCAACAGCGTACAAACCTGCGGCCGACGTATTCAAGTTGCTCGGCAAGGAGAAGGAGTTCGTTCTCACCACCCCGGAGAACGTGCTTAAGGAACTCGGCCTCACCTCAGCGAAGGATGACAAGAAGGACGAACCGATCTTCGAGCCGGGGGCGAAGCTCGAACGGCTCGCGGGCGACGGCGGCGCGGGCGAGGGGCCGGCGTGGGACAAGGAACTCGGCGTGCTCACCAGCGGCGCGAAGGGCATCCACCAGTTCACCCCGAAGGGCGAGAGCAAGGTGTGGCGCGAGAAGGCCGGCACCAACGGCCTACTCTTCGACCGCGACGGCAACCTCGTGTGCTGCGAACCGGTGTCGCGCTCGGTGTCGCGCATCACGCGCGACGGCAAGCGCACCGTGCTCACCGAGTCGTTCGGCGGCAAGAAGTACAACCAGCCCAACGACCTCACCATCGACAGCAAGAACCGCATCTACTTCAGCGACCCGCGCTACGGCCCGCGCACCGACATGCAGCAACTCGACAAGGACGGCAAGACCATCGAGGGCGTGTACCGCATCGACGCCGACGGCAAGGTGAGTCGCGTCATCGGGCGCGAGGTGGACCGCGCCAACGGCGTGCTGGTCAGTGCCGACGATAAGTACCTGTTCGTCGCCGACAACAATAACGACAAGGGCGGCGCGCGCAAGCTCTGGCGCTTCGACCTGAACGCCGACGGCACCGTGAATCTGAAGAGTCAGAAGTTGCTATACGACTGGGGCACCGGGCGCGGGCCGGACGGCCTGAAGCAAGACGCGAAGGGCCGGTTGTATGTCGCCGGCGGGCTGAACAAGCCGAACCCGCCGGCCGAACCCGCGACCGACGTGAAAGGCGGCATCTACGTCATCGACCCCGACAGCGGCAAGCTGCTGGCGTTCGTGGGCGTGCCGACCGACGAAGTGACCAACTGCGCCTTCGGCGGCGACGACTTGAAGACGCTCTACATCACCGGCGGCGGGACGCTGTATAGCATCCGCACGACGACCGCGGGCCGCATGATCTGGCCCAAGAAGTGAGCGACGAAAAGCGCCGCGGGCCTGTGTACCCGCGGCGCGGCGGCGGCTACTTCTTCTTCTTGTACTCGCCTTCGACGAGGTCTTTGGCCCCGTCCACGTTGTCGCCGGTCAGGTCGGAGAGGGTGGCGGTGTCGCCCTTCACCACCCACTTGAACGTGACCTTTTCGCCCTTCTTCGGCGCGCCCGGGAAGTTACCCTTCACGGTCACTTCGGTCACTTCGCTCGTGACCGTGTCCTTCTCCCACTTGAGCTTCGCGGTGAGGACGCACTCGTTCTCGCCCGCGGTCACGGTGTAGCGCGCGGTCTCCTTTCCCATCTCGAAGGTGAGCTTCACGTCGCCGCTCTCGCGGACGAACGCGACCAGTTTCTCCTTGTCCTTCTTGTCTTCGGCCGCGCCGGGCGCGCCGTTCAGGGCCACCAGCGCGAGGGCGAACGCGCCCGCGATTACTCGGAACATGAGGCTACTCCTTGCGGAAGAGACGTGCGACGGGCGAACCCCGTCGCGGGAAGAGTACGGACCGCGGGCGGGTGTGCCCAGAGTTGCGCGCCCCTTCGGGTTGGCCTTTCGCGAGCGGGTCGGGGCGGGTATAGCCGGTGCGCCGTAATCCCCGCGGAAGGAGCCGGTACGCATGCCCCGTCCGTCGCGCGCCCAGTTGTTCCTTCTCGCCGTGCTGGTCGCGGGCGCGGCCGGCGTCGCGCTGGTGCCGGCCCGCGCCGAACCGGTCCACCGCTACGCCTTCGGTGGCAAGAACACCGTGCTCGTGCGCGGCGACGCGAACGTCAAGGTCGAGGTGAAGGAGCACGACGTTTCGGACCAATCGTTCAAGAGCCAACCGACCAGCGAGCACCTGAAGCTGACCGCGGACCTCGCGCCCGGCGATTCGGCCTACGTCCACTACCACTACGACACGCCGCCGGCCCCGGTCACGGCCACGCTGACCGCGGGCGTGTGGGTGAAGGCGACCAAGGGCGGGGTGCAGCTCCGCGCGCGCGTCGTGTTCCCCAAAGAGCCGGACCCGGCGCGCCCGGAGTCGCCCCTGACGGCGCTCATTGTCGGCGACACCTACGACAAGACGCGCCAGTGGCAGAAGCTCACGCTGACCGACGTGCCGGGCTTGGTGGGCAAGCAGTTGCCCGTTTTGCAAACGAAGATCGGGCACGCGGTCAACAGCACCGGGGCGTATGTTGATCGGCTCGTGCTGAACTTGTACACCGGGCCGGGCACTGCCGACGTGTGGGTCGACGACATCGACATCGGCCCGGTGAAGGGCGCGGAGGGGCCGGGCGCGGGCGGCGCGCCCGCGGTGCCGGTGAAGCGCCCCGGCGACGGGGCCGCGCGCGGCCGACTCGCGGTGCAGCAGGGCGGGCAACTGTTCGTGGATAACAAGCCGTTCTTCTTCCGCGCCGTGCGGCACACCGGCGTTCCGCTGCACGTGCTCCGCCAAGCCGGGTTCGACGCCCTGTACGTGCCGGCCGACGTGTCGCAAGAAGTGTTGGACGAGGCGAACCGCGAGGGCTGGCTCGTGGTGCCGGCCGCGCCGCTGGCCCCGCCGCCGGGCGCGAACGACGCCGCGACCCTTAAGGCCACGCGCGACGCGCTGACCGCGTACCACCGCAAGTTCTCCGCCACCGACGTGCTGTTCTGGGACTTGGGCGGCGGGCGCACCGCCGAGCAGGACGCGGCCGTCGAGCGCACCCGCGAGTTCATACGCACAATGGACCCGAAGCGCCCGTTCGGGGCCGACGTGTGGGACGGGTTCCAAGGGTACTCGTCGTTCCTCGATCTCGTCGGCGCGCACCGCTGGCCCCTGTTCACCAGTCTCGAACTGGACCGCTACCGCGACTGGCTCGACCAGCGCAACGCCCTCACGTCCGGACGCGCCGTGTTCTGGACGTGGGTGCAGAACCACCTGCCGGACTGGTACCTCGCGGGCGTGCTGGGCCAGAAGCCCGGCGACAAGTTCGCCGACCCCATCGGCCCGCACCCGGAGCAGGTGCGCCTGCTCGCGTACCTGAGCCTCGCGTGCGGGTGCCGCGGCCTCGGCTTCTGGTCGGATCGGTTCCTCGCCGACAGCCACCACGGGCGCGACCGGCTGCAAGGCATGGCGATTCTCAACTCCGAAATGGAGATGCTCGCGCCGCTGCTGATGGCCCCGCGCCGCGACCGGACGCAGTGGCTCGACACCGATCACACCAGCGTGAAGGCCGCGCTCGTGCGCACCAACCGCGGCGCACTGCTCATTCCCATCTGGCTCGGTAAGGGTGGACAGTACGTGCCGGAACAAGGCGCGCTGCGCTCCTTGACCGTGACCGTGCCGCTGATCGAGGACGGCGCGGAGCCGTGGCGCATCACCCCGGCCGGGGTCGAGTCGCTCGCGCTCGGCGCGCGCAAGGTCACGGGCGGAACCGAACTCACGATCCCGGAGTTCGACCTCGTCGCCCCCGTCGTGTTCACCAACGACCGCACCCCGAACGGCATCGTGGTGTGGTGGCAGGACTACGGGCGCAAGTACGGACGCGTCGCGGCCCGCTGGGCGCTCGACCTCGCCGCGGAGGAGTACGAGAAGGCCCGCACCGTTCACGAGAAGCTCGCGAAGATGGGCGTGACGATCCGCGGCGCGGACGACCTGTTCAAGCTCGCGGCCCGGCACCACGAGGACGCCCGCCGCAACTTCGGCAACGAACTGTACGACAAGGCCTATGCGGACGCGCACCGCGCGCTGCGCCCGCTGCGCGTTGTCATGCGCGACCACTGGGCGAAGGCGACCGCGACGCTCGACGTGCCGACCGCGAGCCCGTACGCGGTCAGCTACTTCAGCCTGCCGCAGCACTGGGAGTTCCAGCGCGAGGTCGAGGCCGCGCGCCCGCTCGACAGTGTGCTGCCGCACGGCGGGTTCGAGCCGGCCAACGAAGTGCCCAAGACCGGGTTGGCCGTGGACGCCTTCGCCGGGTGGAGCGCGCGGTTCGGCACCATCGACCGCGTGAAGGTCGCGGCCGGCGTCGTCAGTTCGGAGAAACTCGATGACCCGAAGCCGGAGAAGCCGAAACCGAAGGACCCGAAGATGTTTGGCCCCAGCCGGCCCATTGTCCTGCCCGGCGACGGGTACACCCCGCCCGCGCCGGAGTTGGGCCGTGGCGTGCTGAAGCTCGAAGTGCGGCACGCGGGCGAAGTGGGGCGCGACGGCAAGCCGGTCGAGAAGACCACGCACCCGCTGGAGCGCACGTTCCTCGCGGTGGAAAGTCCCGCGGTGCGCCTGCCGCCGGGCACGCTGGTCCGCGTCAGCGGGTGGGTGAAGATTCCGAGCGACATCAAGCTGACGGCCGACGGCGCGCTGCTGTACGACGACGCCGGCGGCGAACCGCTCGGCGTGCGGGTGCTGGGCACAGAAGGGCGCTGGAAGAAGTTCCACCTGTACCGGCGCGTGCCCGCGACCGGGCACATCTCGCTCACGGTCGCGCTGACCGGCATCGGGGTGGCGTACTTCGACGACCTGCGCATCGAGCCGATGCTGCCCGCGGCCCGCGCCCAACGCTGAGTGACAACGACAAACGGGAGGCCGAAGCCTCCCGTTTGCGCGAGTCTCTTCCTGTAGCGGCCTCATCGAGCCCGGAGCCAGCCGCCCAATCGGTGTTACGCACAACGCCGAGACTGAATCGTGCGTGTAGCCCCGGCCTCGATGAGGCCGGCTACAGCAGCAGGCCGCACTCAGTCGTCGCGGAACTTCTCGTGGCAGTCGTTGCAGTTGCGCATCAGCGCGCCGAGCATCGTCCGCAGGTCTTTCTCGTTGGACTTCGCACCCTTCCCGGCCTCGACCGCGATCTTCTTGCTCAGGTCTACCGAGTCCGTGCTCCACTTGTTCCATAGCTTCTCGTTGGCGGCGTTGGTCTTCGCCTTCTGGTTCGCGTGCGCGAGGCCGTAGGCGTTGATGACCGCGGAGCGAACGCCGAGCACTTCCAGCGCGGCCGGGTCGATCTTGCCCGGCATGTTGGCCTTGCTCAGTTCCTTAATGTCCTTGTCGATGTTCAGCCCGCCAATGGCGCTGGGGCGGAACGGCTGCATCACGGCTTCGAGCATCACTTCCGTCTTGAACGGGGCCGGGAGCGGACCGGGCTTGCCCGGCGTGCCCGGCTTCACCGTCAGCTTCTTGGCCGCGTCGTCGGCCGTCGCGAAGTCCTTCTTGGCGATGGCCTCGGCCACCTTCACGATCCCGTCCTTGAGCGCCTTGTCGCCGAGGATGTCCGCGTACACGGCGATCATCAGGCTCGCACCGAGGGCCGGCTTGATCTGGCCGTCGAGCAACTTGGCCCCGCCCTTCTGCTTCATGGCGAGGTCCGCGACGCGCCCCTGCACGAACTTGAGGTCCGCGTCCGCGGCCTTCTTCACCGACGCCGCCGGCAGGTCCGGGGTGTCGTTGGCGGCCGGCGCGGGGCGCAGGAACAGGGCGGCGACGCCGACCGCGGCGCAGCCGACGAACACACGTAGCATCTGGGTCACGAACGGTCTCCTGTTGCGAAGGGAAGTTCGGGCGGGCGGGTTGGTTCCGGGCCGCGCGCGGCGCGGCCTCGCGAAGTATTATCGCAACCGCGACCGCCGCGGGGGAGTGTCCGTTTGTGGAAAACCCGAACCGATTGCCGCGCGCCGGCCGAACTGCCCGGCGCGGCGGCCGGGCTGTAAGCTGAGGGCATGACTCTCGATTCCGCCACTCCCGCGCCGCCGGACTGGTACCGAGAGCCGCTCGCCATCGGGAGCGTGCGGCTCGGGTCGCGGTTCAACCTCGCCCCGCTCGCCGGGTACACCAACCTCCCGTTCCGCCTCTCGGTGCGCGAGATCGGCGGGGTCGGCCTCTGCACCACGGACCTCGTCAACGCCCGCGCCATCGTCGAGAACCTGAAGAAGACGATGCTCCTGCTCGCCACCGACCGGGCCGAGCGCCCGCTGTTCGTGCAAATCTTCGGGTCGCGGGCCGACGAGATGGTCGCGGCGGCGAAGTGGCTGGTCGATCACGACCTCGCCGACGGGATCGACATCAACATGGGCTGCCCGGTTCGCAAGGTAGTGAAGACCGGGGGCGGGTCGCAGATGATGTGCGACACGACCGGCGCGACCGTGGACCTCGTGCGCCGCGTGGTCGAAGCCGTGCCGGTGCCGGTCAGCGTGAAGATGCGCCTCGGCTGGGACGCCGACAACCTCACGGCCCCGCACTTCGCGCGCGAGTTCGAGCGCGTGGGCGTCGCGGCCCTCACCATCCACGGGCGCACGCGCGAGCAGGGCTTCGCCGGCGGCGTGAACCACGACGGGATCCGCGCCGTGGTGGACGCGGTCAAGCGCATCCCGGTGTTCGGCAACGGCGACGTGCGCTCGGTGCGCGACGCGGCCCGCATGATCGCCGACACCGGGTGCCACGGGATCGCCATCGGGCGCGGCGCGCTCGCCGATCCGTGGGTGTTCCGCCAGTTCGACCGCTGGGTGCGCACCGGCGACCCCGGCCCGCGCGCCACCTACGCCGAGCGGCTCGCGTTCATGCGCCTGCACCTGCACCGGCTGGTGGCGTGGAAGGGCGGCGAAAAGGCCGGGTGCGTCCACTTCCGCAAGATCGCGACGTGGTACACGAAGGCCCTGCGGTTGCCGAAGAAGGTGCAGCAGAAGCTCGTGATGCTGGCGACGCTGGCCGAGTTCGAGGACGTGATCGGCCCGTTCGCCGCCGGCCCGGTGCCGGACGGCTGGACCGAGTACGACGCGCAACAGGCCCACGTGCCCGTGCCCGCCGGCCCTATCGCGCATTGGTGACGGCGGGGCGTCGAGCCGACACGACGTTCGGGGTCAGAGCGCCAAAAAGAGATCGTGATTTCTGGACCCAGAGCGCCAGTCCGCCACCCTAGAGCGCCACTATTTTCGGAGGACTGCGCAGGCTGAAACGCTTGTTTTTCTAGAATTTCACCCCCCAAGAGCGCCAGAGCGCCAACTCGTCACCGCGCCGGACGGCAGAACCGGATACGCAAGTGCACATCTCGCCGATGTGTACAAATGGTCGCATCACGGCGCTGCCCCACAAGAATCTATTTCAACTCCTCAAAGGTCTTGTTCCCGATGGCGTACTTCTTCCAGTCCTTGTAGTCGAAGTGCCACCACTCCTCTTCGTACACGCTGAAGCCTTCGGCTTGCATTGCCGAACGGAGCAGGTCGCGGTGCCAGCGCTGGCGCGACGTGCCGCCCATGTAGTCGGGGAACGCGCGATCCGAGAACTCGTCGTACCCGCTCACCATCTCGACAACCTTCCCGGTCTTGAGGTCGTACAGCGTCAAGTCGACGGCGCACCCGCGGTTGTGGCGCGACCCCTTCGACGGGTCGGCCACGAAGTTGTGGAACTTGTCCGGGGTCGCGTCCCAGAACATCTTGGTCACGTGCCACGGCCGGTAGGCGTCGAACACCAGTAGCCCGTAACCGCGCTCCTTCAGGCTCTTGTGAACGCGGGCGAGCGCGTCGGCCGCGGGCTTCTGCATGTACGCCTTCGCCGACGTGTAGAACGGCGTGCCGAGGAAGTTGTTGTGGGTGGCGTAGCGGATGTCGAACTTTACGCCGTCGATGGTCGCGAGGTCGATCAGGTCGGGCTTCAGGAACTCGCCCTTCTCTTCGGGCGGTTTGGCGGCGAGCGCGGCCTTGCGAATGTCGGCGAGCGGCTTCACCGGCTTGATCTTGAATGTCTCGCCCTCGTCCCCGTCGATCTTGCGCCGCTGCATTACGACGCTGGCCGCGACCACCTTCGTCGCGCGGCCGTTCTTGTCGCGCGTGAACACCAGCTTCTCGCCGTGGTACATGCCGCGATCCTTCGGGAACGCGAACACGTTCTCCGACTCTTCGGTCAGTTCATCAATCTCGGTGTGCTCAATGAGCGCGTACAGTTTGCCGTCGCGCTCGTAGATGATGAGCGGCAGGTGTTCCCAACCGTACTCGCCGATCAAGCCCTTGTACTTCGCGGGCGGTTCGGCCGGCGCGTCGGCGCGCGGCTTGACGCGGGTGAACGTGCTCCCGAAAGCGCTCAGCGTGTTCTGAAGCAGGTTGATCTGCGCGCGCGGCGCGTGTACGTCGTCGACGGTGAACGCGCGGCCGAGGCGCGTGACGCGGGCGCGCGACAGCGCGCGGTCACCGGTGATAAAAACGCGCCCGTTCGATTCGGCCAGTTCCACCCAGCCGCTTTTCGACTCGTACCGCCCCACGAGTTGCGCGACTTCGGCAGGCGTGAGCGGCGCGGGCTGATCCAAATTCGCCGCGACCATCTTCGGCTTGGGGCCGAGCATCAGCCGCAGCGCGACCGAGGCGATGCGGTCCGTGACCGCGTTCGCCACATCGCGCGAAGACACCACGATGACGCCGAGTTTCTCGCCGGGCAGCGCGACGAAGCTCGTCGCATAGCCGTAGATCGCCCCGCCGTGGCTGATGCGCGGGTACGGGCCGAACTCGCTCACGTTGAAGCCGAGACCGAAGCCCTGTTTCGTGCCCTTCGGCGCGAACTGCGGGCGGAACATCTCCGCCAGCGTTTCCGGCTTGAGGAACTGCTTGTCGCCGACCTTGCCGCCGGCGAACAGGCACGACTGAAACTTCGCGAGGTCGAGCACGTTCGCGTACATGCACCCGGCCGGGGCAACGCCCAACTCGAACGTCGGGGCCGGAAACTCCTTGGCGTGGTACGTCCACATCACCGCGTCCGCAAGGTGCTTCTTGGCTGCGGGCGTGAGAACAAAGGAACTGGACTTCATGCCGAGCGCATCAATGACGCGGCGCTGAACGAACTGGGCGTACTTCTCCTTCTGCGACACCTCGACCGCGTACCCGACCACGCCGATGGCCGCGTTGGAATACTTGGTGCGCGATTCCGGCGGGTAGATGAGCCCGATCCCGTTCAGGCTCAGCACGCTGTCTTTCAGAGTTGGCTCGCTCGGGTCGAAGTAGTTGCCGACCGGCGGCTCGCGGATGAGACCGGAGCGGTGCGCCATCAGCATCCGCAGCGTGATCGGCTTTTCGCCTTCCCTGTAGCTCGGCTTGAAGTCGGGAACGTACTTCGCGACCGGCGCATCAATATCGATCTTCCCTTCCTCGACGAGTTGCATCACCGCGACATCGGTGAACAGCTTCGACACGGAGCCGACGCGGTAGACGGTCTCCGCGGTCGCGGGCACCTTGCGGTCGCGGTCTTGGTGGCCGAACCCGGCGGCCCACACCACCTTTTGATCGTCCACGAGCGCGATGGAGAGAGCAGGCAGTTTCTTGTCGTCCATCTCGTGCTTGATGAGCTTTTCAAGCTCGGCAACGGCGACCTTGTACCGCTCGTCCGGCGCAACAGAGGGCTGCGCGACTGAGGGCGCGGCGCAGGCCAGCAGCGCGAGAAGGGAGATGAGGCGCATGATGTCCCTCGTTGGACCCCCTATTTCCCAGATGACCTTCGACTTTCGGCATGGCATGTGCGCCGGAACCCTGGGATTCCCAGCGTTTCTGCCTCTTTCCTGCCGAAATGACC
>VGZJ01000145.1 GCA_016872595.1 Planctomycetota bacterium
GCACGGCGTCGAGCGTTTGCCACGCGCTCGCCCCGACGAGCACGGCCACGACCGCGCCCGCGGCCAGCGGGTTCTGCGCGCGGGCGGCCTCGGCGAGCGCCCACGCCCCGCGCGCGACCAGCAGCCCCGCGGTCGGCACGAGGAACAGGAGCAACCGCCCGCCGAACGGGTACTTGTGGAGCGCGGACGCGGCCAGCACCAGCGCCACCGGCGCGACGAGGGCCACCGCGACCGGCCACCGCTCGCGCGCGAGTTCGCGCAGGCCGAGCAGGGCCAGCACCGCGGCGAACCCGCCCAGCGGCACCGGCCCGCCCCCGAACCCGCCGGGCACGGTGAACAGCGCGATCAGGTGATCGACGAGCCACGTCGCCGCGCCGAGGTTCGCGGGCAGGAAGTGGTCGGCCCAGTAGCCCGTCAGGTACGAGTTCGCGCTGAGGTGGCGCAGGCAGAGCGCGTAGCACGCGGCGAAGCTGGCGAGCCAACAGCCGATCACGACGAGCGCGGCGATTGCGCGCCGGCGGTCGCGCGCCGCCAGCGCGTGCGCGACGAGCGCGGTGCCGATGCCGCCGAGCAGGAACGCCGCCGGGTGCGAGCACCACACCGCGCCCGCCCCGCCCGCCGCGAGCGCGAGCCACCGCCGCCCGCCTTTGCCGTCGAGTAGCCCCAGCGCCAGCGCGAGCAGGCCGACGGCAACGGCGGCGTCGCTGGCGTACTGCTTGCACTCGCCGGCGTAGGTGACGAGGTGCGGCGACAGCGCGAGCAGCGCCAGCGCCAGCACCGCCGCGCCCGGCGGGAGCAGCCGCCGCGCGACCCACGCGAACCCGACCAGCCCGGCGCACGACGCGAGGAACGGCACCAGCCGCAGCGCCCACTCGGACCCGCCAAAGAGCGCGACCGCGCCCTTCGACGCGAACAGGAACCCGACCGGCGCGCCTTGGTTCCAGTCGAGCGGGGCGAGCAGCTCGACCGGCGTGCGGTTCACAAGGTTCAGGGCGAGCATGGCCTCATCGATCCACAGGCTGCGCCCGGACGCGAGCGCGGCGGCGCGCGGCGCGACCCCGACCAGCACCAACGCGACCAGCACCGCGACCCGCACGCGCGGAAGGGCGCGCGGCGGCCCCGCGGGTACAGTGACAATCGTGACCGACTTCACGACCGGCGCGGTACGAGCGGGGGCCGGCGCGCGGGGCGGCGTAGTTGTGGCGGTACTCACGGGTGACCCTCTTCGGCGGGCCGCAGAGGGTAGCACCGCCGGCGCGCCGGGATCAACCCCAACGCCGGGCGCGCACGCGGGCGAAGTAATGAAATCGCGCCCGGCGCGCGGTTGCCCGTGGCTCCGCGCGCGGGTACGATCATCACACGCCCGTCCTTCGCATGTGGTCGCCGTGAACATCCGAAACTTTCAGTCCGGCGACGAGGTTTCTCAGGCCGCGCTGTTCAACGTGTCCGCGTTCGCACTGCCGGGGTTCAAGCCCGCGACCGCGGACGAGGTGCGGAAGCGCACCCGCGGGCGCGGGTTCGACCCGGCCGCGCGCTTCTACGCCGAGGTGAACGGACAGGCCGTGGGCTACTGCGCGCTCGAACCGGATCAGGGCCGGATCAGCTTCCCGTGGTGCAAGAAGGGGCACGAGGCCGTGGCCGTTCCGCTGTTCGACGCGGCCCTCGGCGCGGCCCGCGCGCGCGGCCTCGCGAAGGTGTTCGCCGCGTACCGGCGCGACTGGCTCCCGGTGTTGCAGTTCCTCACCGAGCGCGGGTTCGCCGTCGCCCGCGAGGTCATCAACTACTGGGCCGACCCGGTCGATCTGCCGACGCTGGTGAACCGCAGCAAGCTCCCCATCGACCGGCTCCGGCGCGAGGACGTGCCCGCGGTGGCCGCGATGGGTCGCGGCGTCATCCGCGTACCGGACGACAAGCTCGAAAGCTACTTCTTCGCGAACCCGTACTTCCCGGCCGAAGCCGTGCTCGTGCTGCGCGCCGCGGACGGCACCCCGAAGGCCGTCGCCATCGGCTTGGAGAGCGGCACCTACGCCGACGTGAAGCGCGTGGACCCGCTGGCCCCGTGCTTCCGGCTCGGCGCGTTCGGCACCGAGGGGCTGAACGTGAAGCGCGTCAACGGGCTGTTCAGTTACCTCGTGGCGAACCCGCAAGAGGCGCTGACCGCGGGCCTCGCGCTCTTGAGCGAAACGTCACAGGAAATGACCGAGGGCACCGTGACCGCGCTGGCCGCGCAGTGCCCGTCCGACGCCCCGCACCTCGTCGGGTTCTATACGCGGTACTTCAAGGAACACGGCCGCTTCCCGATGCTGGAAAAGCACCTGATTTAGCCGCACGATGAACGCAGAGAAAGACACGATCCAGACAGAAGTCAGTTCCGTTCAAACCCTGTGTTCTGTTCTGATCGTGTCTTTCTCTGCGTTCATCGTGCGGCTCCTCTTTTCGAGCGCCCATGTTCGCCGTTCTGAGCGACATTCACGGGAACCTCGAAGCGCTGGACGCGGTGCGGGCCGACCTCGCTCGCCGCCCGGTGTCGGCGGTCTACTGCCTCGGCGACCTCGTCGGCTACGGCCCCAACCCCGTCGAATGCATCGAGGCCGCGCGCGAATGGGACGTGGTGTTGATCGGCAACCACGATCAAGCCGTGCTGTTCGATCCCGACGGGTTCGGGCAGAGTGCGGAACGGGCCATCTTTTGGACGCGCAGGGTTCTGGAAACGAGCGGTCGCAGCGACCTTTGGAGCTATCTAGCCGAGCGCCCGCGTACCCATCGCGAAGATGACTTCCTCTTCGTCCACGGTTCCGCAAGGAGCCCAACCAACGAATACGTGTTCCCCGAAGACATCTACAACCAGCGGAAGATGGACCGCATCGGCGAGTTGATCGAGCGCTACTGTTTCTGCGGGCACACGCACGTTCCGGGCGTGTTCGTGCGGCCGGATGCCGAGGGCGAGCCGTGGGAGTTCCACACGCCGGAAGAGCGCCACCACTTCTGGCGGTTCGACGGGCGCAAGACCATCGTGAACGTCGGGAGCGTGGGCCAGCCGCGCGACGGCGACCGGCGCGCGTGCTACGTGACCGTGGACGGCTGGGACGTACATTTCCACCGCGTCGAGTACGACTGGCGAACGACGCGCGACAAGATTTACGCGATCCCCGACCTCGACAACTTCCTCGGCGACCGCCTCGAAGAAGGGCGCTGAGGGCGCTCACTTCGTCGCTTCGAGGTACGCGCTGACTGCCTCCACGTTCTTGGCGAACGTGGCGCTCGACAGGTACTCGAAGCCGGCCGCGAACTTCGGCTGGCCCACGAGCCACTCGCCGGCGTAAGTGCTGACCCATCGACCCTGCGCGTCCAGTTCCTTCACGATGCGGCGCACCTCGGCCTCCAGTTCCTTCACGGGGCGCGCCTTCGGCGCGGGCGGCTTGCCGGCCTTCGCGTCGTCGTAGTCCTTCTCGATCTGCTTGAACCCCGCCGGCTGCTTCCACCCGTAGTGGCCGGGCGCGGCGCTGTCGTCGTAGGTCAGCTCGTACCGCGCGTTCATGTACAGCGGCTTGTTGGTCTTCAGCTCGTAGAACCGCGCGACCTTGCCATCGGGCAAGAGCGCCTTGTTGAAGTAGGCCAGCGCCTTCGGGAGCGGGTCGAGGTACTTCTTCTCGCCGGTGTAGCGCGCGATCCGAACGAGCGTGCGCATCGCGTCCTGCGACTCCCAGCCGGTGATCGCGGCCGGCTCGAACTTCCGCGCCCAGATGGGCACCATCGCGTGGCTGTACTGCTGGCACCACCCCGGCTGTGGGTCCGGCATCTGCGCGAGGATCAGGAAGTCGCCGAGCTTCGCGAGCGCGTCCTTGTACTTCGCCTCCTTGTAGGTCTCGTGCGCCTCAATCAGTGCGTCGGTCACGGTACCGGCGAGGCCGTCGTTGAGCGTCGGGTAGTCCCAGTAGTTCTTAACGCGGCCCCCGGTCTTCCAGTCGTACTCGGGGAAGCTCGCGCGCTTGGGGGCGAAGTCCTCGACGGGCTTCGCCCACACCTGCGGGAACCCACCGCTGCGGAACTGGGCCTTCAGCAGCGCGTCGAGTCCGTAGGCCGCGGCTTCGTGTATCGCCCTGTCCTTGAAGTCGAGCGCGCGGTCGGCGCGCATGAGCATGACGAGCGCGGCCTGCGTCTGGTCGTCGTCGAGCGACGAGACGTTCCAGTTCCCGCCCTTGCCGTTGCGGTACTTGCCCATGCGGTTCACCTTTTCGAAGTGAATCGTTTGGGTCCACCCGCCGGACTGGAGTTGGCCGTACACGAGCGCTTCGGCCGTCTCGCGGGCGGCGTCGCGGTAGTAGGTGTCGCCGGTCGCGGCGAACGCCTTCAGGTAGGCCATCCCCACCGTGGGCGTGCCCGGCGGCTGCACGAAGAGCGTGTCCGCGGTCGCGGCCCCTTCGCCCCAGCGCTGCTTGAGGTCGGGCGTGTAGTAGTAGACGTACCCGCCGTGGCTCGCGACCTTCGTACGGTAGTACGTGGCCGCGGCCTTGAGCGCGCGCGTGGCCTCGGCGCGCAAGTCCGCTGGCTCCGCGGCGCGAAGTGGGGACGCGGCGAGAACGAGCGCGAGGAGTGAGACGCGGAGCATGGCGAACCCCTTTCGCGGGGCGCAACGCCCCGGTCACGAGGTAATACCCGCACGCGCCGCCCGTGGTCCAACATTTTGTGAACGAGGGCCGGGGTCACGCCATCGGCAGCGGCTTGCGGCCGGGCGCGGCCGGTTCCGGCGCGGCGCACTTGCCGCACCCGGAGCCGCAGCCCGGTTTCGCCGCTCCGAACCACGTGCGCCACGTCGCGCGCAGCACGTAGACCGCCGCGCACGCGACCAACACGCCGACCAGCACGAGTTGAAGGGTTGGGGACATGCGCACTTACCCCACGATCAGCTTCCCAATTTGGAACGTCGCTAGCGCGCCGACGTACGCGAGCGCGGTCATGTACGCGAACGTGAACGCGGGCCACGCCCAGCTCTGCGTCTCGCGCTTGATGACCGCGAGCGTCGCGGCGCACTGGCAGCACAGCGCGAAGAACACCATGATGGAGAGCGCCACCGGCGCGCCGTACTTGCCGCGAATCGGGTCTTTTTTCCAATCGTCCTGCACGGCCTTCGTCAGCCCCGCGGCCTTCGCCTTCGCCTCGGCGTCGGCCTTCTTCGGGTCGCTGAACGCCTTCGTATCGACCTCGCCCACATCGTACAGCAGACCGAACGTGCCGACGATGACCTCGCGCGCCGGGAAGCTCGCCATCGCCGCGACGCCGATCTTCCAGTCCCAGCCGAGCGGCCGGAACACCGGCTCCATCGCCAACCCCGCGCGGCCCAGCGCGCTCTGCCGCTTCCACTCGCCGTTGAGCATGTCGGGCAGCCCCGCGACCCCTTCGAGCGCTTCGAGTTCCTTCGCCTCGTCCTCGGTCAGCTGCGGCGGGGGCGGCGCACCGTCTTCCGGCTTCTCCTTGCTCTTCTCGTCCTTCTCTTTCAATTCCTTCAGGCGATCCTCTTTCTCCTTCGCCGCGTCCTCGGCCTTCTCGATGCGCTGCGGGTACGTGTCGCCGCCGTCCGGGTGGCTCGCGGGGAAGTACAGCAGCGCCCACACGAGGACCATCGCCGCGAGGATGATGGTGCCGGCGCGGAGCGTGAACGCCCAGCCCGCGCCGATCATCCGCCGGGCGACCGCGCTGGCCTTCGGGCGGCGGTACGCGGGCAGTTCCATCACGAACACCGGCGGCGCGCCGCGGAGCAGCGTCTTCTTCAGCACGAGCGCGACCAGCGGCGCGACCGTGAACCCGATCATGTACATGCCGAACAGCACCAGCCCCGGCAGCCACGCCGATCCGCCGGGCTTGGCGACGAACGCGCCGATCAGCAGGACGTACACCGGGAGCCGCGCGGAGCAGCTCATCAGCGGCGCGACAAGGATGGTCGCGAGCCGGTCGCGGCGGTTCTCGATCACCCGCGTCGCCATCACCCCGGGGATCGCGCACGCCACGCTCGACAGCATCGGGATGAACGACTTGCCGCTCAGCCCGCACTTGCTCATCACGCGGTCCATGAGGAACGCGGCGCGGGCCATGTACCCGCAGTCCTCCAGCACCGCGACGAACCCGAACAAGATCATGATTTGCGGCAGGAACACCTGCACCCCGCCCACGCCCTTGATGACGCCGTCCACCAAGAGCGCGCGCAGCGGGCCGCCGTCCATCGCCCCTTCGACCTTCTTCCCGCACCAGTCGAGCGCGCCGCTGATCTCTTCCATGAGCGGCTTCGCCCACAGGAAGATGGATTGGAACATCAGGAACATGACGACGAGGAAGACGAGCGTGCCCCAGAAGCGGTGCGTGAGGACGGCGTCGATGCGGTCGGTCCACGTGACGGGCTTGACCGCGGGGCGCGCGACCGCGACGGCGACCGCGCCGCGCACCCACGCGAACCGCGCGCGGGCCTCCACGCCGGGGACGGCGTGGCCCGCCGCCGCGAGTTTCGCCCGCGCCGCGGCCAGCGCGTCGGTCAGCTTCGGGCCGTGCACTTCGGTCTGCCACTGTTCGACGTACCCGCCCACATCGATGAGCAAGCGGCGCAACAGCACCGGCGGCAGGTCGCTACCGAGCGCCGCGCGCAGCTCGTTCGCGGCCTCGTCGAACGCGGGCGGGAACGCGACCCCGCGGGGGGCCGCGCCCCCTTCGGCCGCGGCGCGGATCGCCTTGGTCAGCGCGTCGATGCCGGTCCCGTTGTTCGCCTGCACCGGCACGACCGGCACGCCCAGTTTCTCCGCGAGTCGCGCGTAATCGAGTGTCAGCCCTTGCGCGTTGGCGGCGTCGATCATGTTGACCGCGACCACGACCGGAGCGCCGAGGTCGAGCAGTTGACTCGTGAGGTACAGGTGGCGGTCGAGGTTGGTGGCGTCGACGACGGACACGACGACCGCGGGCTTCGGCTCTTCGGCGCGCCGCCCCAGCAGCAGGTCGACGGCGACCATCTCGTCCGGGCTGCGGGCCGCGAGGCTGTACGTGCCGGGCAGGTCGATGAGATCGACCTCGACGCCGTCCGCGGTGAACCGCCCCTTCTTCATCTCGACGGTGACGCCGGGGTAGTTGCCCACCCGCTGGCGCAGCCCGGAGAGCGCGTTGAACAGCGTGGACTTGCCCGCGTTCGGGTTGCCGACCAGCGCGACGGTCAGTGTGGGGTTCTGCATCGTATTGGCGAGCGGGGGCACAAGCCCCCTGTTCTCAGGTGGGTTCGACAGCGATCCCGGTCGCTTCCGCGCGGCGCAGGCTGAGGCGCGAGTTCCCGACGCGCAGGTCTATGGGGTCGCCCAATGGGGCGCGGGCGACCACCTCGACGCGCTCGCCCTCGATCAGGCCGAACTCGTAGAGGCGCTGCACGAGGGCCGGCGCGCCGGTCACGGCGGTCACGGTCGCGCTCTGGCCGGGGGAAAGATCGGCGAGGGTGGGCATCAGGCGGGCACCGGGCGCACGAGGATCTGCGCGCCGTCTTCACCGCGCAGGCACAGCTTGCACCCAGACACGTTCAAGAGGCACGGCGAGCCGGGCCGAACCACCTGAAAGCGGCACCCGGGGCGGATGCCGAGTTCGGCCAGCCGACCGACCCACGCGGGCAGGCCGTGGACCTCCTCGACTTCGGCCCATTCACCGGCCCGGAGCATATCCAGCGGCATCAGCATAGGGTGCCCGCGCGCGAACCTTATTGAGATTTCGTCTCAGTATAGTTTCGCGACCCGGGGGGGCGAAGTCAAGAGGAACGAGTGAAAGTAGTAGGCACACTCCGTGTGCCGTTGCCCCGCGAGTCGAACACGTATTGGAAGACGCGCGATCCCTTCTGAGATGTGCAGCAACGGCACACGGAGTGTGCCTACTCCTTTACTTCGGGCGGTTCGCGCGCTCGGCGAGGTACGCCGCGAGCGCGGCGCGCCAGTCGCGCGGCGCGGGCACGCCCAGCGCCGCCAGCTTCGCGGTACTCAGCACGCTGTACGCCGGGCGCTTCGCCGCCGCGCCGAACTCGGCGCTCGTGATCGGCGCGAGCGCCGGCGCGAGGTCGCTCTGCCGGAAGATTTCGGCGGCGAACTCGTACCACGTGCAGTCGCCGCCGTTGACGACGTGGAACAGCCCGCCCGCGCCGCGGGCGATCAGGTCGGCGGTCGCGGCGGCCACGTCCGCCGTGTAGCTCGGCGTGCAGCGCTGGTCGCTGACCACCCGCAGCGGCGCGCCTTTCGCCGCGAGCCGCAACATCGTCTCAACAAAGTTGCCGCCCTTCCCGCCGCTACCCCACACGCCGTACAGCCCGCAGGTGCGGACCGCGAGGTTGTTCGCGCCGGCGTCGAGAACGTGCCGCTCGCCGCGCAGCTTGCTCGTGCCGTACCAACTCACCGGCCCCGGCGCGTCGGTCTCGCTCAGCGGGGTCGCGCGGCGCTCGTCGAGGCCGAAGACGTAGTCGGTGCTGAAGTGGACGAGCTTGGCCCAAATGGTTTGGCACGCTTGCGCGAGGACGCGCACGCCGAAGTCGTTGACCGCGACGGCCGCCTCCGGCTCGGTCTCGGCCCGGTCCACGAAGTTGTAGGCGGCGCAGTTGACGAACACATCCGGGCGGTGGGCGGCGACCGCGGGGGCGATGGTTTCCGGGCGCGCGAGGTCGAGGTCGGCGCGGGACAGGGGCACCACGTCGCCGAGGGCGGCCAACCGCGGGACGAGGTCGCGGCCCAGTTGCCCGGCCGCGCCGAGAACGGCGATCTTCATGGGAGCGCGCTCGCAAACGAAACCGCCCGGCGCGGGGCCGGGCGGGAGGGTGTCAGCGTCGGCCGTGGGTTACGGCTTCTTTTCCGGAGGCATCGGCGGCATCGGGGGCATCGGCGTGGTCTTCGGCGCGAGGAAGCTCGCGTCCGCGTTCTTGATCGTCGTCTCCTGCTCCTGCGTCAACTCGACCTTCGTGTCGGTGCCGCCGATCACGACGGTCAGGTCGCCCTTGAGCTTGATCTTAATGGTCGCCTCTTCGATGCGCCCCTTCGCCGCGTTGTAATAGAGCACGCCCTTGCTCCCGGCCGCGTCGCTGGTGAGCTTGCTGCCCTCCTTGATGCGGAACAGCAGGCCGTCACCGGCCGCCGCCGCGGGCGCGGTGTAGTTCACCGTCGTCTCGACCTCGATCTTGTCCCAGTCCTTCTTCGCCCCTTCCTTGTCCGGTTCGGCGTAGGTGAACTTGTAGACCAAGTCGTAGGTGCCGATGGGCCCGAGGTTCAGGGTGCTCTTCTTCTCCCACTTGTCGCCCTTCTTCTTGGGCGCGTCCGGGAACAGCTTGAACGTCGGGTCGGTCATCTCCTTGAGGGCGTCGTCGGTCATCACCCGCTTCAGGAGGTTGTCCATCTGCTGGCTGCCGGCCCCGAGCTTGGCGATGAAGGCGTCCTTCCCGTCCACCTTCTCGACCTTGTAGTTCTTGCCCAGCGTGGCCGTGAACTCGGAGTCCTTGAGGCCCTTGAAGAACTCGACGAGGCCGGGGTTCCCGCCCGCGCCGGTCGTGTCGGCCTTCGTGGAGTCGTAGTTGATCGGGTTGCCGGAGATGTCGATCTCCATCTTCAGCCCTTCGATCTTCTGCTTCACCGTCCACTTGGTGACCTCTTCGGCCCCTTCCTTCACCTTCTCGTCCTTCACCGGGGTCCACGCATAATAGAAGGTGCTCTTCTGGCGCTGCGGCAGGTCTTGGCCCTGAACCTTGATCTGCTGCACCACCTGCGTGGTCATCTCGGTGTAGAACGGGACGTACTTGCCGTCCTTGTCCTTGAAGGTCATCGTGAAGGCGCGGTCCTGTCCGCCGGCGATGGCGCACAGGGCCGCGGCGCAGAACGCGGCGGCGACGAAGCGGGTGCGGAACACGGCGGAACCTCCAAACGATCAGTACGACCCGGCCGCGGGGCCGGGGTTGGGGGCAAACGTTCCGAATGTTCTACCTGTGCCATCCGGGGAAGCAAGGGCGCAGAAGAATTCGCCCGAACACCCGGCGCTCGCGGCACGGGGGTGCGCAGGGCGCGCACGGACCCGCCGCGCCGCTCGCCGTCGCGCCGGTGCCCGGCCCGGTGGCCGGCGGCTCCGCCGGCTCTGGCGGCTCCGGCGTGCCCGCCGGCGCGAGGAAGCTGACCCCGCGCGTCGTGATCGTCGTCTTCTGCACCTGCGTCAGTTGTACCTTCGTTTCCGTCCCGCCGATCTCGACCACGAGGTCGCCGGTCAGCTTCATGTTGATCTCGGCGCGGGCGATGCGGCGGCGCGGCGCGTCGTAGTACACCACGCCCTTGCTCTCGGCCGGGTCGCTCTCCATCTTGCTCCCGTCCTTGATCTTGAACAGCAGCCCGTCGGCCCCGGCGTCCGTCGGCGGCTTGTACACCAGCACCGTTTCGAGCGCGAGTTTCTCGAACGCGCTCGTGGCCGGGTCGGTGTCCGGTTCGACGTAGGTGAACTTGTAGAGCACCCGGTACGAGCCGACCGGCCCGAGGTTGATGCTCGACGCCTTCTCCCACCTGTCGCCCTTCTTCTTGGGGCCGGCGGGGAGCAGGTTGGCCGTCGGGTCGGCCATCTGCTTCAGCGCGTCGTCGGTCATCACCCTTTTGAGCAGCGCTTCCATCTGCGCGCCGGCGGAACCGAGCTTCTTGATGAAGGCGTCCTTCCCCTCGACCTTCTCGACCGCGTAGCCGGGGCCGAGGGTGACGACGAACTCGGAGCCGACGAGGTTCTTGAAGAAGTCCGTGAGGTCGGTGTTCGGGTTCGCGCCGGGGTCGCCGGCGGGCTTCGTGGAATCGTAGTTCATCGGGTTGCCGGAGATGTCGATCTCCATCTTCACGGCCTCGATCTTCTGCCGCACGGTCCAGCGCCCGGCGTCCTCCTTGAGCGGGGTCCATGCGTAGTAGAACGTGCTCGTCTGGCTCTGCGGCAGCTCTTGCCCCTGAACCTTGATGAACTGCTTCACCTCGGTTTTCAGTTCCTGATAGAAGGGGACGGGTTGCCCGGCGGCGTCCTTGAAGCGCAGGGTGAACGCGCGCTCTTGCGCGCCGGCGACGGTGGCCGCGAGCGCGCCGACCGCGACCGCGAGAGCGAAACGGGTGCGTACCACGGCGGAACCTCCGGGCGAAAGGGGCGGGGTGCGGGGCTGTTCTACGCGAGCGAACGTGGGGCGAAAGCCCCCTGATTTGTAACCTCCGGGGACGACAGGGACAGCGGCGCGGCCCAAAGTCGCCTTCCGCCGGCAGGCCGAATGTGCGAAACTTCGCGCGCCCGAGCCACGGACGGCCATGACCCCCACCGCGACCACACCCGCCGCACTCCCTCGCGCGCACCCGGCGCGCCGCGCGGTCCGGCGCCGCGCGCGATTCGTTTCCCGCAACCGAGCGGCCCTGTTGTTCGTTGCGTTCCTCGTGATCGCGGACCTCGGCATCGGGGCGCTCGCGCCGGTGTGGGACCGGCACTCGCCGGACGACTACGCCGCGCGCGTGACCGGGTGCGCGGCCCTGCCGCGCGACCTCGTGTTCGTCGGCGGTTCGCCCGTCACCGAGGGCATCGACCCCGGCCAAATTGCCGGCGCGAACTGGCGCAGCGCGCCGCTGGCCGACGCCTACGCCGTCGGGCTGCACGGCGGCACCGCGACCGACTTCTACTACGCGGCCAAGCGCGCGTGCCCGACCGCGCCGCGCGTGATCGTGTACGGGGCGACCGCGAGCGACCTGAACGACAGCCGCAGCGAGCCGCACGGCACCCGCACGCTGCTGGACCGGGCCGACGTGCGCGAGATCGCCCGCACGCGCCCGGAGACGGCCGAGTGGGTGACGCGCCACTACACCGAGTCGAAGATCGGGCGGGCGTCGAACCTGTACCGCTACCGCCACGGCCTGCGGATGTGGGCCGCGGTGCAAGCGGACGCGCTGATCCCCGGCGCGTGCCCGGAGGCGCTGGCCCAAGCGCGCGAGCAGCGCGACCACGCGGACGACCTCGCGACCCGCGGCACCGGGTACGCCCCGCTCAAGGGCTACGCGCGGGTGCGCTACGACCACATGAAGGCCGCCGGCCACGTGCCGCCGCCGTTCGGGTTTCTGAACAACTACCGCACCGGCTCCCACTCGAAGTACGTGGACGCGCTCGCGGAGTGGTGCCGCGCGCGCGGCACGGCGCTGGTGCTGCTCGACATGCCCGTGACCGCGGACCTCGAAGCGCGGTACCCGCGCGAATTCGCGGAGTACCGCGCGCGGCTCGCGGGACTGGCCCGCGCCCACAACCTGCCGCTGATCCGCGGGGCCGACGCCGGCCTCACCGACGCCGACTTCGCCGACCTGATCCACATGACCCCCGACGGGTGCGCCACGTTCAGCCGCTGGCTGCGCGGCAAGCTGGAGGACGCGGGGCGCGCGCCATGATCTTCGCGAACAAGTTCTTCCTCACGCTCCTCCCGGTGGTGCTGATCCTGTACTTCCTGCTGCGCACCCGCGCGCAGAAGTACAACGTGTTGCTCCTCGCGAGCTGGGCGTTCTACACGTGGCTCAGCCCGTGGTACCTGTGGGTGCTGCTACTCCTCACGGTCATCGACTACACCGCGGCCGTACGCATCGAGGACGCCACGAACCCCCGCGCGCGCAAGCGCTGGCTCGTCGTCAGTATCGTCGCGAACCTCGGCCTACTGGTCGCGTTCAAGTACACGCCGTTCGTGTACGACAACGCGCTCGAACTGGGCCGCTGGTGCGGGCTGGCCGTGACCGAGCGGCACTGGAACATCCTCCTCCCACTGGGCATCAGCTTCCACACGTTCCAAGGCATCAGCTACACGGTGGACGTGTACCGGCGGCAGATCGCGGCCGTGCGCAGTTTCCGCGACTACGCCTTCTTCGTGGCGTTCTTCCCGCAGCTCGCGGCCGGGCCGATTGTGCGCGCCGTCGAGTTCCTGCCGGAGATGGTCACGCCGCCGACGCCGTCCGCGCAGCAGGTGGCCGAAGGGCTGCACCTGTTCCTGATCGGGCTGTTCAAGAAGCTGGTGATCGCGGACCAACTGGACGTGCTGTTCGTGTCGCCGGTGTTCGCGAACCCCGGCGCGTTCGACGCGGCGGCGCACCGCTGGGCCGCGGTCGCGTGGGCCGCGCAGATCTACTGCGACTTCTCCGGCTACTCCGATATGGCCGTCGGCATCGCCAAGTGGTTCGGGTTCGAGCTGCCGCGCAACTTCGACCTGCCGTACCTCGCCGCGAACATCACCGACTTCTGGCGGCGCTGGCACGTCTCGCTGTCGGCGTGGCTGCGCGACTACCTGTACTTCCCGCTGGGCGGGAGCCGGCGCGGGGCGGCGCGCACGTACCTCAACCTGATGGTGCTGTTCGTGCTGTGCGGGCTGTGGCACGGGGCGACGTGGGCGTGGCTGGCGTACGGCGTGTACAACGGGCTGCTCATGTGCGGGCACCGGGCGTTCGACCGGGTCGCCACCGGGCGCGGGTTCTGGGACGCGCTCCGGGCCTCGCGCGGGTGGGCCGCGTTCGCGTGGGCGCTCACGCTCTCGCAACTGGTCGCGATGCTGATCCTCGTGCGCATGAACTCGTGGGCCGACGGCTGGCTCATGCTCAAGTCGTTCGCGCTGTTCGACGTGTGGGGCCTGTGGTCGCCGCGCGTGCCGGTTTGGGTGCCGCTGCTCGTGGCACTGGTGGCGCTGGGCCACCTGTGCGGGAAGCTGAAGCTGACCGCGCCCGCGCCGTTGCGGGCCGCGGCGCAGGTGGGCGCGGTGGTCGCGCTGGTGGCGTTCACCCCCGGCGTGACCAAGACGTTTATCTACGTCCAGTTCTGAGCGCCCGGTTCAGCCCTGCCGCGCGGGGAGTTTCTGCGCGCTGTTGGCCGTGGCGTCGTACTTGTCCTTCGCCTCGTCGGGCGGCACCACTTCGAGGTAGGCGTCGGTCGCGGGGATGTCGTACCACGCGCCGTCGGCGAAATCGACGATCGCGCGCCCGCTGTAGTTCACCGTGACCACGCGCCCCACCTTCCCGGCGAACCGCGCGTACTCCGGGTACTCGGCCTTCACGCGCACGAACGTATCGGTCCAAGTGCTCTTCAGTTCTTCGGTCTGCTGGTACGTGGGGAATCGCATGGGGTGAGTCTCAATCGTAGTCCTCACGCTCCGCGTGAGGACCGCTGGCGGTAACGGAACTACTGTCAGGAACACACTCAGGAACCGATGGCCCGGCGGTCCTCACGCTCCGCGTGAGGACTACGATCTTACCCGCGGAACGCCTTCGGGCCGTGGGCCGGGGGGTCGAAGTCCAGTCCCTTCAGGAACCGCAGCGCGTCGGACGCGCCGTACTCGCGGTCCATGCCGGGGTCGTGCCAGTCCACCGACAGCGGCCCGTCGTAGTTGATCGCGTTCAGGGCGCGGACGATCGCGGGCCAGTCGATCCCGCCGTGGCCGGGCGAGCGGAACTGCCACCCGGCCCGCGGGTCGCCGCTGGGCCAGTAGCCCGCCAGCACGCCGGCGCGCCCGTTCAATGTTAACTGCGCGTCCTTGATGTGAACATGGTAAATGCGGTCCGGGAACCGGCGCAGGAACTCGACCGGGTCCACGCCCTGCCAGTGCAGGTGGCTGGGGTCGAAGGTGAACCCGAAGTCCTCGCGCCCGTCGAGCGCGTCGAGGACGATCTCGGCGGAGTACAGGTCGAACGCGATCTGGCCGGGGTGGACCTCGCAGGCGAAGCGCACGCCGCTCTCGCGGGCCGCGTCGAGCACCGGGTTCCACGTCTTGGCGAACTGGCGCAAGGCGTCGGCGATCACTTCCTGACGCGGGGCGGGGTAGCCGGCGACGTAGCCCCAGATGGGCGAGCCGGTGAACCCGCTGACCACGCCCGCGCCCAACCGCTCCGCGAGCCGGAACGTGGCGACCATCTCTTCGGCCGCGCGCTGCTGCACGCCGGCGGGCGCGCCGTCGCCCCACACGTACTCCGGCACCAGCGCCTGATGGCGCTTGTCGATCACGTCCGAAACGGCCTGCCCGACTTTGTGGTTGGCGATAACGGGAACGTGCAGGTCGTGGCGCGCGAGCAGGTCGAGGCGCGCCGGGGCGTACCCGTCGTCGGCGAGGCCGCGCTGCACTTCGAGGTGGTCACCCCAGCAGCACAGCTCGAACCCGGCGTACCCCCACGCGCTCGCTTTGGTGGCGAGCGCGTCCAGCGACAAATCGGCCCACGGCCCGGTGAACAGCAGGATCGGTCGTCCCATGACACACCCGCTTCGGAGGACAGAGAACAGAAGGCAGAAGAACGGCCACAAAGAAGCACAAAGGGCACAAAAGAAAACCAAGACCGAAGAGAGTTCAAATCAAACTCTGTTCATTGCCTTCTGTCTTCTTTTGTGGCTCTTGTGCCTTTTTGTGGCCATTCTCTTCGGTCTTACTTTCGCGTCAGCCCGGCGGGGCGGTGTCGGGCTTGGGCGGTTCCGGGGGCGAGGGCGGCGCGCTGAACGGGAGCGTCGCGGGGGGCGGCGCGGCCGGCGGCGCGGGCGGAACCACCGGGGGCGACAGCACCGGCAGCGACACGGCCGCGGGCGCGGGCGG
>VGZJ01000146.1 GCA_016872595.1 Planctomycetota bacterium
GGGCGGCACGCGCACCGGCGCGCGGGCCTACCTGTGCGCCGCCGGCGGGTTCGCCGCGCCCGAGGTGCTGGGCAGCCGGTCGGCGCTGGAGCCCCTTCGCGCGGGTGACGTGTTGACGTGCGCGCCGAGCCGAACGGAGTCGCGCGGGTTGACGTGCGAAGCCGCGAGCGGCTTCCCGATTCGCGCGCTCCCCGGCCCGCAACACGAGTGGTTCGCCGACGGTGCGTTCTTCGCGCAGGAGTACGAGGTCGCGCCGGCGAGCAACCGCATGGGCGTGCGCCTGAAGGGCGCGCCGCTGGCGCGGAAGCCGGGCGAACTCGTCTCGGAGGCGGTCGCGCCCGGCGCGGTGCAGGTCACCAACGACGGCCTGCCCATCGTGCTCGGCGTGGACGGCCAGACCATCGGCGGCTACCCGAAGGTGGCGCACGTCGTCCGCGCCGACCTCGACCGGCTCGCGCAACTGCGCCCCGGCGACCGCGTGCGGTTCGCGCGCGTCTCGCTCGAAGAGGCCGCGTCCGCGGCGCGCGCCCGCGCCGCCGACCTGCGCGCGTGGCTCGCGCGCCTCGCGGTCGCGGAGCGCGCCCCGGTTTTCGAGTAGTGGGCACACTCCGTGTGCCGTTGCTGAACCCCTCAGTAACGAACACCCACTTCGCAAAGCACCCTTACGCCGCGGAGCGACGGCACACGGCGTGTGCCCACTACTTCGGTTGACCTTGCCCCGGTTCGCGCGGGCCGCTATTCCGCCGCTTCTCGTTCTCACCGGGAGCGCCCATGCGCAAGCTGATGGCGATTAGCGTCGCGAGTACGATTCTGGGCTACGCCGCGGTGTACTTCGCGTTCTTCGCGGAGCCACGGCCGCACCCGGAACCGAAACCGACCGTGGCACCGTCCGATCAGCCCGTCGTGCTGGCGGCCGTGGTGGACGTGACCGACGTGGAACCGCTCCTCGACCCGAAGCCGCACGAGCCGGTCGGCACGCCGTTCGACCCCACCGAGCCGCTCGAACCGGCCGCGCCCGCGCGGGCCGTCGCGCCGCTGCCGCGCGCCGCCGATTAGCCGCGCCCTACAATGTCCCCGGTGTCCGACACGCTGTTCACTCTGGGGACGTTTCCATGCGCATGGTCATTGCCGCCGCGCTGCTCGCGGTGCCGACGGTCGGCCTCTGGGCCGAAGACAAAGCCACGCCGGTCGAATGGGCCGGGATGAAGTCCGCGGCCCCGGCCGTGTGGAAGAAAGAAGTGCCGATGGACAAACTCGGCCTGCGCGTCGCGCAGTTCAAGATCACCAAGGAAGAGGGCGACAAGGAGGACGCGGAGGTGGTCGCGTTCTTCACCAAGGGCGGCGGCGGCATCGACGCCAACCTGACGCGCCAGCTCAACAACTTCCAGCCCGCGAAGGGCGCGGAGAAGGTCGAGACCAAGAAGGACAAGTTCAAGGTCGGCAAGTTCGAGGGCGTGTACCTCGACATCAAGGGCACGTTCATCCGCAAGCCGTTCCCGATGGCGAAGGACGGCACGCCGGTGCCCGACTACCGGCAGATCTACGTCGTGTTCGAGGACGACGACGGCGCGGTCGCCTCGATCTGGCTCCGCGGCCCGGCCAAGACCGTCGAGAAGCACAAGAAAGACTTCGACGCGATGCTGAAGAGCTTCAAGTAACAGCTAACAGCTAACAGCTAACGGCTAACAGCTAACAGCTAACAGCTAGAACGCACACTTCTGGCTGAAAGCTGATAGCTGTTAGCTTTCCGTCATGCCCTTCTTCGACTACACCCTGCCCGAACACCTGATCGCGCAGCACCCGGCGACCGAGCGCGACGCGGCCCGGTTGCTCGTTGTGCGGCGCGCCACCGGCGCGATTGAGCATCGCGTCTTCCGCGATCTGCCGGACCTGCTCGCGCCGGGCGATCTCGTCGTGCTGAACGACACGCGCGTGCTGCCGGCGCGCGTGGTGGGGCGGCGCGAATCGACCGGCGGGAAGTGGGAAGGGCTGTTCCTCCGCGCCACCGAAGCCGGGCCGTGGGAGATGTTGGCGCAGACGCGCAGCTACCCCGAAGTGGGCGCGGCGTTCGTCACCGACACCGGCCTGCGGCTCGTGCTGCGCGGTCGCACCGCGGACCGCCACTGGCTGATGGAGCCTGACGCGGAAGGCGCGCCGCCGGAGCTGCTGTCGCGCTACGGGCACGTCCCGCTGCCGCCGTACATCCGCAAGGGGCAGGAAGAACGCGCCGACCGCGAGCGCTACCAGACCGTGTACGCGAACGCGGTCGGCTCGGTCGCCGCGCCGACCGCGGGGCTGCACTTCACGCCCGCCGTGTTCGACGCGCTCGCGGCCCGCGGCATCGGCACGGCGCGCGTCACGCTGCACGTCGGTTTGGGCACCTTCGCCCCGGTGAAGGAAGCCGACCCGACGAAGCACGTCATCCACCGCGAATGGTGCGAGGTGACGCCGGCCGCGGTGGACGCGGTCCGCGCGACGAAGGCGCGCGGCGGGCGCGTGGTCGCCGTCGGCACCACGACGACGCGCACGTTGGAGAGCGCGGCGACCGAAGCCGCTCGCGGCTTCGCAAACCCCTTCTGCGGCGAGACCGGCCTGTTCATCCACGAGCCGTTCGCGTTCCGGGTCGTCGACGCGCTCGTCACCAACTTCCACCTGCCGCGCACCACCCTCTTGCTTCTGGTCGGCGCGCTCGCGGGAAGCGAACGGCTGCGCGCCGCGTACGCGGAGGCCGTCGCGCGCGAGTACCGATTCTTCAGCTACGGCGACGCGATGCTGGTGCTGTGATGCCCGTCACTCCAACAGTTCGGCGCGGGTGTCCGGCTCGAAGGCCCGGCGCACCGCGGGGTGGTTCAGCGCGATCAGCCCCCACACACCGAACCCGATGGGGAACACGGCGCACACGCACAGCACGTAGAACAGCACGAACGAGCACACCGCGGTGATCGCGCCCGCGGTCGCCCAGCCGCGGCTGCGCAGCTCGCGCAGGTGCCGCCCGCCCAGCACCAGCACCAGCGCGTACGGCACCCCCACGAGGCCGGACAGGATGCCGGTGGCGATCTTCAGTTCCGGCGGGTCGGCCGGGTTCTGCATCGCGGGGTTGTCGAGCTCGATCAGCCCGCTGAGCGTGCGGAACAGCGCGCCCACTTCGGCGACGAACCCGAACAGCCAGCCGCTCAGTTCGAGGCACATGCCGGGGCCGAACGCCCGCTGGCGGGCCTCGTCGTGGTCGCGCGCGAGGTCGGCCTCGGTCACGGGCGGGCCGAACGCCGCGGGCGCGACCAGCTCGGGCACGAACTCGGTGGCGCACAGCGGGCACCGCACCGTCCAGTCGCGGTGGGTGTCGTCCGCTTCCAGCGGCCGCGCGCACGACGGGCAGGGGAACGTGGCCATAGGTTCCGGGGCCGCGCGCTAGTAGGTGAGGAGGCTGAACACGTCGCGCCCGGCGAGCGGGGCGCGGCCGTTCAGGAACGCCAGTTCGATCAGGAACGCGCACCCGACCACGACGCCGCCCACCTGCTCCACGAGGTTGCACCCCGCGGCCATCGTGCCCCCGGTGGCGAGCACGTCGTCGATCAGCAGCACGCGCGCGCCGGGCGCGATGGCGTCGGCGTGAACGTGCAGTTCCGCCGAGCCGTACTCGAGGTCGTACTTGAAGCTCCGCGTCGCGCCCGGCAACTTACCCGGCTTGCGCAGCGGCACCAGCGGCTTCTTCATCTGAAGGGCCATCGGCGCGGCGAACAGGAACCCGCGGGCCTCGGCCGCGGCGAGCGCGTCCACGCCGGTCGCGGCGTACCGCGCGCACAGCGCGTCAATCGCGTGCGCGAACGCCGGCGGCGACGCCAGCAGCGGCATGATGTCTTTGAACAGGATGCCGGGCTTGGGGAAGTCCGGCACGTCGCGGATGTACGCCTTCAGGTCCATGCGGTGGCCCCTCGTTTCGGGCTTGTCTTAGCGTACCATGCCAGAACGGGAAGCCACGAGCGCCGGCCCGCGACAGGAGCGCCCCTCATGAGCCTGACGATCCGCCCCGCGACCGCGGCCGATGAAGCCGTGCTGGTCGCGTTCAACACCGCGATCGCGTGGGAGACGGAGCGCAAGCGCCTCGACCCCGCGGTGCTGAGCGCCGGCGTGCGCGCCGTGCTCGCGGACCCGGCCCGCGGGTTCTACACCGTGGCCGAGAGCGGCGGCGAAGTGGTCGGCCAGATCATGGTCACGTTCGAGTGGAGCGACTGGCGCAACGGCTGGTTCTGGTGGGTGCAGAGCGTGTACGTTGCCGAGGGCGCGCGGCGCGGGGGCGTGTTCCGCGCGCTGTACCGGGCCATCGAGTCGCGCGCCGCGGCCGACCCCGCGGTCATCGGCCTGCGCCTCTACTTCGAAGCGGACAACACCCGCGCGCAGGCCACCTACCGCGCGCTCGGCATGGCCGACACCAGCTACGGCATGATGGAACTGTACCCGCTGGCCGGGCGCGCGGCGCACGTGGGCCACGAATGACGCCGCACTTCCCGCCCGCGTGGTTCGCGGCCGGCGTGGTGACGCCGGACAGCGCCGCCGACTTCGCCCGCATCGCCGCGGGCGGGCCGCCGCGCCCGGCGCGCCACTGGCTCTGGGCCGCGTTCCGCGACTGGAGCGAGGAGCGCGCCCCGCTGACCGAAGCACAGTGCCGGGCGGCCTTCGCGCTGGGCGCGGCGGAACCGGACGCGAACCTCGGCACCGCGATCATGTGCCACGTACTCTACCAGCGGGCGTGCCCACCCGACGTGCGCGCCCAAGCGCGCGCCAGCGCGCGTGACGCGGTGCGCCGCGCGGCCGACGTGATCCTCGGCGCGCGCCGCGCGTGACGGTACAATCGCGCCCGCACTCCCCTCCCCCACGCGAGGACCCGCCATGAACCGCCGCACGTTCCTCGGTGCTACTGCCGCAATCACAGGGGGCTTACGCCCCCCGCTCGCCTGCGCCGATGAGGTGAAGACGCCGACGAAGTTTCAGATCGCGTGCATGACCATCGTGTACTCGCGGTTCACGCTGGCGCGCGCGCTGGAGGGCATCAAGGGCGCGGGCTACAGTTTCGTTGCGTGGGGCACCGATCACATGGAAGACGGCAAGCGCGTGCCGGTGCTCGCGCGCGACGCCGCGCCCGACAAGGCCAAAGAGCTGGCGAAGAAGTGTCGCGACATGGGCCTCGAGCCGGTGATGATGTTCAGCGGCATCTACCCCGAAGCGAAGGACGGGCTTGAGGTGTTGACGCACCGCATCAAGCAAGCCGGGGCCGCCGGGGTGCCGCAGGTACTCACGTTCGGCCACACGAAGGGCGGCAACCACAAGTTGTGGGTCGAGCGATTCAAGGCGCTCGGCCCGGTCGCGAAGGACAACAACGTGCTGCTCGTGGTGAAACAGCACGGCGGCGAAACCGGGACCGGCGAGGCGTGCGCGGCCATCACGAAGGAGGTCGATCACCCCAACGTGAAGGTCAACTACGACGCCGGTAACGTCCTCGACTACCTCGACAAAGACCCGATCCCGGACATCAAACTGTGCGCGAGCGAGGTGCGCAGCTTCTGCATCAAGGACCACCGCAACTGGCCGAAGGACGAGGACTGCGGCCCCGGGTTCGGCGAGATCGACCACTACAAGCTGCTGCACCCGGTCGCGTTCACCGGGCGCACCATGTCGCTGTCGTGCGAGAACATCTTCGCCCCGCTGCTGCCGCGCCCGGAGAAGCCCGAGGGCGTGGACGCGCTCGCCAAGCGCGCGCGCGAGTTTCTGGAGACCGTCATCGCCGGGCTGCACGCGGCGAAATAGCCCGCCCTGTCACGAACCCGTGCCGGTCGTATCCTGTCTGCTCAACACGCGAGCGGAAGGGCGACCCATGAACGAGCTACAGGCGTTGGAAGCGCAAGGGCTGACGGAACTGGCCGCGTGCGGCGACGCCGCGGCGCTGCGCGCGTGGAACACACAGTACTTCGGCGACAGCGGTAAGATGAAGGCCGCGATGGGCCAGATCGGGAAGCTCCCCAAAGACCAGAAGGCCGCGTTCGGCGCGGAAGCCAACCGCGTCAAGGCCGCGCTCACCGCGGCCTACGAAACCGCGCTCGCCGCGAAGAACGAAGAGGAGCTCCAGCGCGGCCTGACGACGAACCCCTACGACGTGACGCTGCCCGGCCGCCCGCGCGCCCGCGGCCGGTTGCACCCCGCGACCCAAATCCTGCGCCAGATTTACGCCATCTTCGCCGACCTCGGGTTCCAGATTTACCGCACCCGCGAGGTCGAGACCGACGAGCTCAACTTCGAGCTGCTGAACATGCCCGCGCACCACCCGGCGCGCGACATGTGGGACACGTTCTTCACCACGACGCCGGGCGTCGTGCTGCGGACCCACACCAGCCCCGGCCAGATTCACGTCATGCGCGAGGCCGCGGGCAAGCCCATTCGCGTCATCCTGCCGGGCATGTGCTACCGCAACGAGGCCATCAGTACACGGAGCGAGATCCAGTTCTATCAGGTCGAAGGGCTGGTGATCGGCGAGGGCGTGACGATGGCCGACCTGAAGGGGACCATCACCGCGTTCGCGCGGCGCATGTTCGGCCCCGAACGCCAAGTGCGCATCCGCAGCAGCTACTTCCCGTTCACCGAGCCGAGCATCGAGGTGGACATCGACTGGCCGAAGGACGACCCGAACCGCGACCGACTCACGAAGGGCACCGGCTGGCTGGAAATCTTGGGCGCGGGGATGGTTCACCCGAACGTCCTGCGCGCCGGCGGGTACGACCCGGAGAAGGTCACGGGGTTCGCGTTCGGCATGGGCCCGCAGCGCATGCTGATGCTCAAGCACGCCATCGACGACATCCGCTTGTTCTGGCAGAACGACCTGCGGTTCTTGAAGCAGTTCTGAGGCAAGGTGAACGCACAAACGTTCGGAGCGGCGAACGATGTTCATTAAGAACTACGGGCTCTTCTGGCGCGCTGACGAAGTCAACTGGTATCCGGGGACTGGCAATCGGGGACAGTTTCGACTTCTCGGCGGGCAGGGGATGAATCTGCCAGGATTGACCCTCGCAGACTTCCGAGAGCAACACGGCATCTACATTCTCTACGGCAACTACGGTCCCTACTACACCGGCCTCACTGAACAAGGGCTGGGAAAACGACTCAAGGATCACATGGGGGATGGCCACGCGGACATGTGGGATCGCTTCTCGTGGTTCGGGTTTCGACAGGTTCTGAAGCGCACCCCGAATACGGGATCCGCGAGTTAAGAGACCTCGCTGAAGTCGCCGTCGGTGCCCCTGCTACGGTCATCCGCGATGTTGAAGCGCTACTAATCCGCGCGATGGGTCTCAGTAACATTGCTCAGACCAAGTTCGCGGAAGGCGAGGAGTGGTTTCAGGTCAAGGAGCATGAAATGGATCACTACTTGGAGAAGATCGGGTAATTGGCGTACATGCTTACGCAGCCACAGCCGGGGCCGGCGGCAGCCCGATCATGTGCGCGAGCAAGCCGAGCAAGCGGTTCGGCTGCTGGATCGTGTACTCCGGCATGTCGAACGTGACGCGGTTCCCTTCGAGGCGCAGAAACTTCCAGTTGATTCCGGTGGTCACGCACCCGTAGATCGTCTCGACCGGTCGCCCGGTCCGCTGGTTGAACCGCTGCGCGCCGACGGCGGCGGCGATGCACTGGCCGTACCCCTCCGCGATGTTGTCCCGTTTCGCCTCGAACACCACGACAAAGGGTGTGGAGACGCGCGACAGTTGCGGGCCGAGGCCGATCAGGAAATCGATGAACCCGGTCAGCCCGGCGTCGGGGTCGGCCGGAAACTCGGTGCCAGAGAACAGGTTGATCCGCCCCCCGGCCCGGCTCCACAGTTCGCTCAGCACCGGCGCGACCAACGTTCGGATCGCGCCTTCTCGGTGTTGATGAGGTTCGCCAGCGTCAGGTTCGTTCCCAAGAAGGTTTGCAGCGCGGCGCTGGCCGGCAGTTCCGGCACCCCGGGGAACAGGTCCGCGCTGCTCTCGGTCAGTGCGAACTGAGTAATGACATCGGGGTACGCGAAGTCGCGAAACGCTATGTCTGCCTCCGCCGGGGTGTGCTCATTGCACCGCGCCCGGCGCGCCGGCATTTTCCTCTCGCCCGGCGACCCGCGCCCGTTTATGCTAATGATGGTTTTCGACCGCCCGCCACTGCCTCACCCCCCCGACGGGCGCTCCCCGGCCCGGCTCTCCGTACCCGCGAGGTCTTACCGATGCGCGTTTCCCGCTCTCCTGCCGCCCTCGTGTTCGCCGTGCTCGCCGCCGCGCCCGCGCTCGCCGCGCCGCCCACCGACGCCGGGGAGCGCAAGGCCGTGATCGGCCAGCCGACCGTGGTGGAAGTGGTTCCGGCCACGGTCACGCTGTCGGGCGTGCGCGACGCGCGGCAACTCGTGGTCAGCGGCAAGTACGCCGACGGCACCGCCCGCGACCTGACCGGCGTCGTCGAGACGAAGGTCGAGCCGGCCGGGGTCGTCGAACTGCAAGACGGGCTGTACCTGCGGCCCAAGAAGGACGGCACCGCGACCGTTATCGTCACCGCGAACGGCAAAGAGAGCCGCATCCCGGTCACGGTGTCGGGGATGGACAAGCCCGCGCCGGTCAGTTTCCGCCACGACGTGATCGCGTCGATGAACGTCGGCGGGTGCAACGCCGGCGCGTGCCACGGCACCCCGAGCGGCAAGAACGGGTTCAAACTGTCGCTGCGCGGGTTCGACCCGGCCGCGGACTTCCTCCAACTGACCCGCGACCAGTTCGGCCGGCGCACGGGCAAGCACAACCCCGAGGCGAGCCTCGTCTTGATGAAGGGCATCGGCGCAGTGCCGCACGAGGGCGGGCAGCGGTTCGGCGCGACCAGCGTGCCCGGCGAGATGATGACCGCGTGGCTGGCCGAGGGGCTGAAGGACGACGCGCCCACACTGCCGGCGCTGAAGAAGATCGACGTGACCCCCGCCGCGCGCCTGCTCAAAGCCCCGAGCAAGTGGCAGCAACTGGCGGTGGTCGGCACCTTTGGCGACGTGGTTCGCGACGTGACCCGCCTCACGGTGTTCAGCAGCAGCGACCCCAGCATCGCCGACGTGACCCCGACCGGCATGGTCGAGTTCAAGCGGGCCGGTGAGGTCGCGATCCTGTGCCGGTACCTCGAAGAACTGGTCGCGGTCCGCATCACCTACCTCGAACCGCGCGAGGGGTTCGTGTGGCCGAACCCGCCGGAAACGAACTTCGTCGATACCCACGTCTTCAACAAGCTCAAGCAGATGAGCATCGCCCCCAGCGGGCTGAGCGAGGACTACGAGTTCGTGCGCCGCGCGTACCTCGACTGCATCGGCCGCATGCCGACCACCGACGAGGCCAAGAAGTTCCTCGCCGACAAGGACACCAAGAAGCGCGAGAAGTTGATCGACGCGCTGGTCGATACGCCGGAGTTCGCCGACTTCTGGGCGCTCAAGTGGGCCGACGTGCTGCGCAGCTCGCGCAAGACGATTCAGGTGAAGGGCAGCTACGGGATGCAGGCGTGGCTCCGCAACCACTTCCAGAAGAACACGCCGATGGACAAGATCGTTCAGGAGATCGTGACCGCGAACGGTAACACGTACAACAATCCGCCGGCGAACTACTACCGCATCGCCAAGGACCCGACCGCGCTCGCGGAGACGACGGCGCAGTTGTTCCTCGGCGTTCGGATGCAGTGCGCCAAGTGCCACAACCACCCGTTCGAGCGGTGGAGCCAAGACGACTACTACGGCATGGCCGCGTGGTTCGCCCGCGTGAAGACCAAGCCCGAACCGACCATCGGCACCAAGCCGCCGGGCCAACCGGCGACCGCCGAGGTGGTGTACACCGCGCGCGACGGCGAGGTGAGCCAGCCGCGCACCGGCAAGGTGATGAAGCCGCGGTACATCGGCGTGGGCGACGCCGACGTGAAGCCCGGCGAGGACCGCCGCGCCGTACTCGCCGTCTGGCTCACCTCCGGCGACAACGCCTTCTTCGGCAAGTCCGTCGTCAACCGCGTGTGGTTCCACCTGATGGGCAAGGGCATCGTGGACCCCGTGGACGACTTCCGCGACTCCAACCCGTCGTGCAACGACGAACTGCTCGACGCGCTCGCGAAGGACTTCGCCAAGAACAAGTTCGACATGAAACTGCTGGTGAAGACGATCATGAAGTCGCGGACGTACCAACTGTCGGCGCAGCCGAACGACTTCAACAAGGACGACAACAAGTACTTCTCGCACACGGTTACGAAGCTCTTGACCGCGGAGCAACTGCTGGACGCGATCTGCGACTTCACCGCGGTGCCGGAGAAGTTCGCCGGGCTACCGGCCGGCACGCGGGCGACCGCGCTGCCCGACGGCGAGGTGAACCACCCGTTCCTCAAGGCCTTCGGCCAGCCGGCCCGCGAACTGGCCTGCGAGTGCGAGCGCGAGAGCGACGGGAACCTCGCTCAAGCGCTCCAACTCATCAACGGCCCGACGGTGAACGAGAAGGTGCGGAACCCCAACAACCGGCTCGGCAAGCTGCTCGCGGCCAAGATGAAGGACGACGAAATCTTGACGGAGCTGTACTACGCGGCCCTGAACCGCGCGCCGTTCGACGACGAGAAGCAGATCGCGCTGGACCACGTGAACAAGCGCGACGACAAGCGGAAGGCGTGGGAAGACGTGGTGTGGGCGCTCATCAACACGCGCGAGTTCCTGTTCCGGCATTAATAGTGACACCCCGGCCCGAAGTTCGTCGCCGCCCGCGCGGGTTCCCGCGCGGGCGGTCGCGTTTCCGTTTGTGCGTCGCGCCGGGCGGGATAGAATCCAAGCAACCCGCCCACCGGGACCGCGCACATGCCGTATCCCCCGCAGTTCCCGCACGACCTCCTCGCGCTAATCGACGCGGCCCCGGTCCCGGTGTTCGCGTTCGACAGCGCCGGGCGGCACACGTTCGTGAACGCCACCGGGTGCCGGGTGATGCGCCGGGACCGCGACCAGATCCTCGGGCGGACGATGGCCGAGATCGGGCTGCCCCCGACGCTCGGTGCGAAGTTCGACGCGACCGTGCGCGAGGTGCTCGCGACCGGCGCGCCGCAGGTCCAAGAGGCCACGCTCCCCACCCCGGCCGGGCCGGTGGTGATGAAGGTCCGGCTCGCCCCGCAGCGCGACGCCGCCGGCGCGGTGGTCGGCGTCGTCGGGGTCTCCGCGGACGTCACCGCGGAGGTCGCGGCGCGGCACGCGCTGCGGGCCAACGAGGAGCGGTACCGGCGCGTGGTCGAAGACCAGACCGAGGTCGTGTGCCGGTTCAAGGGGGACGGCACGTTCACGTTCGTCAACGATGTCTACTGCCGGGTGTTCGGCAAGAGTACCAGCGAGTTGCTCGGCCACGGGTGGCAGCCGATGGTACACGTCGAAGACGTGGCCCTCGTCGAGTCTCAGCTGAAGACGATGAGCGCGGCCAACCCGGTGGTGGTGATCGAGAACCGCGTGTACGACGCGGCCGGGCGCGTGCGCTGGATGGAGTTCGTGAACCGCGGGTTCTACGACCCCGCCGGCGCGCTGGTCGAGCTTCAGGCCGTGGGCCGCGACGTCACCGACCGCCGGGCCGCCGAGGACGCCCGGCGGGCCCTCGAGGCCGACCTGCGCGTAAAAGAGGAGCAGCAGAAGTACGAGCGCCAACTGCTTCAGTCGCAGAAGTTGGAGAGTTTGGGCGTGCTCGCGGGCGGCATCGCCCACGACTTCAACAACCTCCTTACCGGTATCTTGGGGTACGCGTCACTCGCCCAGATGCGGCTCCCGCCGGGCGACCCGGTGAACGAGGACCTGAAGCGCATCGAGGCCGCGTCGCAGCGCGCCGCCGACCTGTGCCAGCAGATGCTGGCCTACGCCGGGCGCGGCCAGTTCGTGGTGCAGCCGGTGGACCTGACCGCGCTGACCGAGGAGATGGCCCAACTGCTCGGCACGGTCATCTCGCGCAAGGCCGTGCTGAAGTTCAACCTCACCAGCGGCGTGCCCCCGGTGCTGGCCGACGCCACCCAACTGCGCCAGACCGTGATGAACCTCATCACCAACGCCTCGGACGCCATCGGCGCGACCAGCGGCGTCATCACCCTGACCACCGGGCTGATCGACGCCGACGCGCGGTACCTCGCCGAGGTCGGCGCGCCGGAACTGCCCGCCGGGCCGTACGTGTACCTCGAGGTGTCGGACACCGGGTGCGGCATGACCGACGAGGTGCGGGAGCGCATGTTCGACCCGTTCTTCACCACGAAGTTCACCGGGCGCGGGCTGGGGCTGACCGCGGTCCTCGGCATCGTTCGCGCGCACCGCGGCGCGATCAAGGTGTACTCACAGGTGGGCAAGGGGACGACGTTCAAGGTGCTGCTGCCGGCGCTGGCGGACGGCGCGGCGACGGCCCCGGCCGCGCCGGCGGTCCCGGCCCGCGACGGGCGCGGGCGGAACGTGCTCGTGGTCGATGACGAGGAAGACGTGCGCGTGTTCGCCCGCAAGGTGCTCGAACTGAGCGGGTTCGCGGTCGCCCTCGCCCCGGACGGGCGGGCCGGGGCCGACGCCTTCGCCGCCGACCCCGGCGCGTTCGCCGCGGTACTGCTCGACCTTACCATGCCGCGCCTCAACGGGGCCGACGCCTACCGCGCCATGCGCCGCCATCGGGCCGACGTGCGCGTGGTCCTGATGAGCGGGTTCGCCGAACAGGAGGCCACGGCCGGGTTCGAGGGCAAGGGGCTGGCCGGGTTCCTGCGCAAGCCGTTCCGCGCCGACCACCTGCTCGACGCCGTGTTCGCCGCCGTGGGGGGGTGAGCGCGGCGAAGGCGGCCGGGATACCACGGCCACTCGCCGGTCACTTCTTCGCGGGCGGGTCGATGGCTTGGAGCGGGAAGTCCGCGCTCGGGGTGTGCTGGTCCTTCATCAGCTTTTCGAGCCGCGCGAGCACGTCGGGGTTCTTCGCGGCCACGTCGGTCTTCTCGCCCTCGTCGGTCGCGAGGTCGTACAGTTCGGTTTTCACCGCGCCCTTGCCGAGCGCCTGCCGCACGGCCTTCCAGTCGCCGGCGATCACCGCCTGTTGCCCACCGTAGCCGGGGAACTCCCAGTACAGGAACTCGTGCGCGGTCTGCTTCGCCCCGGTCAGGAGCGGGCGGAAGTTGATGCCGTCGAGGTCCGCGGGCACCTTCGCGCCGGCGAACGCGCACAGGGTCGGCAGTACGTCGGGGAAGTAGTGCCGGGCCGCGGTCGTCGCGCCGGGCTTGATCGTGCCGGGCATGTACGCGATGAAGGGCACGCGGATGCCGCCCTCGTACAGGCTCCCCTTCAGCCCGCGCAACTTGCCCGCGGAGTTGAAGAAGTCCGAGTCCGCGCCGCCGACGTTGTGCGTCGGGCCGTTGTCGCTGGTGAAGATCACGAGCGTGTCCTTTTCGAGGCCCAGTTCCTTCAGCTTCGTCACGACGCGCCCGACGGTGCGGTCCATGCGCGTGACCATCGCGGCGTACCCGGCGTGAGGGGCCGGGTGCGGGCGGTAGCCCTTCTTGCCGTCGTACGCCGGGTCGTCGCCCAACTTCCCCTTGTACTCGTCGAGCGAATCGTCCGGCACCTGCACCGCGACGTGCGGCACCGTGAACGGCAGGTACAGGAAGAACGGCTTCGCCTTGTTCTTCTCGATGAACGTGAGCGCCTCGGCCTCGAACAGGTCCTGCGTGTACTGCTTGCCGGTCGCGCCGTCGTTGTCTTTCAACTCAATGCGCTCGCCGTTGCGGTAGATGTGCTTGGGGTAGTGGGTGTGGGCGTGGGCTTGGCAGTTGTAGCCGAAGAACAGGTCGAACCCGTGCTTCATGGGCGAGCCGGTGGTGTCCCAGTTGCCCAGCCCCCACTTGCCCATCGCCCCGGTCGCGTACCCCTGCGCCTTGAGCACCTCGGCGACGGTCGCGTCGTCGGCGCGGAGCGGGAACTGGCCCTCTTCGCCCTTCTTGAATTGGACGTTGTTGCGCACGCGGGCGTGGCCCATGTGCCTGCCGGTCATGAGGGCGCAGCGCGACGGCGCGCAGACGGCGCACCCGGCGTAGAAGTGGGTGAACCTCAGGCCGCCGGCCGCGAGCTTGTCGATGTTCGGGGTTTTGATCTTGGTTTGGCCGTAGCAGCCCAACTCGAAGCAGCCGAGGTCGTCGGCCACGATGAAGACGATGTTGGGCTTGCGCGGATCGTCCGCGGCGCGTGCGGGAAGCGCGGGCGCGGCGAGCGCGAGAAGCGCGACGGCGAAACGGAACATGGCGGCACCTCCGGGGGTGCCGCCAGTGTCGCGCCGCGGGCCGGCGTGTCAATCGGAAAAAGCGCGCGATCAGTAGCGGATCAGGCCGAGGCGGTACAGGCGGTTTAGGAACGAGTGCCGCCACAGGTAGCGGTTCACCGCGTTGTGGACCTCGACCGGGGTCACGTCGCGGCCGTGGCACCGGCGGCGCAGCCGGCCCATCTCCGCGATGCCGGTGCTGTTCACTACGGTCACGGTCTTCGACGAGCTGTGAACGCGGAACGCGCCGAGGAACCGCCCGAGGCGGCGGATCTTCGCGCCGGCGTCTTGGAACCGCAGGAGCAGATCCCAGTCCATCGCGAACCGGAAGCTCTCGTCGATCCCGCCGACCTTGTCCCAGATGCGCCGCCGCCAGAACAGCGTCTCTTGGGGCACGTAGTCGGCCCACGTGAGCACTTCGGCGTCGTGCTGGGGCAGCACCCAGCGGCCGAGTTCCGCGCCGCGCTCGTTCACGATCACGCGGTGCCCGTACACCGCGTCCACGGCGGGGTTGTCTTGGAAGAACTTGGCGACGGCGTGGAGCGCGCCCGGCAGGAGCAGGTCGTCCGAGTTCAGGTACGCCATGATCTCGCCGGTGGTGCCGGCGAACCCGAGGTTGATGGCGTGCGACTGCCCGTTGTCCTTGCGCATCTCGGCGCGGTGCAGGCGGCTCTTGTACCGCGCGAGCACGTCCGCGGTGGAATCGGTCGAGCCGCCGTCCTGCACCACGTACTCGAGGCGCGGGTACTCTTGGTTCAGCACGCTCTCGAGGGTCGCGCCGAGGAACTGCCCCTGATTGAACGAGGGCGTGACGACGGAAATGAGGGGCGGGCTCGTGAGCGCGGGCTTCCAGTGGTAGCGGGCGGGCACGTACAACTTGCGCGGGGCCGCGGCGAACGCGAGCCGGCCGAGTTGCGGCGTCAGCCCTAGCAGGGCGCGCACTTGGTGCCGGGCCCACATCTTCCACGGCATCCACGGGCGCAGGGCCGCGCGGTACCGCACCACCTCTTGCCGCATCACCTCGACCTGCTCGGCCATCGTCGCGAGCCGGCCCTCGATCAGGTAGAGCTGGCGGGTCGCCTCGTCGGCGTTCGCGGTCGGGTCGTTCTCGGTCGCCATCGTTCGGCGCTCCCGCACGGACACATTAGACCTTCTTCACGATAAGGGGAAAAACCTTACTTAAGTCCTTCTTGGAAGCGGGGTTGCGTCAATTGCAACGTCAACGACGTAAACCCAGTTTTACCAAGCAGTTCCGCTTATCG
>VGZJ01000147.1 GCA_016872595.1 Planctomycetota bacterium
CGCCCCGTCGTCACACGGTGATGATGAAGAACGTCGCCGGACTCCACAACCGGATGTACGGGTAACGACCACACAGGATCGTCTGGCCGAAGTGCGACTGAACCAACACCTATTGCGCAACGAGTCTAGTGTTACCCGTGCGTCGATGAGAGCGGAATGAAAGCGCGCGGAATATGTGAGAATCAGAAGCCGAACTTCTTCTTGAGCGCGTCGACCGGGCTCGCGCCCTCACCGCCGCCGCTCAGCAGTCCCTGAATCTGGTCGCCGAGCATCGGCACCTTGCCCTTGATGAACTCGATCACGCTCGACACCGCGGTTTTCGCCTGATCGCCGCTGATGCCAGCCTTCTCGCTGACCTTCTTAATTAGCTCTTCCATCGCGCACCTCACGGGTTGGGAGACTTGGGAAACCGCTTACTCGCGGTAATAACGGGCTTCTCGTCCTTGTCCAGAATGACGATGTACGCCGCCGCGCCCGGCGTGTCCTCGATCAGTTTCAGCGCGCGTTCGGGCGGCAGCACGCTCACGGCTTTGGTCATGCTATCGGCCGCGGTGCCGTTGGGCGCGATCACGGTCACGCTGCGCCGCCCGGTCAGCCCGAGGCCGGTCCTCGGGTCGAGCACGTGCGAGTACCGCACGCCTTTGATCTCGACGAACTGTTCGAGGTCGCCCGACGTGCTGACCGCGGCGTTTCTGAGCGTCAGCGTGCGTGGCTTCTGGTTCTTGGAAATCGGCGCGATGTCCACCTTCCAGCCGTCCGTGAGCGGCGGGGCGTCGCCGCAGGCGATGTCGCCCGACGCCGCGACCAGCGCCACCTTCATGTTGAACTTCTCGCGCAGCAGTTTCAGCACTTCGTCCGCGGCGTAGCCCTTAGCGATGCCGCCGAAGTCGAGCTGCATTCCGGGCGTCAGAAGTTGAACGGTCTTCTTCACCGGGTCGATCTTGATCTTCCCGTAGCCGACCAGCGCGCGCGCCGCGGCGAACTCCTTCGGGTCGGGGAGTTCCTGCGTGCGCCGCGCGTGCCGCCACAGTTGCACCACCGGCCCCACGGTGACATCGAACGCCCCGTCGCACCGGCGCGACAGCTCATCGGCCTTCAGCAAGACGGCGAGCAGGTCGTCGCTGGCGTGGTTGGGCGGCCCGACCTTGGTGGCGAAGGTCTCGCACAACTTCATCACTTCGCTCTTCTTGTTGTAATCGCTGAAGGTCGCGTCGAGGGTCGCGACGCGCTCGAACGCGGCGCGCGCGGCCCCCGTCGCGGTGGGCTTGTCCGGGGCGTACATCACGACGCGAAACGTCGTGCCCATGTGCTTCGATTCAAACTCGAACCGCTGGTGCGGGGCCGCGTCCGGGTTCGGCGCTTTCGTCGGCCACGCGCCGCTTGCCGTACTAAGATGGCACAATCCGGCGCAAAGTAGGCCGAAGCAGATCATTTGCGCGCCCCGCACGGTTGACACAGCTCGCCCCTTCGGAGAATCTAGCAGACATGGCACTTCGATACACCACTTTCGCTCTGCTGATTCCGGCCCTCGCGCTGGCCGCGCTCGCTCCCGCCGAAGAGAAGACGCCCGCGCCGAAGGTCGCGGAGCCGCCCGTGCCGGCGAAGCTCGAGCGCAAGAACTATACCGAGAGCACGAAGGCGTGGAAGAAGGAGATCACCGACCCGGACGCCAAGCCCCCCAAGTGGCGGCGCGTGGATACCGCGTCCAAGTTCGAGATGGTGTGGGTGCCCGGCGGCGAGTTCACGATGGGCAGCCCGGACACCGAGGCCGGGCGCGAGGCCCACGAGGGGCCGCGCCACAAGGTCAAGGTGAACGGGTTCTGGATGGCAAAGTGCGAGGTCACGTGGGACGAGTACGACGTATTCTGGTTCGACGAAGACTACCTGTTGGCAAACGACGAGGACGCCAAGAAGCTCCCCCGCGACGCGGTCACGCGGCCCACGAACACGTTCGTTGACGCCACCTACGGCCACGAGCGCGAGGGGCACCCGGCGATGTGCATGACGCACCACGCGGCCATGATGTACTGCGCGTGGCTCAAGAAGAAAACCGGGCGCAACTACCGCCTGCCCACCGAGGCCGAGTGGGAGTACGCGGCGCGCGGCGGTAAGGGCGATTCGCCGTACTGCTTCGGCACCGACATCAAGGAACTCGAAGAGCACGGCTGGTTCAAGACGAACTCACCGGACGACGACCACCGTAAGGGCACCACACACACGGTCGCCACGCGTAAGCCCAACCCGTTCGGGTTGTACGACATGTACGGCAACGTGTGGGAATGGACCCTCGATCAACACGTTCCCGACATCTACGCGACCCGCGCCAAGCTCGACCTGAGCGTTCGCCCCGTGACGGTGCCGACCGCGAAGAAGTGGTCCCACGTCGTTCGCGGCGGCTCGTGGGCCGATACGCCCGACAAGCTCCGCAGCGCCGCGCGGCGCGTGTCCGACAAGAGCTGGATGCGGCACGACCCGCAGGAACCGCAGAGCATCTGGTGGCTCACCCGCATGGACGTGATCGGGTTCCGCGTCGTTCTGGCCGAAGACGAACAGCCCGAACTGAAAGGGCTGCGCCCGCTGGTTGTGAAGGTGTCCGAGTGAGGGCCGCGCTCCCCTTCGGGTCGCGGTTACTCGAGCTTCTCCCATTCTCCGTGGAGGTACCATGTCGAACCGTCGAGACTTCCTGAAGGCTTCCGCCGCGGTCGGCGGGGTCGCGATGGCGAGCAACTTCGCCGGGGCGTTCGCCGCCGGCAACGAGACCATCAAGGTCGGGCTGATCGGCTGCGGCAGCCGGGGCCGCGGCGCGGTGGCCAACATCCTACAGGCCGAGGCGAAGATCAACGGGGCGAACCCGAAGGTCGAGATCGTCGCCGTCGCCGACGCCTTCAAGGAACAGACCGCGAGCGCGGTGAAGGCGTTCAACAACCCGGACCACGAGCACTTCGGGCCGTTCGTCAAGCAGATGAAGGTCACGCCGGAGACGACGTTCGACGGGCTGGACGCGTACTCGAAGTTGCTCGCGACCGACGTGAACCTCGTCATTCTCGCGACCCCGCCGGGGTTCCGCCCGTTCCACCTCGAAGCCGCGGTGAAGGCCAAGAAGCACATCTTCTGCGAGAAGCCCGTCGCCGTCGACGCGACCGGCGCGCGCAAGTGCTACGGTCTGGTCGAGGAATCGAAGAAGGCCAACATCGCCATCGTCGCCGGCACCCAGCGCCGCCACCAGAAGCCCTACATCGAGGTGATGAAGCGGGTCCACGACGGCGGCATCGGCGAGATCCGCGCCGCACGGTGCGCGTGGAACGGCCGCGAGCCGTGGTACAAGAAGCGCGAAGCGGGCCAAGCCGACAGCACATACCAACTGAAGAACTGGTACCACTTCCTCTGGACCTGCGGCGACCACATCGTCGAGCAGCACGTCCACAACCTCGACGTCGTCAACTGGGCGCTGAACGACCACCCGATCAAGGCCGTGGGGTTCGGCGGGCGCGCGTTCCGGCACCCCGGCGACCCGAAGGACGCGGGCCAGATCTGGGACCACTTCGCGGTGGAGTTCGAGTACAAGAACGGCGTGCGCCTCTCCAGCTACTGCCGGCACTTCCCGGTGCCGCAGGACGACGTGTCCGAAACCGTGATCGGCAGCACCGGCCTCGCCTACACCCGCGACGGCTCCGCGTACACGATCAACGGTAAGGACGTGCTGGAAGACGAGAAGGCGCTGAGCGGGTACGTTCAGGAGCACATCGACCTGCTCAACAGCATCCGGGCCGGCGCGCCGCTGAACGAACTGAAGAACGTGACCGACGCGACGTTCACCGCGATCCTCGGGCGCAACGCCTGCTACGCCTCCGGCACCACGCTGAAGTGGGCCGACGCGCTGGCGTCCGCCGAAGACATCACGCCGAAGAACTTCGCGCTGGGCAAGCCGATGGACGCGACCCCGGCCCCGCGCCCCGGCTCGTGGAAACTCCCGCCGCGCGCCTAACGGCGAGTGTCAGTGGTTAGTGGGCGGTGGGCAGTACAGAGAGAAGACCAAAACCGAGTTGGCTCTGGTCTTCTGTCTGTACTGCCCACCGCCCACTAACCACTAACCCAGCCCCAACACTTTGTCCATTGCGGCGGAAATCTTCTTGAGGTGTTCCTCGCCGCCGCCCCCGACTTCGGCCGTGGCCCAGCCGTTGTAGCCGATTTCGGCCAGCGCCTTCAGCACTTCGGGCCAGTCCTCGTCGCCCTCGCCGATGTTCACCCACTGCTTCGACTTGCTGTAGCCCTTGAAGTCGAACTTGAGCATCCGCTTGCCGAGCTTGCGGATCCAGTCCGCGGGGGCGACGCCGTACTTGATCATGTTCGACGTGTCGAAGTACGCCCCGACCCACTCGCTCTTGAAGCTGTCCACGTACTCGATGAGCTGTTCGGGCTTGGTGATGAAGTTGTTCCACACCACTTCAATCGCGATCTTCACCTTCAGCTTTTCGGCCAACGGCAGCGCCTTCTTGACCTCGGCCTGCGAGCGCTCGAAGCACTGTTCGTAGCTGACCTCCTTGTTCACGACGCCGGGCACGAGCAGCACGGTGTCCGCGCCGACGGTCTTGGCGTCCTTCAGCGCGCCTTCGAGCGCGGCCAGTCCCTTCGCGCGGACCTTCTCATCGGGGTGCGAGAGCGTGTCGCGCCAGTGGACCGAGTCGATGACGCCGTGGATCACGACGCCGGTTTCCTTGCTGGCCTTCACGAGCGCGTCGAGGTCGCCGGTGCCGGGGCTGTCGATCTCGACGCCGAGGAACCCGCACTTCTTGGCGAGTTCGAGCCGCGCGAGGTGGTCCCCGCCCTTCACCTGAACCATGCCGTACTTCACGGCCTTCTTGAGCTTGGCTTTCGGCTTGTCGTCGCCGAAGACCGGCGCTCCGGACAGCGCGGTGGCCGCGATCGCGGCGGTGGTGGCGAGGAAGTCGCGGCGGCCGAGTGGACGGTTCATGTGCGTGTCCTCGTGACGAGGCGCGGCGTCCGTTCCGGCCGGGAGATTGTGTTGGGTTGTGCGAGTGTCGGCGTCATGCCAACTGTGCGAATTGTGACGCTCGCGCAAAGGTTCCGCAAGCGCCCAGTTAGGGAAAATGTGCGGCCCGGCCCGCGCTACGCGCGCCACTCGATGGTGGCCGACTGGCCCGGCCCTTCTTCGACCTCGACGCGTAGCACGTCCGGCGTGAAGTTCTCGTGCGTGCGCAGCGATTCCAACAGCCGGTTGGCGATGTAGCGCGCGATCAGTTCGGCCGTCGTGTTCTCAATCGGCAGCAGAATGCAGTCGCCGCGCGGGAACTGCCACTCGCGGTCCTCGTACTTCACCTGCACGCACTTCGGCGTGGCGTCCACCGCGATGACCGGGTTCTTGGTCGCCAGCAGCATGTGGTGGTCGAGTTCGTCCGTGATCTCCTTCGTGCGGGTCTTGAGCGCGATAAAGTCGAAGACGTAGTAATCCTCTTGGAGCGCGCCCTCGACCTCGACGGCGCAGCGGTAGTTGTGGCCGTGCAGCCGCTCGCACTGGTGGCCGCGGAAGCTGATGAAGTGCCCGCAGCAGAACACCAGATGGTCTTTGGTCACGCGAACTTTGAAGCGCTCGGTCGGCATGTGCTACAGCCAGTCGGGTACGTCCCAGCGGAACGGGGCAGAGGGCGTTACCTTATTCTCCCGTAGCGCGACGAACAGGCAAGCGGTGATGAGGTCGGCCGTCGTGCCGGGATTCAGCTTGTTGCCGTCGCTGCGAAGGTGCTTGTCAAGCGCAACGCCAGCGGCGCGGCCTTCGCTGGTGGCGATCCCGCCGAGGCGCAGCGCCTCCGCGGCGCGGCGCTGAACATCTTCCGCAATCGCGGTGCCGTTCTTGCGGGCGATGAGCGAATCCGGGTAAGTCGCGAGCCAGCGCAGTTGCGAATCGATGATGGCGGCCTCGACGCAGCCGAACCGCGCGAGCGCGTCCACGAACGCCGGCACGCCAAAGTCGAACACGTCCGCGAACCCGTTGGCGTACTGCCGCGCGACCATGTCGCGATCCGCCGCCAGCTTCATAGCTTCGAGCAACGTGACCGTGGGTTCCTCGCGCACGTCCTGTTCCGGTGCGTCGCCAAGCCCGCCGGGGCTCGCGACGCGGATCGCTTCGTAGACGTGGCGCGCGTCCTCTACATTGAGGTTCGCGAGAACTTGGTTGAGTTCGCCCCCCCGGACCCCGGAATCGGGTTCGACCCAAACGCTACCAAGCGGTGCGAGCAGGATCACGATTCCGAGATTGGTGTTCGTTCCGACAACGTCGCGCGTCATGCGGACTGTGTGTCGGATCGAATTGCCCACGCGCCCAGAGTCGCGGCGCATCCGAACCGCGCTCCCGAAGGTATCGGTGAGGTAATCGGCGGCGATTCCCGCGGAGAGAACGAAGTCGAGGTATGTCGAAGTAGTGAAATCGCGGTAGCGGTGGACGTTCCCGACCTTGCGCGCCGTGGCTTCCCAAACGCATGCGGTGCGAATCGCGGACGCGATTTCGTATTCGCCACGGTAGCCCATTACAGAGCCTCCCGCGTGAGGAACCGAACGACTTCCTTCGCCACATCGACGCCGCAGGTCGGGGCGAGCGCCTTCCAACCGGGGACGGCGTTTACTTCGATCACGAACAACTCGCCGTCGGGACCGGGGAGCAGATCGACGCCCGCGACCGCACACCCCACGACCTCCGCGGCGCGCAGGGCGAGTTGCTCTTCGGTCGCGCTCAGGGTGACGCGCTCCGCGGTGCCGCCCTGCGCGACGTTCGTGCGCCAGTCGTTCCCCGCGACGCGGCGCATGCTGGCGATCACGCGCCCGCCCAGCACGAACGCCCGCAAGTCCCAACCGGGGTGCCGCACGAAGCGTTGCAGGTACATCACCTGCCCGGTTTGCTCCAGCACGCGCGCCGTGCGCCACATCGTTTCGGCGTCCGTGATGCGGCACATCCCGCGGCCCTCGGCCCCGAACAGCGGCTTTAGCACGACATCGCCGCCGAGGTGCGCGAACGCGGTCATCGCGTCGTCGCTCTTCTGGCAAACAACGGTCGCGGGGGTTGCGATCCCGGCGCGCGCGAGCCGCGCCGTCGTGAGGTACTTATCGACGCAGACCTCGACGGCGCGCGGCGGATTCATTACCGGCACGCCGCGCGCGACCGCTTCGTGAAGCAGATCCATGCGGAACACAACCTGTTCGAGCGACCCGGCCGGCATGGTGCGCACGAGGACCGCGTCGAACCCCGCGAGCGTGTCGGCCCCGACATTCACGCTCGCGCCGAGCGCGCGGAAGTCAAGCGCCGCGGCGTCGTGGCCCAGTTCGCGCGCGGCCCGCAGCACGTCCTGAACGTGCCAGCCCGTTCCGCCGGAGAGAACTGCGATTCGCATGCCGTTATCGTAGTCATCACGCTCCGCGTGATGCCGTGATGGCATGTGTTCTTGGTATGCGGTATCGCAACCGGGCGGATATCGCACCACCACGCGGAGCATGATGACTACGCTGAAAGACCGAACGACTTCCGCAACAGCGTCGGCTCGCAGCGGCCGAAGCGGTGGCACTTGCCGCTCTTCAGGTTGCGGAACTCCACTTCCGCGGGGGAGAACAGCAGCGGGTCGATCTTGTAGAAGTCGCCGTTATAGCGGGCGAACACTTCGGCGAACGGCGCGCCGTGGTCGGCCGACGCGTTCGACGGCACCTTAGGCCCGATCTGCGCGAGCAGTTCGTCGTCGGCGCGGACCCAGAGCGTGACCTTGCCGCCGTAGAGGATCGCGTCGTTGGTGCGGCCGATGGCCTGCACGAAGTCCATTGCGACCGGCGGCAGCGGGGCCACGCCGTATCCGCTCACCACTTGGTTCACGTCGAACTTCAGTTCGTGGAGCTTGTGCAGCGCCGTTTCGACCGAGCGGGCGACGATCTGCGTCGTGCCCGCGATACTCATGGTCGGGGCCACGAGTAGCGTCAGGTGCTCCGCAACGGGCGGCAGCTTTGCCACGATTGCCGCGATCACGTCCTCGGTCGGGTGCTTGTGCGTTTCGAGCACGCCGACCGCGAACGCCGACTCCTCCTTGCCGGGGATGTGCTGGAACACCTCTTCGCGCGCGGCGAGCGCGCGCATCGGCCCGGACCCCATCGCGAAGAACTTGCCCGCGCTCACCTGCCACCCGGCGTACTGCGAGGCGAGGCACGCGCGAACGGGGTCGTCGGTCGTCACCTGCACGGCCGGGCCGCCGACCTCCGCGACGGGGCAGGGCACGTAGGCCACTTCGCCCATGTCCGCGAGACACGCCCGCGCGAGCAGCAGCCCGGCCGCGAGCGACCCTTGCACCGCTCCGCCGCAGTCGATGACCCGCGCCCCGGCGACTTTGGAGACGCTGACGCGGAGCCGCGCGGCGTTGCGTTCGACTTCGTCCGCGACCAGTTGGGCGCGCTCGTTGAGTGTCATGCGTGGTGCTCCTGAAAGAGAGTATCGAGTTCCGCCGCGCGTGATTGTAGCCGCTCGCGCACGTCCGCGGGCGACGTGCCGCGCGCGAAGAAGGTGAGTACGGGGTGGCCCGCTTCGACACGCGCGCCGGCGTCGGGGATGTCGGCGAACCCCGGCACGCGCCACGGGTCGAAGTCGCCCGCGAGGTCCGCGTCCCACGGCCCACTGTGGGGGAACGCGAGCGCGTGCGGCGCGTAGTAGACGGCTTTGCCGACCGTTGAATACTCGATTGGCAGTGGCGGAAGTCCGTGGCCGTCTTGTTCCCAGCGCCGCTTGTTCGCAACCGAAAGCGGCCGTGTGCCGGTCGCGAGTTCAAGAACCTCGAAGCCGGCCGTGTATCGCGGGTTCACTTCGAGCACGACAGGCCCCGTTCCGGTCGGCAGGAAGTCCGCACCCCAAACTCCCAGCACCCCTTGTTCGCAAACGAAGCCCGAAATCAGCGCCGTGTGAAGCGGTGCTACAACCGGTCCGATGTTACCGCAGTAAGTGAACCCGCCGGCGTGCAGCCACGGCACGCCGATGAGCTGTTCCGTGACACCCAATAGCCGGTCGTTGACGAACAGCGCCGACATCGGCGGGCCTTCGACGAACTTCTGAAAGTAGTGCTGTGGCGAAGCGGCTTCGCCCGGTTGTGCGAAGCGGATTCCGAGGCCGCCGCCAGAACGCAGCGGCTTTCGCAACCATCGGCCCTCAGAAGGGCACCCGTCACGGTGAGGAACGATGCACGGAACCGGAAAGCCAGCACGAGCGAAGATCGCCCGAATGCGGAACGGGTCGCGGACGCGCCCCAGCACTTCGGGCGTGTTGCCCCACAGCTCGCGCGTGCGCGCGAGTTCGGCGACGATGTGCGGGTAGTTTTCGAGGCCGCCGGTGTAGAGGACCGGTCCCGGCGGGAACTGCTTCGCTAGTTCGGGGATGTCGTCGGGGTAGTTGATACTGCGCGCGCAGGGCGCGACGCGCGCGAGGTCGCGGTCGCAGAACTGATCGACCGCCCACGCGGAGCGGCCGTGAAGCGGCGCTTCGCCGCGACAGGCCGCGAGTCCCGCTGTACCCGCGCGCGCCAGCGAGTGGACCGCGGCCCGCGCGCTGGCCCCGACGACACCCGGAGCGGCCCTGAAGCCCGGCTTTGCGGGCGACAGGTCGCGAGTCCAGCCGATCACCGCTTCACCGGCGTCGGCAGCCCGAAGAACTCGCGCAGCGATTGCAACTCGGGGATCATCATAACGCGCATCACGTCGGCGTAGTCGTCGGTCCAACTGTCCACGCCCTTCAACCCGTCCACCGGGCGGAACCCGTAGCCGGTGGTTCGGACCAGCACGCGCATGAGCGTGTCGCGCTCGGAGTCGGCCTTGCGGAGCCACGCGGCGAACAGTTGCGCCTGCGCGTCCCCGGTGCGCTTGTCGAGCCACTCCTGAACCGAGTCGCGCACCGGTTTGCGGGCCGGTAGTTCCTTGCGGGTGCCGTCCGGAAGGATCTCGAACGGCAACTCTTGCTTGGGCCGCGCGTCCGGGTAGTGGTGCAGAATCATCTCAATGAGTTGCACGTCGCCGTGCTTGCCGAGGTAGTCGCCCACCGGCGAACAGAGTTGCTCGCCGAGGTGCTCGCGCTTCCGCGCCAGCACGACCCAACTGGACGCGGTCTTGCCGTGCTGCCGCTCGGCGTCGTCGTTCCACACACGGGCCACGAGTCCGTGGTGCTCGGCGATGGCCGCGACCACGGGCTCGAGTTTCACGAACTTGTTCGAGATGTGAAGCGCGAGGATGCCGTCGTCGGTGAGGCGGTCGAGGTACAGCCCCATCGCCTCGTTGGTGAGCAAGTGAACCGGGATCGAGTCCGAGCTGAAGGCGTCGATCATCAGCAGCGAATACTTGTCGTCGGTCTGCTTCAGCTTGAGGCGCGCGTCGCCCTTGCGGAAGTCGATGAGCGCCCCGCGGCGCTCGGCGTCTTTCACGTAGGAGAAGTACTTGTCGGTTTCGGCGACCAGCCGGATGACGGCCGGGTCGATCTCGTAGAACGTGAGGCGCTGGCCCTTCTGGGCGTAGCACGACACGCTGCCGGTGCCGAGGCCGACCATCGCGACGTGCGTCTTATCTTTGCCGCGGCGCGTCAGTTCGCCGAACATGGCCCCGACCGGGCCGGTACGGTGGTAGTACGTCAGCGGCTCTTGGCGCGCGTCGAACGCCGCCTGCGCGCCGGTCACCGCGATGTTGTCCCAGCCGTGGCCCGCGGTCAGCCGCTGGAAGTCGTCGAGCACGTGGCGGTCGTGCTCGGCCACTTGCGTGCCGTGCAACGTGGTGCCGTGAACCAGCCGGTGGTACTTGTACTTGCCCATCACCACGGGCTTGCCCTCGGCGTCGCGCACGATGGGCGGGTCTTCGGGGTCTTTGGCCCGGTCCAGCAGGAACTGGCGCGAGTGCTGCTCCTCGATCTTGAGGATGCCGAAGAAGCTGCGCTCGGTGTACAGAGTGTTGGTGTTGTCGGAGTTCACCCGCACCGGGCCCAAGATGGCCGCGACCGCGAGCGCGAACCGCAGCGGCCGGTCCACGAAGAAGAAACACACCATCACCGGCACCGCGTACGAGATGATGATGTACACGGTGTTCGGGGCCATCTTCCACGGCATCGCCTCGGCGATGTTGCGGAGCATCTTCGCGTACCACTCGAACGTGTCCGGCAGCTTCCGCAGTTGCCAGAACGCCAGCCCGATCAGCACCGGGATCACGATGTCGAGCGCGAGGCGAATCTGCTCGCGCTTGGGGCCGGCGGCGGTCGTACCGGCGCTCGCCGGGGCGTTGGCCGCCTGTTGCGCCCCCTTGGGGTTGGCCGCGTCCGGGGTGCCGCCGGCGTCCGCGGCCGTGAGCGTCGGCACCATCAGGCACGCCACGATGAGCGCGAGCGGGAACTCGTAGGCGTGGGTGAAGATCACCGGGGCAAGGAGCGAGTTGAAGATGCCGCCCAGCACACCGCCGAACGACATGATGAGGAAGTACTGCGTCAGGTACTTCGGGCTGGGGCGGTCGCGGGCCAGCTCATAGTGGCACATCAGCGCCGCGGCGAAGAAGGTCAGGTTGTAGAGCAGCAGTTCGAGGCCGGTGCCGGGCTTCACGTCCGAGATCATCAGGAACACGAGCAGCAGGATCATCACCGGAGCGAGGTTGCCGATCAGGATGCGGAACCACGGCGGCAGGTGGCTGAACGCGATGATGAACGTGATGAGGTACAGGGCGAGCGGCCCGACCCACAGCAGCGGGATGCTGGCGATGTCGGTGGTCATGTGGAACGTGACGCCGAGCATGAGGCTGCTGGGCACGAACGCGAGCGCGGTCCACTTCGCCATACGCAACCACGTGGGCGGCGGCTCGTCCGGCGCGGCCGGGGTGGGCGCGGCCTGCTGCTTGTTGCCCTGCCGCCCTTGGTTCCCCTGCGGGGGCACGCCGAGCGGGTTCACCGCGGCGCGCCCGCAGAACGCGATCAGGCCCGCGAGCGCCACGAACCCGACCGCCCAGAACCACGTCTGCTGGCCCTGCGTCATGTTCGGTTCGATGAAGATCGGGTAGCCGAGGAGCGAGATCAGGCTCCCGAAGTTGCTGGCCGCGTACAGGAAGTACGGGTCGCGCGCCGACGGGTGCCCGGTGTACGTGAACCACTTCTGCAACAGCGTGGCCGACGTGGACACCACGAAGAACGGGATGCCGATGGCGACCGTGAGGATCAGCAGCACGCTGAGAATCGCGCTCGAGCCGTCGGAGGGCGCGAGGCTCTCGGCGACCGCGATGGGCAGGTGCCGCTGGCCGAACACGGCGGACAGCACGAACACCGTGACCGGCAGCGCGAGCACGCTCAGGTGAACGGTCCACTGCTTGCGGGTGTCCTTGATGCGCGTGAGTCGGTCGGCGTACAGGTAGCCGAACAGCAGCAGCGCTTGGAAGAACACCATGCAGGCGTTCCACACCGCCGGGCTGCCGCCGAGGAGCGGGAGCACCAGCTTGCCGACCATCGGCTGAACCATGAACAGCAGCGACGCGCTGACGAACAGCGTGACGGCAAATAGCAGGGGCACGGAAGCGGCTCCGGGGTGCGAATCGGCGCGCGGGGCGGGGTAATCGAAGTGTATCGAACCCCGCCGGGCGGGGGTAGTTTCGAGAAATGAGAAGGCGCGCCGCCGCGCGTGGCGCGGTTTCCGCTTCACGCGCGGCGGCTCGCGCGGCATACTGGGTGTATCCGCCGGTCGCGCCCCCGCGCACTCCCACCCAAGGGCTTCAAGTGCCCCCTCTCCCGCCAGTCTCTTGCCCCGGCCCGACCCGCCGCAGCGCCCTCGCGCTCGGGGCGCTCGGTCTGACGTTGCCGAACTTGCTGAAGGCGCGCGAAGCGAGCGGCGCGAAGCGGCCGAAGAGCGTCATCATCCTGTTCCTGCTCGGCGCGCCGCCGCAACAGGAGACGTGGGACCCGAAGCCGGATTCGCCCGCGGAGGCGCGCGGCGACCTCGGCGTGATCCGCACCGCCACGCCCGGCCTCATCGTCGGCGAGACGATGGTGCGGGCCAGCAAGTGGACCGAGAAGATCGCCATCCTGCGTGCCGTTTCCACCAACGACAACGCCCACAGCGCCAGCGGCTATTTCATGACAATGAGATAACCCATTTCTTATAATGCCCCCACCGGTCAACGCCCGATGAGGAGCCATTATGAAAGCCCCGCAAATCAGGCCCGCCGGCCCCACCGTCGCCTACTCCTACATCCGCTTCAGTAGTGCCGCCCAAGCGGACGGCGACAGCCTCCGCCGCCAGACCGAGCGCGCCCAGGCGTACTGCCAGCGTCGCGGCTGGATGCTCGATCAAACGCTCTCGCTCCGCGACCTAGGCGTCTCCGCCTTCAAGGGGAAGAACGCCGCAGTCGGGAACTTCCGCACGTTCCTCGACGCGGTGAAGGAGGGGAAGGTCGCGCCCGGCTCGGTGCTCGTGGTCGAGAGCTTCGACCGCATCAGCCGGCAGGGCATCGACGAGGGGTACGACCTCATCAAGAGCATCCTGAAGGCCGACGTGAAGATCGTCACCCTCAGCCCGGAGCGCGAGTTCGACCGCGAGGCGACGCGTGGGTTGTCGAAGGGGGCGCTCGAGATCCAGCTCATCCTCGAACGCGCCGCCGAGGAGAGCGAGCGGAAGTCGGATCGCGTCGGGCAGGCGTGGGCCGCGAAGCGCAAGGACGCCGCCGAGAACAAGACGGTCATCTCCCGCTCGTGCCCGGCCTGGATCCGGGTGGAGGGCAAGGGCGACGCGGCGAAGTACGTTCTGATCCCCGCGCGGGCCGAGGTGGTGCGGCGCGTCTTCCGCCTGGCGACCGACGGCCACGGCGCGCGGGCGGTCCTCAAGCGGCTCGTCGCGGACAAGGTGTCGCCGTTCGGCAATGCGTGGAACGTGTCGTACATCAAGCTCCTGCTCAAGAGCCGGCAGACGTTCGGGGAGTTCACCCCGCGCGAGCGCGGCAAGGGCGGCACGTCGCTCCAGCGTAAAGCGGTCGGCCCGGCCATCCCGAACTACTACCCCGCGGCCATCGACCAGGACACGTTCTTCGCGGCGCAGGCGGCCACAGCGACCCGCACGGGCAAGGCCGGACGTCCGGCGAAGGAGTTCACGAACGTCTTCTCGGGCATCATCTGGGACGCGCGCACGCTGGGCCGGTTGCACCTGATGCAGTACCGGCGGGACGGCGTGAGGACGCGGTACCTCGCGCCCTACGCCGCGACCAACCGCGGCGCGCGGCACGTCGGGTTCTCGCTCGACGCGCTGGAGTCGGCGCTCTTCAACTTCCTCGTGGGCATCGACCCGCGCGCGATCATGTTGACGGCCGAGCGGCCCGCGACCGATTCGGCGGCGATCGAGGCGAAGGTGAAGGACATCGACGCGCAGCTCGCGCGGCTCAAGGCCCGCGTGAAGGTGGAGGAGGAAGTCGGGGTCATCATCGACGCGGTTCACGAACTGGAAGAGGAACGGAAGGACGAGTCCGAGAAGTTGGCCGAGGCGCAGCGGCGGGAGGCCGCCCCGACCGCGGACGCCTGGGGCGAGTTCAAGACCATCGCGGCGGCGCTCGCCGCCGCCCCGGACAAGGACGCCGCCCGCGTGAAGCTGCGCGCGGTGCTCCGCCGGATGCTCGCCGGGGTGTGGTGTTTGTTTCTGCCCGAAGCCACAGGGCCGCGCGTCGCGCACGTCCAGGTTGTGTTCGCCGGCGGGGAGAAGTTCCAGCACTTCACGCTCGTATACCGGCCGCGGGTCGGGACGCGGGCGGGCGGCGAGTACCCCGGCGCGTTCGTCGTGCGGGAGCTGGTCACGACCGCTCCGGCCGGTGACATCCGCGTCGAGAAGAACGCCCGCGCCCTGGAGGCCGCGCTCGCCGGGGTCGAGCCGAGCGTGTGGGAAGAGATCGTGCCCGGCAACGACCAGCGCGCGATTCGGAGCAAGGCAGCAGGGAAGCGCCGGGACGCGAGCAAGGAGCGGGCCGTCAAGTGGCGGAAGATGCGCGACAAGGGAATGAGCTACGCCGCGATCGCGACCATGGAACAACCCCCGGTGAGCACCAACACCGTTCACTACATGCTCAACGGGCGGAAGCGGAGGTGACCGCGGGTTACGGTGCAGTGTCGGCCTTCGCCTCGGCCGACTTGCGCGCGAGGTAGGCTTTCACCAGCGTCCGCTCGCACACCAGGCAGTACTTGTTCCGCCCGTCCTTCTCGGATTTGGTGTGGCTGAACAGGTACAGCCCGGATTATTCAGTAGCGGATGTCTGACAGTCGTTTCTCGTCGTCATGAGCGTGTTCCGGGCCGCAGAAGTACCCATTCGGCCGATCCAGGCGCACCGCCCCCTACCCCCGTTTCGTTTTTCGCG
>VGZJ01000148.1 GCA_016872595.1 Planctomycetota bacterium
GCCCGCGAAGGGCGGTTTCGGCGCGGCGAAAGCGCCCCCGGCTGCTGCCGCCCCGGCTGCTGCCGCCCCGGCTGCTGCCGCCCCGGTCGCGCCGCCACCGGCACCCAAGCCCGCCGCGCCCGCACCCGCGCCGTCGAAGCCCGCGCTCCCCGCGGTGCCCAAGAAGCCCGATCCGGTCGAGGACGAGCCGAAGGCCAAGAAGTCCGCGAAGCAAGCGAAGCAGGCCGAGCAGGAGTACGTGCCCGCCGCGGAGCCGGAATCCGATGAGACGCCCGCGGTCGACAACCCGTTCACCCTCGCGAACCTGTTCGACGCCCCGCCCGCGCGCGACAAGAAGGCCCGCGACGACGACGACGACGACGAGCCGCGTTCCAAGAAGAAGCAGCGCGACGACGACGACGACGACGACGAGCCGCGCGCCAAGAAGAAGAAGAAGCGCGACGACGACGACGACGACGACCGCAACGAGAAGAAGAAGAAGAAGCGCGACGACGGCGACGACGAGAAGCCGCGCTACCAGCGCAAGGAGGGCGGGAGCGTCAAGGCGCTCGCCATTACCGGCGGCATCGGCGCGCTCGCGCTCGCGCTCGGCATCACCGCGGTGATCGTTTACAGCAAGAACAAGAAGGAGCCGGAGCAGGTCAAGAAGGATGAGAAGAAGGACGACGGGATTCAGATTCAGCCCGGCATCCCGCCGGACCCGGTGAACCCGAAGGACAAGGAAAAGGAGAAGGACCCGGAACCGCCGCCGGGCGGCCGGCCCTACGCCAAGCTCCCGGTGGGGCTGCGGACGATCACCGCGGGGATGCCGCCGGCGAAGGGCGCGGTTTCGGACCCGGCGAAGGTGAAGCCGAACAGCCAGCCGGTGCTGGACGTGGCGGTGGCCGGCGTGCGCCGCGTGTTCCCGCCGCTCGACCCGGCCACCGGCGACACCTACGTGCTGGTGCAGCTCGCGCCCGAGGCCGGGAACAAGAAGGAGCGCCTCGCGCTCGACACCTACGGCCCGGCCGGGAACCGCATCGCCGCGGCGCGCCTCGAGTACGAGGGCGACGGCGCGACCACGCCCATCGTCGACTTGTACACCTCCACGACCGGCCCGATGTTCCTCGCCTCCATCGTCGGCAAGTTGAGCGTGTGGAAGTTGAACGACGGGAAGTGGCAGGAGGCCGCGCGCGACGTGCCCCCCTACGCGGACAAGCCGGACCACGCGAAGGCCGGGGTCGCCGCGGCGTTCTTCGCCCCGGAACCGAACCACGTCGTCTTCGTGTCCACCGCCGGGCAGGTGCTCCTCTACGACCTCGCCACCAAGAAACCGGTCGCCAACTCCGACTTCGCGCCGATGGGCGGCGCGCCCGGCAAGGTGGCGCTCGGGCAGTCGGTGACGAAGGCCGAGGGCAACGGCTCGGTGGTGGTCGCGGTGGCCGGCACGCTGTATCAGGTGCGGGCGCAGCCGGGCCTCGAACGGGTGCGCCAGCACGACCTCGGCGGCGACGTGGGGCGCTCGCTGGCGCTGGCCGCGAGCGACACGCCGGGCCGGTTGGTGTACGTGTTCGAGACCGCGCGCAAGGAGGTCGCTGTGATGGGCCTGCCGCTCGGCGAGAGCGCGAACCGCGTCCTGTACAAGTGGCCGACCGAGGCGATGGGCGAGCCGAGGGCCGCGCTGTGGACGAACGAGGAGTTCGGCGGCGTGGTGTGCGACAAGGGCGTCGTGTGGTTCGACGACCACGAGGCGAAGTTCCTGCCGCTGGTGGTCACGCAGCCGACCGGGGCCGCGGCGTTCTTCGCGGACAACAAGCACCTGTGGTACGCGATCCCGCACGCGACGATGGCGACGAAGAGCGTGGTGGTGGCGATCACCGGCGACTTCAACGCGAAGGCCGAGTACGGCCGCAGCTTCCCGAACGCGCTGAAAACCGTTCGGCTCGACGCCAACGGCCTGAGCAAGTGAGAGGGTGAAGCGCGACGGCGCGCGACGGCGATAGGGCCGCGACCGGCAGGGAGCGGGCCGGCGCGTGTCGCGGAAGGTGATTGGCCCGAGCGCTCGCGCCGCGGTGGCGCTCGCAACTCTACCCCGCTCTGAACACCGCGACCGCGCCCGTGCCGCAGCCGGCGGCGAGGCTCTTGTCGTCGGGGCTCCACGCCAGCGCGGAGGACTCGCCGCCGGCGAACTGGAACTCGCCCACCTGCGCGCCCTTGCGGTTCGTCGGCTGCCACAGGATCACCCGGCCGTCGAGCGCGGCCGAGGCCAGCAGGAACCCGCGCGACTGGTACGCCAGCGCCGTCAGGTTCGATTCTTCGCCGTGGCCCACCAGCATCGTCGGCTTCGACCCCTCGGGGCCGTTCGGCCCGGCCTGACAGTCCCAGATGCACACCACCGGGCCGCCGCCGGTCGCGAGGTAGCGCGAGGAGAACTCCCACGCCAGTTCGCGCACCTTCGTCCGGTAGCCCCACATTTGCAGGTCGCGCGACTCGTCGTAGTACCAGAAGTGGACCGTCGAGTCTTGGTTCCCGTGGGCCAGAATCTTGCCGTCCGGACTCCACGCCAGCGCCAGCGGCGAGCCCTTCCACGCGAGCACCTTCACCGGGTCGGTGCTGGCGAGTGGGTCGTACGTCGTGACCGCGCCGTAAGCCAGCAGCGACAGGTGGTTCGTGCCCGGTCGCCACTTCAGGTCCATCACGGTGCCGGCCTGCGGGGGCAGCTCGCGCACCAGTTCGCCCGCGGCGCTCCACACCTTTACCTTCTTGCCGGCCGCGGTCGCGAGGAACTGGCCGCTGGGGTGCCACACCACCTTCTCGGCCCAGCTCGCGCCCGCGTCCAGCGCCATTGCCTCTTGGCCGCTCGCGGTGTCCCACAGGCGGACCTTGTTGTCTTGACCCACGGACGCGAGCAAGTTGCCGTTGGGCTGCCACGAGAGGGCCGCGGTGCCGAACCCGTGGCCCTTCAACTGGTGCAGCGGCTTGCCCGTGTTGGCGTCGAAGATCACGACGGGACCGCTGACCGCGGCGACCGCGAGCCGCGCGCCGTCCGGGGCCCACGCCAGCGCGATGGCGTGATCGGGAACGGACGCCTGCCACACCGGGCGCAAGCGGTTCTCGGCCTTGCCGAAGATGTTGATGCGAGCCATGTGAGATTTCAGATTGCAGATTTGTGATTGATGATTGAAAGCCGCGGAGATTTCAGATTGCAGATTTGTGATTGACGATTGAAGCCGCGCTTCGGCTGCCTTCAATCGTCAATCACAAATCTGCAATCATCAACTCTAGACGAGACAGCTCTTGAACCCTTCGGTGAGGGCGTCGCGGTCGAGGTTGCGGCCGATGAAGATCAGCTTGTTCGAGCGCGGGGTCTTGCCCCACGGCTTATCGACCTTGCCGTCGAACAGCATGTGAACGCCCTGAAACACCAACCGGTTCGGCTCGTTCTTGATGCTCAGCACGCCCTTCATGCGGAAGATGTCCGGCCCCTTGTCCTTCAGCAGTTCGCTCATCCACTTGTTCAGCTTCTTCGGGTCGAGGTCGCCGGTCAGCGTGATGCCCACGCTCGTCACCGACGAGTCGTGCACGTGGTCCGGCTCCTCGATCACGCCCAGCGCGTGCGTCTTGTGCTCGTGGTCGTGGTCGTGGTCGTGCTCGCAGTGGCCGTGGTCGTGGTCGCACTTCGAGTGGTCCTTGCCGTCGTGCGCGTCGTCGTGCTTGTGGTCGTGGTCGTGGTCGTGCTCGCAGTGGTCGTGTTCGTGATCGCAGTTCGAGTGATCCTTGCCGTCGTGCGCGTCGTGAACGTGCTTCTTCTTGTGGTCGTCGTGGTCGTGGTGGTGCCCGCCGTTCTTGAGGAAGTCGGGCTCGTGCTCGAGGATGCGGTCGAGGTCGAAGCCCCTCACGTTCAGCACGTGGTCGAGGTTCGTCTCGGCGTTCTTGGTGCGGTAAATCTTCGCGGTCGCGTTCATCTTGCGGATCAGCTTTTCGAGCTTCACCAGTTCCGCCTCGGTCACGAGGTCGGTCTTGTTCAGCAGGATCACGTCGGCGAACGCGATCTGCTCCTGCACCTCGTGGCTGTCCCAGTGCAGGAGGACGTGCTTGGCGTCAACGAGTGTGACGATGCCGTCGATGGTGGTCTTGGCCTGAACCTCGTCGTCCATGAAGAACGTCTGGGCGACCGGGCCGGGGTCGGCCATGCCGGTGGTCTCGATCAGGATGTAGTCGAACTTGTCGCGCCGCTTCATCAGGTTACCGAGGATGCGGATCAGGTCGCCGCGGACGGTGCAGCAGATGCACCCGTTGTTCATCTCGAAGATTTCCTCTTCGGCGTTGATGACGAGGTCTTGGTCGACGCCGATCTCGCCGAACTCGTTCTCGATGACGGCGATGCGCTTGCCGTGGTTGGCGGTGAGGATGTGGTTCAGGAGCGTGGTCTTGCCGGCCCCGAGGAACCCGGTGAGCACGGTCACGGGCACGCGGTCGGTCGCGGTCGCGGGCATGAGAGGGCCTCCTTCGACGAAAGTAGCGAGAGTGTGACAGGGGAATTGTACCAGCCGCGGGCAAGGCGCGAAGGTTGGGAGCGACGTTTGGCGAGCGGGGGCGTATGCCCCTTGATCTCGTCTTCGCGACTTCGCGGTAGCGCGCTTGGGGTGGCGCTCGCAAAGCCTCGCTGACCCCACGCTGTTGAATCGAACCCCTGCGGGGTAAAGCTGGCGCGCCTGTCCTTACGCCGAAGCCTTACACCCGAGAGCTTGGGGTCAGCACGCGCCTCGCGTGCGCCACCCCAAGCGCGCTTTGCTCGCCTCACACGTGGCGCAGGGCCTCGATGGGGTCGAGCTTGGCGGCGCGCCACGCGGGGTACAGGCCGAAGGCCACGCCCACGAGGATGGAGACCCCGAGCGAGACGAAGATGGAGCCGACGTGGAGTTTCGCGGGGAGCCGCACCTCGGAGCCGATCCACGACCACACGCGGACCACGTCCCACAGGGCGGGCACCGCGTACACGGCGAAGATGCCGATGGCCGCGCCGACCAGCCCGCCGACCGTGGTCTGCACCACGGCCTCCACGACGAACTGCATGGTGATGTCCTTGCGCTTCGCGCCGAGCGCGCGGCGGATGCCGATCTCGCGGGTGCGCTCGGTCACGGTGGCGAGCATGATGTTCATGATGCCAATGCCGCCCACGAACAGTGAGATACAGGCCACGATGCCCATGAGGACCGTGAACCGCGTTTGGGCGCGCTCGGCCTCTTCGAGCTTGTCTAGCGGCACGGTAACCGCGTAGTCCTTCTTGGGGTGGCGCTTGTCCAGCATCGCCTTGATCTCGTTCCCGACGGCCTGCACGCGGGCGCGGCCCTCCGGGGTGTCGACCTCGGCCCGCACGGTCAGGGTGACTTGGCTGAAGTCCACCTTCTCGTTGATGCGCGAGCCGGACGTGCGCACCGAGATGACGTCCCCGAACCGGCGGCGGCTCGTGCGGATCGGGACGTACACGTCCTTGTTGTAGTCCTCGGCCGCTTGGCTCCCGCCGGTGCCCCCGGTGGGCATCCGCTCCTTCGCCACGCCCACGACCACGAAGAAGTGGGTCCGCATCCCCACCGTCATCCCGACCGGGTCCTCGTAGGGGAACAGCTTCTCGGCGATCTCGGACCCGAGGACGCAGTAGTTCTCGTACTCGTCGTCGTCGGTGTCGACGAGGAACCGGCCGCGGGCCAGTTCGAGCTTGTTCACCAGTTGGTAGTCGGGCACGGTGGCGATCACCCGCGCGTTGGGCACCTGCCGGTCGAGGTACCGGACCTGCGTGGGGAACACCCGCATCGGCACCCAGCGCTCGACCGCGTCGCCGAACGTGGTGAACTGTTCGAGGTCGTCGCGGGTCAGCCCGTAGGCCGTGACCCAGCCGACCGACGCCGTGGACGAGTCGTCCGGGGGCTTCACGCTGCGCACGATGATGTTCGTCGCCCCTTGGCGCTTGATGTCGTCGAGCGCGTCCTGCATCGAGCCCTCGCCGAACGACATGAGCGCGATGACGGACCCGGTGCCGATGATGATGCCGAGCACCGAGAGGAACGAGCGCAGCTTGTGGAGCCACAGGCTCTTGACGGCCAGCGACACGCTGCGGCGGAACTTGGCCCAGTTCCCGGCCAGCGGCAGGTGCCCGGTGCGGTTCGCGACCAGCGCGCCGGCCGCGACGAGCGCGGCGAACCCGGCCGCGAACAGCAGCAGGAACAGGCGCGGCGAGATGCCGAGGTCCACGCTCATCGGCCCAGCTCCGCGGTGGTGCGGGTGTCGTTGCGCACGTCGGACTCGACGCGCCCGTCGCGCAGGCGGACCACGCGCCGTGCCCACGCCGCGATGTCGTTCTCGTGCGTCACCATGATGATCGTCTTCCCGGCCCGGTTCAGCTCGCGCAGCATCTCCATGATCTCGATGCTGGTCTTCGAGTCGAGGTTCCCGGTCGGCTCGTCGCCCAAGATCAGGTGCGGGTCGTTCACCAAGCTGCGGGCGATGGCGACGCGCTGCTGCTGCCCGCCGGAGAGCTGGAGCGGGCGGTGGTCGAGGCGGTCGCCCAGCCCCACCATCTCGGCCAGCGCCACGCACCGGGCCTTCGTCGCCGCGTCCAGCTTCACGCCCTGATACAGCAGCGGCAGCTCGACGTTCTCCACCACGGTGTACTGCGGCAGCAGGTTGTACGACTGGAAGATGAACCCGAGGTACGTGCTGCGGACCTCCGAGAGCTGGTCGTCGCTCATCTCGGACACGTTCACGTCGCCGAGGTAGTACTGCCCGCTGGTGAGCCGGTCGAGGCACCCGAGCACGTTCAGCAGCGTGGACTTCCCGGACCCGCTCGGCCCCATCAGCGCGACGAAGTCGCCCTCGTCGAACGCGAGGTTCAGCCCCTTGAGGACGTGAACCGTCTGCGATCCGAGGTAGTAGTTCTTCACCAGATCGACGATGCGAACGATTGCGGGCATGCGGTCCAGTGGGCAGTGCCGGTGGTTCGTGTCTGGGGGCAGTGGGCAGAGGACAGAGGACACGTTCGGCGTTCGTCCCTTCGGGACGAACGCCGAACGATGTGGGAGTGCCTACGGTGCCGCGGGGGCTTTGCCCTTGCCTTTGGTGCCGCCGCCGCCCTTGGGGGCGTCGCCGCCGCCCTTGTTGGTGCCGCCGCCGGTGCCGCCCTTCGGCTCGTCGCGGGTCTTGGTCTTGTCGGCCGGGTCGAGCAGCACCTTGGGGTTCAACACGATCTCGTCGCCCTCCTTCAACCCGTCGCGGATCTCGACGACCTTCTCGTTGTAGAGGCCGAGCTTGACCGCGACGCGCTTGTACTCGCCGGCGTCGGTCTTCACGTACACCTCGCGCGCCCCGCCGAGGTCGGACGCGCCCATCACGGCCTGTACGGGCACGGTCAGCACCGGCTTGTCGGCGGTGTCCACGGTGATCGTCACCTCGGCCGTCATGTCGGGCTTCAGCTCCTCGGACGCGACCGGGCGCTTGGTGCCGTCCGGCAGCACCTCGTGATCGACGCGGACGATGGTCTGGTACAGCTTCACGTCGGGCGCCCACGCGTCTTGGCTGGCGATGGTGGCGACGGTGCGGACGTGGCCGTGGAACACGCGCCCGGCGAGGGCGTCCACTCGGATGACGGCCTTCTGCCCCTCGACCGTGGTGCGGTACTCCTCCGGGCGGAGCGCGTCGCGGAGCCAGTCCCCGACCTCGTGCGGCTGGGTGAGGAGGTCGGTGTACGGGTTCAGTTTGAACCGGGCCTGAACCGCGTCCACGAAGTACGTGGGCACGCGCACCTCGCCCTTCACGCGGGCCACCATCGCCTCGTGGACCTTGGTGTTCACCTGCATGTTCCGCAGGTTCGGGATGCGGAGCATCTTCTGCCCCTCCTTCACCTGCGCGCCCTGCTCGATCAGCCCCTGATTGGTGCTGCCCCCGAACCGCCCCGATTCGGGCTTGAAGTACACGACGATGGAGTCCTTGGGCGTGTTGACCGGGGCCACGATCTTGCACTCGGCGCGCTGTCTCTTGATGTCGGCGAGGCGCTCGTCCTGCTGGTTGCTCTCGTCGATGGCCCGGCGCAGTTCGGCCTTCGCCTTCTCGATGTTGGCCTTGCCCGCGAGGTCCGTCTGCTCGAGGCTGATCTGCGCGATGTTGCGGTCGAGGATGAGCTTCGTCAGGGTCTGCTCGCGGTCGCTGTTGAGCAACTGGTCGAGTTTGGCGCGGAGGCTGCGCAGGTTCTCGACGGCGCTCTCCAGCTTCGAGCGCTCGGCTTGGGCCTGCGCCGCGCTCAGGTACGAGAGCTTGACCATGCGGTCGGCCCACGCCGCGCGCTCGCGGTACTGTTCGACGTCGGCCTCGGCCAACCGCACCTTGCCGCTCTGGTCGTCCACGGACTGGCGGAACGTGCCGGCTTCGACGAGCGCGACCGGCCCGCCGCCCAGCGCCGCGAGGGGGGCGCGCGCCGGGTCGAACGTGAGGCCGGTGTAGTTCTTCAGCGCGTTCTCGGCGGTGATGAGCGCCGACTCCGCGGTCGCGAGGTCCTTCTCCGCCTGCTTCTCCGCGATCTTCAGGTCGAGCCGGGCCTTCACCTCGGTCGCCTCGGCCCCCTGCGCCTTGATGGACTGTTCGTCCTCTTGGTCCTTGAGCGCGGAGTCGTCGAGCACCATGAGGGACTGGCCGGGCTTGATGCGCGCGCCGTCCTCGATGACCCACTTGATCGTGCTCGCGTACCCCTTGGTGCCGGCGCGGACCTTGCACACGATGTCGATGTTCGCGGCCGATTCGAGCGTGCCCTTCTCGGTCACGGTCACGGACAGCGGTTCCAGTTTGACCTTGTGGAGGAGCACGTCGGCGCGGGCCGGCGCGGGGCGGAGGAAGAACCACCACCCGGAGGCGGCGCTGCCCGCGAGGAGCAGCACTGCGGTGACGACGACGAGGACGAGCCGCCCGCCGGGGGCGGCGCGGGCCGAGGGGAGCTGCTTGGGCCTAGCGCTCGTCGCGCCCGACGGGCTTGGGAGCGGGGAGCCGCTCGTTGGGGCGTCCGGGCGGGCCGTCGGTTCGGTTGAAGAGCTCATCGCACCACACCCCGCGGTCGTCGAGCGGCATCTGCTCGAGGTCAAGGTAGAGGTTCATCCGGGCCGTCAGGTAGCTGACCCACAGTTGGTACAGGCCGTTCTGCGCGCTCACCAGCCCGCTCTGCGATTGCAGCACCTGTTGCGTGAGGGCCGCGGCGCTCCCGGCGTCGGCGCTGCTGCCGGGGGCCGGGGGCGCGAACAGCACCGCCGTCGCGTTGTCCAGTTGCGCGTAGTTCAGTTCCACCACCCGCTGCTGGATGCGGTACAACTGGGCGAGGGTTCGCAGTTCCCGCAGGTCGCCGCGCACGTCGTTGGCGATGTTGTCCTCGAACGCCATCAGCGTGCGGCGCTGGCGCTGGTACCCGATGAGCGCGGCCCGGTAATTATTGCGCTCGGCCCGGCGCACCAGCGGCAGTTCCGACTTAAACGTCAGCTGGTGGCTGCTCCGGTCGCCGGAAAAGGCGAGCGGATTGTTCCCACCGGCCGGGGTGCCGCTATTCAGATCATACCGGACATCGAACACGCCTTGCAGCGAATTCGCCTGCACCGCGATCTGCCGCCACGCGTCGACGACCTGCCCGCGGGCGTTCATCAGGTCGAACCGATTCGTGAGCGCGCTCTGCACGGCCGCGGTGTAGGCGTCGTCCAGTGAGGACTCGAGCGCGTCGGCCCCGTCCACCGGCAGCGGGAGCAGTTGCGGCCACTCGCGCCGGAGCTTCGCGAGCCGCTCCTTCTGGGCCTCCAGCACGATCTGGTAGAACCCGTTGAACGCGGCCGAGAACGCGCTGTCCTGCGCGCGGTCGCGCTCGCGGGCGTCCTTCTTCGCCCACGGCTGGGCCTCGTACGCGCGCACGCGCAGTTCGAACTCGCCCAAGTCGACGTCGGACTCGAGGCGCGCCAGCCGCGCGACCTCGGCCGGCGGCTCCGGCTGCTTCTTCAGCTCGCGGTCCACGCGCTCGTCGAGCAGCTTGCGGCGCTCCTCGCGCAGTTTCGCGATTCGCGCGCGCACTTGGTCCTCGGTCAGCTTGTCCGGTGCCCACGTCGCCCAGCGGTCGCCGACCTCCGTGGCGAACGCGGTGCCGCGCACGAGGGCCGAATCGGTGAACAGCGCGAGCCACCGCTTGCGGAACCCGGCGACCGCGGCCCGGTCGTGGACCGCGGCGTCGCGGGCCAGCGCCCCGGCCTGCGCGAACAGCTCGTCGAACCGCCCGAGCTGCTCCCGGATCGGGCGCAGCGGGCCGTCGTCCAGTTCCAAAGGCACCGTGACCGGCAGGCCCAGTTGCAGCTTGAAGTTGTCGAGCGTGTCGAGGTGCTGCCGGATGCCGGGGCTGTTCCCGCCCCCACCGTTGATGAGCGCGCCGCGGCTGGTGAGCAGTTGCACTTCCACTTGGCTCACCTGAAGGGGCGACTGTTGCCCGCCCTCGCGGAACGCTTCGTACAGGCGCAGCAGGCGCTCGAGCGACGTGACGTTGCGGCGCTGGTTGTTGATGATGGCCTGTTGCAGCAACAGCGGGAGGTAGCCGGCGTTGGGCGCGGTCAGGTTCCCGCCGATACCGCGGCCGAGGTTCGCCGACAGCCCCTGAAGGCCGTAGGGGTTGTTCGTGTAGTTCCCGCCGGCCGCGATTGCCACGAAGAACACCTTGCGGAACCGGGCGTACGAGCGCATCGCGTACACGAGGTTGCGCTCGGCCTGCGTCAGCGGTTCGAGCGTGACCGCCTTGCCGCCGCCGCGCAGGAACGGCTGCACGAGGCTCAGGGTCAGGTTGCTCACGGTCGTGGTGGGTCGGTCGCCGGACAGATCGACGACCACTTGGTTCGCGAGCTGGAACAGCAGCAGCGCGCCGGTGGGGAACAGCTTCGACGCCCCGGTGCCGGTGTCGAGGGTCCAGCGCTCGCCGCCGTTGGTGAGCGCGCGCCCGGTCGAGCGCCGCACCGCTTCCTTCGTGAAGAACCCGACCGCGGCGAAGTTGAACCGCTCGGTAGTAACGGCCAACGCCGCGAGGTACAAGTCCTCGCGGCGGTCTTGGAACTCGCGGCCGTTGAGCAGGCCCAGTTCGATGGCCTGCTCCAGTTTAATGCGGTACCCCAACTCGCCCGATTCAAGCGCCTTGAGGTACTCCGCGGCCGGGTCGCCGGTCACAACCGCGACGGGTGGCCCCGCACCCGGCCCCATGCCCACCGGCGCGCCCGGTTGCGGCGCGGGTTGCTTCGGCGGCTCCGGCATCGGGCCGGGCAGCGGTTGCGGCGGTTGCGGCTGCGCGACCGGCGGGGGTTGCACCGGAACGACCGCGATGGCCGGCACCGGCTTCCCGTTCTGTTCGATCTCGCCCACGACCACGACGACCGGGGCGCGCAGCTCGGAGATGGTCGGCCCCTTACCGCGGTCGGTGACGACCGGCCCCGGAATCGCCAGCGACGGCTTGGCCGCGACCCACGGCCCGAACTCGCCCGGCCCGCCGGCCGGCTTCACCTCCGGCGCGGTGGGCGCGCTCGGCTTGGTGCCGCTGGCGGTGCGCACGTCCGTCCCATCTTGCGGGAAGGAGTGCTTCACGACGGGCGCGTCGCCCTTGAGGAGCGTGGGCGCGGGGATCGCGGGGCGGCCGGTCCACACGGGCTTCGGCAGCGGCCCGGTCTGCACCGTGACCGTGGGCGGCGGCAGCTCCGGTGCGTCGGACTTCGGCGCGTCGGACTTCGGCGCGTCGGTCTTCGCGGTGACGTTGCCGCGCACGTTGGGGGTGGGGTCGTTGGCGCGGTTCTCGGCGTCCCACTGTTCGAGGAGCGCTTGGTACCCGGTGCCGTCGGTGCGCCCGACGCCGGACTTCTTGGTCGGCTTCTGCGGGTTGGGCGAGAGCAGGCGCGCCGCGGGGTCGTCCGGCGGGTACGGCGGGCGGTCGGGGTTCGAGCCGTCGGCGAACCGGGCCCGCGGGTCCGGGTAGGCGTGCCAGTTCTTGACCTGCCAATCCGGGAACACGTTCTTCTGGGTGATGACGCCCTCGACGTCCTTGTCGGCGCGCTGGCGTGCGTGGTGCCGCGAGCACCCGGGGGCGGTAACGAGGGCCACGACCGCGACGGCCGCGAACAGGGGGAGGCAGCGTGCCGATCCGTGCATAGCGCACCCGAGCGAAACCCGGAAGATGGAGCATCCCGCGGAAGTGGTATCGGCGGCACAATCCGCGCGAGTTGAGGCGAACGGCCCGAACGCGCGAGCGGGGAAAGGGAACGGCTTGCCCAGATTACCGAAGGGGCGGTGGCCTACCTGCACTGATTCTCACCCCAACTGGCACTGGGGGCGGCGCTTGGCGAATTCGACGCGCACGTCGACGGTGTCGGCGCGCGGCGGGAGCGCGAGCGCCTTCAGTTTCCGCAGCCGCATCAGGTACGGCACCACGGTTTGCGACACGTTGGCCGCGCCCGCCAGCGCTACCGCTTCGAGGTCCGGGAACCGCGTCAGCAACAGCGTGACGCCGGAATCGGTCACGCGCGTGTCGGCCAGCCCCAGCGCCTTCAGGCCGCGCAGGTGCGCGAGGTGCACGAGACCGGCGTCGGTGACGCGCGCGCAGCCCGACAGGTCGATTGCTTCGAGCGCCGGGAACCCCGCGAGCGCCTTCAGCTTTTCGAGGTCGGCGTCGGTGGTGGCGTCCGGGGCGAGCGCGAGCCGGTACGCGGTGCCGGGGCGCGTGGTGACTTCGCCCGGCAGCCGCGCGCCGCTCGGTGCCCACGCCGAATCGGGCTTGTCAGTGGCGCGCGCGAACAAGGTGCCGCGCACCGGGATCAGCCACCGCTCCGGCTCCAGCGCCTCGGCGAACGGCAGCATCACGGTGGGCACCGCGCCGCCCTCCAGAGGGCCTTTGGGGGGAGCAGAAGAACCTAACCCCCCCGGCCCCCCTTCCCTCAAGGGAAGGGGGGAGGAAGAGTCTTCGCGCCCCGACGTTGTTTTCGTCGCGCCAGTGGCTTCCTCACCCCTTCCCTTGAGGGAAGGGGGGCCGGGGGGGGTAGGTTGCCTTTGCTCCCCCTTCCCTTCAGGGAAGGGGGTTGGGGGGTTAGGTTTCTTCCCTCCCATCTTCCCCAAGCGCTCGGCCAGCGCCCCGGCGTCTTTGGGGCGGCCCGACGGGTCGCTGTCCACGCAGTCGCCGATGATGTCCGCGAGCGCGTCCGAGACGCCGCGGCGCTTCAACTCGCGCTCGAACCGCGTGCCCGGCGCTTCGGTGAGTTTGCCGGTCAGCATTTGGTAACCGATCACGCCCAGCGCGTGAACGTCGTCGCGCGGGTCCGGGGCCGCGCCGCGCGCCTGCTGCGGGCTGGCGTACAGCGGCGTGTACGAGCCGCGGAGCGACGTTTCCAGCCACCCGGTCATTTGCGACACGCCGCCGGGGTTCGTGCGCAGGTAATCGACCGCGACCCCTCCGATGCCGAAGTCGGTGATCTTCAGCGCGCCGTCCGCGCCGCTCGCCACGAGGATGTTGGCCGGCTTGAGGTCGCGGTGAACGATGGCCGGGGTGAGGCGGTGGAACGTGCCGACCGCGGACGCGAGTTGCGCGAGCGCGCCGACCGCGACCGCCTCGCGCGCCGCGTCCGGGAGCGCCTGCCAGCGGAAGATGAGGTCCGTCAGGCTCCCGCCGCCGACGTACTCGTACATGAGCCACGGGGTCTCGCCGTCGAGTACGGCGTCGAGCAGCGGGACCACGTTCGGGTGGTGCCCGTGTTCCATCACGCGGGCGATCACGCGGCCCTCGTGCGACGTGAGTTTCGCGCGCACCTTAGCATCGGTGCAGAACTTCACTGCGCGCGGGTGCGGCAGGAACGAGTGCCGGGCCAGCCACACCTCGCCGAACCCGCCCGCGCCGAGCAGTTCCTCGAGCCGCCACCCCGGGCGACCGGGCAGGTCGGCCCTCGGGCGGAAGTGCGGGACGCGCAGCGGCAGCAGCTTCGCGAAGTCTTCGGGAATCTCGACCGCCCATTCGAGCGGCACCGACTTGCCGCTGGGGTCGGCGGCGCACTTGAGCGACTGCCGCACCGCGCCCGGGAGTTGCGTCAGGTACAGTTCGAGCGCGACGCGCTCCTCAATGGGGGTTGCTTCCGGCAGCACCTCGGCCACGACCTCTTGGGCCGCTTTCTTGGCGGCCTCGGCGCTGGCCGCGGCGACCTTCGCCAAGTCTTCGCGCAGGGCCGCGGCCTTCTTGCGCTCGCAGTAGTACCGGTAGGCGTGCCCGGCGATGTCGAAGACGTACTGCCCGCCGGGCACGGCCTCGCACAGCCCACGCACGCCCTTTTCCTTGACCGCGCGGGCCACGCACTGGAAGACCGCAAGCATCGGGAACGGCTCCTGTTCGTAGTGACCCGTTTCGGCGGGTCTTAGCGCGGGGGCTTCCGTGAAGGGCGCGTGCGCCCCGACCCGCTGAAGCGGGTCACTACGGGAGCCGGGCTCACGATTTTTGACGCGGGCCGAAACGCGAGTTAAGTTAGGTTAACTTGCCGACAGTCCCGTTCGGCCGCCGGCGCGTGCCCCCCTGCACCCGTCGGCCCCCCGGCCCCCGCCGGGTCAGGTTGTCAATGTCGTGGAACACTCTGGCCCCCCGCCGCAGCATCAACGTGAGCGGTTGGGCGGTCAGCTTATCGCTTTTGGCGCTGCCGGCCGTGGTGCTCGGCGCGCTCGCGTACCGCACGGACCTCCTGCCGCTGGCCGTTGGGGCCGGGGTGCAGGTGCTGTTCGCCGCGGTCTTCGTGCGCGCCCACCCCGTGTGGCGACCGCCGGTGAGCGCGTCGCTCGTCGTGTTGTATCTCATCGGCCTCGCGTGGCTCTGGCTGCCGACGCGCGGCTCGTCCGATTGGGCCGTTCACACCGGGCAGGGCGTGCTCCTGTTGGTCGCGGTGGGGTTGGCCGCGTTCCACGACCTGACCCGTACCGGGGCCGAGCCGCTGCGCCGCGCGAACAAGTGGTGCGCGCGGCTCGCCGGGCGCACCCACTGGCCGCTGCAACTGGCCGACTGCCGCGCGCTGCCGGAGGTGGCCGCGCTCCGTAGGGCCGCGCTCGACGAGGTGCGCCCGGTCCTCGCGCTCCTGTCGGACCCGCGCCCGGAGGTGCAGTGCGCCGCGCTCGGGGCGCTGGAGTATCGCCCGCACTGGCAGCCGGGGGAAGCTGAGTTGGTGCTGAAAACGGCGCGGGCGAGCGCGGAACCGGCGGTGCGCGCCGCCGCCGCGTACGCGCTGGCCGCGGTGGACGTGGCCGACCTCGTAGCCGGCGTCGCGGCCCTGCTCCGCGACCCGGCCCCGGAGGTGCGGGCGGCCGCCGCCGAAGC
>VGZJ01000149.1 GCA_016872595.1 Planctomycetota bacterium
GCCGCCGCCGACGCCGCCGACGCCGCCCGCGCCGCCTACGCCGCCCCCGCCTACGCCGCCGCCGCCGGTGTCCCCATCCGTGCAATCGCTCGTGACTTCGCGATCATCCGCGCGCGGGCCGCGGCGGACGGGTGGACCAACGACACACCGGTCCTGCCGTCTGTGTTTGGGCCGCTGGACGAGGTCGACCCGCTGCCGACGCCCGATGCGGTCGTGGGCGGCGCGGCCCCGGATTTCCAACTCTCGATTCGTGCCTATCTCGCGCCGAACGCCGACCGCAAGGCCGTGCCCGAAAAGCTGGCCGAACTGTACGAGGCGCTCAGCGACTACACGTTCGAGAAGTACGGCACGTGGCTGACCGTGAAGGAGTTCGAGCAGTTCGTGCGAACCGGCGTCTTCGCGCCGGTGGGGGGCTAAGTCATGGACGAAACCCCTACTCCCGTCGAACTGTTCACGCTGATCTTGGTCAGCGCGGTGCTCATGCCGCGTGCGGCGTGGGCCGATCTGCGCGCTCAACTCGCCCCGCCCGGCCCTGCGGTCCCGGCCCTCGGCATCGAGTTCGCGCCGGCCGAACTGACCGAAGCGGACATCGAAGCCACTCTGACGCGCGTGCGCGAGTTGGAATCGCAATACCCGCAGCGCCAGCGCGAGCGCGCGGCGAACCCGCTGCCGGCCGCCGAGACCGCACTGCTCACCGAGGCCGCGCGCGCCCGGCTCGTCGCACTCGTGCGCGACCTCCCGAACTTCGGCATTCAGATTGTCGCCGAGGTCGACCCGCGCGACACGGAGTATCACGCCGACGATGCGGAGTAGCCCGCGGCTCACTTCCCCGTGGGCAGCTCGGCGTACACGATCTCGCTTCCGTAGAGGCTCTTCGCGCTGGCGATCACTTTCCCCTCGTTCGAGATGATGACGCTGAACCCGTAGCCGCGCCAGTCCTGTTTCTTATCGACGCTCCAGTTCGCGCCGATCAGGTGGTGCTTGAACGGCTTCACGCGCTCCGGCAGTTTCGTCCACATCCAGTCCGCGGGGTGCTCGCCGTCCACCCACGCGATGGGGTACAGCAGGCACCAGATGTTGTGCTTCTCGTACTTCTCCAGAATCGTGTGGATGTCGAAGCAGATGCCCAGCCCGACGCGGCCGTATTCGGTGTCGTAGGTCTGCACGCCGCGGTCGCCGGCCGTGGCCCACGACTTCTCCGGGTACGGCCACGGGGTCAGCTTGCGGTAGTGCGCGACCAACTCGCCCTTCGGGTTCGCGAGGCACACCGTGTTGAAGTACCGCGGCTCTTTTCCCTTCGGCTGATCCACTTCGAGTAGCGGGATCGTGAGGTAGATGCCCAGTTCTTTCGCGAGCGCGCAGAAGTGTTTGGTCGAAGGGCCGGGCACTTCCTCCGCGAAGCCCTTCGGGTCTTTGCCCTTGAAGCGGTCTTCGATGGGCATTCCCTTGAGGTGCCAGTTGGTCTTGAGGTCTTGGGACAGGTAGCCGGTGATGGCGGTTTCCGGAAGCACGACGAACTTCGCGCCGGCCTTCGCCGCGTCCTTCGTGAGCGCCGTCAGCTTCTTGGTGTTGGCCGCGACCTCGCCGATATCGGACGAGCACTGCACGGCCGCGACCTTCACGGTCTTGGCGGCGGGTTTGGGGTCGGCGGCAATGAGGAAGAGGAAGAGAGTGAGCATGGGAGCGTCCCAGTAGGTGCCGCCTGCCGGGCGGCACGGCGTTACCCTGTGCGAAGCGCGAACCGCAGAACCAACTGCGCTCAATAGCCGTGCCGCCCGGCAGGCGGCACCTACCAACAGACCACAGCGCGCGTAACGCCGCTGTCACGAGGCTTCGCCGTTGGTTTCGGCGCTGTCGAGGTGCAGGTGCGGGTTCATGCCCTTGCCGCCGCGCAGCTCGATCACGCGGTCGGCGCGGCCCTGCGTCAGTAGCGCGGTCAGATCGACGCCCATGTCCTTGAGTTGCGCGAGGTGCGCGCGCTGGCGCTCGTCGGCTTGTTGGCGGATGTCCTGCTCGCTCTCGGCGTCGCGCCGGCGCTGCTCGCGGCTCGCGGTGCGCTCGGCTTCCTTCTGCTGCCGCTCGGCCTCTTGCCGCTTGCGGGCCATGTCGATTTCGGTGTCCACTTCGACCGCTTGTTCGGTGCGCCGGCGCGCGGCGCGGTTCATCTGCGCGTTCAGCTTGTAGTCTTCGAGGCTCTGCGATTGTTCTTCGGTCGCGCGTTCGAGTTGGAGCTTCGTGCGGGCTTCGATGGCCTGATCGTGCATCGCCTGTAGCCGGTCGGGGGCACCGTACCCGCGGTAGACGACCTTGTTGACGCGGTAGCCGTTCTGCGCGGCGCGGGCCGTGAGCTGCTTGTACGTTTCCAACTCGTTCAGCTTGCCCGTGTCCTTCTTGAACTCCTCGAACGTGTGGCGACCGAGGAAGTCGACCACGTCCGAGGTCGCGGCGTTCACGAAGTCGCCGATGGGGTCGTGGGTGGCTTCGAGCATCCGGTCGATGTCGAGCAACTCGAAGAACATCATCAGCTTGATGGTGAGCACCGCGTCGTCGGCGGTGCGCACGTCGGTCACGTCGTGGTACATCTGGTCGGGCATGAGCCACAGCTTTTGGAACACGAGGCCGTTGGCGACCTTGCGCTGGCCCTGCGAGCCGCCGTCGGCCCCGTGCCACGAGAACGTGTGCAGCCACTCGCCGGGCGCGGGCACGAACAGCGTCGGGCCGTACACGAGCCGGCGCGTGATGGGCGCGTTCTCGGCCGCGCGCGAGTACACGACAACGGCTTCCTTCGCGGCCAGTTGCAAGGCCTCTTGGCGCGTGATCTGTTCGTGAACGCGTGGGTCGAACCAGATGTCCGCGGGGCCGGCGACGTGTTCCTGCCGGCCGTCGCGGAAGCGCACGACGAGGAAGTCGCCGGGGTGCGCGACGAAGTGCCGCATCCGCTCGAACCGCTTGCCCCACTTCCACACGCGCCGCGGTCCGACGACCACCTCGACGCGCCCGTTCTTGTGCGTCATCAGGGCGCGCCGGCCCTCTTCGACCGTGTAGTGCCACATGGTTTCGGTCCCGTTGTCGGGTGTCGTGTCTTCGCCGGTGCTGGGCGGCGGGGCGTCGTCGAACTTGGGCGCGCCGCGCTCGTCGTCACTGCCCTTCATTCCCTTCTTGAACTCGATGATCGTCCGGCCGAACGACTGGCCCACTTCGGCCACTTTCCCGCCGAAGAAGCCGCGCGTGCGCGATTTCTTCTTGGGCGCGGAACTCGTCGCGGCCCGCGGCGCGTATTCACCCTCGTCCTCTTCGTCGCTGTCGTACTCGTAGCTCGCGGACTGCGGCACCGCGCGCAGCATCGAATCGACGGACTCGGTGCGCGTGGTGCCGTAGTGCTGACGGATGGCGTGCAGGACTTGCGCCCGCGGGTACTCCACGAAGCGGATGTCCTTGTTGACGATGAACGTGAGCTTGTCGCGCAGGAAGATGTTTGCGGCGTCCGCGGTCGCGACGTACAGGATCGGGCCTTCGAGCGCGAGCGGGAGGATGGTGTGTTCGCGCGCCACCGATTCGGGGATCAGTTCAAGTACCGCGCGCGGCGGGTTCAGCGCCGCGCCGTCCGCGGGCGCTTGAGCCTCTTGCTCCGCGAGGTGCTGCGCCCCCCGCCGCTGAATGAGTGTGGGAATCATGGATGAGCCAAGAGGATGGCCACAAAAAAGCACAAAAGCCACAAAAGAAACCAAGACCAAAGCAAGGAATCACAGTTCAGAAGACAACAATCAAAGCCGATCAGCCGAGCGTCTTTATCCCGGTCTTCTGCTTTTTCTGCTCTCTTCCTTTGTGGATTTTGTGCTTTTTTGTGGCCATTACGTCTTCTTCGCCGTCAGGCGCGCGACTTCGGCGCAGTCCTTGTCGCCGCGGCCGCTGAAGCACACCACCACCACGTCGGTTTTCGCCCGTTGTGACGCGATCTTCATCGCCTCCACCACCGCGTGCGCGGTTTCCAGCGCGGGCAAGATGCCTTCGAGCCGGCCGCACAGGTGGAAGGCGTCGAGGGCTTCCTTGTCGGTGACACTGCAATAGCGGACGCGGTTCGCGTCGTGCCAGTAGCTGTGCTCCGGGCCGACGCCGGGGTAATCGAGGCCGGCGCTGACGCTGTGAACGTCCGCGGTCTGGCCGTCGTCGTCTTGCAGCACGTAGCTGAAGCTGCCGTGCAGCACGCCCGGTTTGCCGTTGCTCAGAGTGGCCGCGTGATCGCCCCGCATTGTACCACGCCCGCCGGCTTCCACACCGACCAGTTCGACCTTCGCCTCGTCCACGAACGGGTAGAACATGCCGGCCGCGTTGCTCCCGCCGCCCACGCACGCCACCACCACCTCTGGTAACTTGCCGAACTGCGCCCGACTTTGTTCCTTCGTTTCCTCGCCGATCACACTTTGGAAGTCGCGAACCATCGCCGGGAACGGGTGCGGCCCGACCACGCTGCCGATGATGTAGTGCGTCCCCTCGACGCTACTCATCCACTCGCGCATGGCCTCGTTGGTCGCGTCCTTGAGCGTGCGGCTGCCGCTCTCGACGGGGAACACTTCCGCGCCCATCGCGCGCATCCGAAACACGTTCAGCTCTTGCCGGCGAATGTCCTCGCTGCCCATGTACACGCGGCACGTCATGCCGAATAGCGCCGCGGCGGTCGCGGTGGCGACCCCGTGCATCCCGGCCCCCGTCTCGGCGATCACCCGCTTCTTGCCCATGCGATTGGTGACGAGCGCTTGGCCGAGGGCGTTGTTGATCTTGTGCGCGCCGGTGTGGTTCAGGTCTTCGCGCTTGAGGTAAATGCGCGCGCCGCCGGCTTCCTTCGTAAGTCGCTCCGCGAAGTACAGGCGACTCGGCCGCCCGACGTACTCGTTCAGGAGGCGACGGAACTCGGCGTCGAACGCCGGGTCCGCTTTGGCCGCGCGGTACGCGGCGTCGAGCTGTTCGAGCGCGAACATAAGCGTTTCGGGCACGAACCGCCCGCCGTACGCGCCGAACCGCCCGCGCGTGTCGGGAACCGCCGAGACAACTGCCATAGAAGAATCTCACACAACGCCGTTAAGACGCGAAGCAAGCCAGTGAGGGAATTGTATCCGCCTGCCTCTCAATCGGGGTTTGCGCCGAACACCGCCGACGCGATAATGCCATTCCCGCCGCGCCTTCGTGTGAGGTTCGCCGTGCCCGAGCTGCCGGAAGTGGAGACCGTCGTTCGCGACCTGCGCCCGCTGCTGGCCGGGCGCGGCATCACGGGCGTGCGGCAGAGCAAGCACAAGCTTCGCCGCCCGTGGAAGCCGCAGTGGAACGCCGCCGTCAACGGGGCGCGCGTCGAAGCGGTGCGAAGAAGAGGGAAGTGGATTCTGATTGACTTGGCGGGCGCAGAACCTAACCCCCCCCCCCCCCCTTCCCTGAAGGGAAGGGGGGAGAAACGCAGTGGCAACTCTTCCTCCCCCTTCCCTTCAGGGAAGCGGGCCGGGGGGTTAGGTTCTTCCCCCCTCCTTCGCGTCCACCTCGGCATGACGGGCCAGTTCACCGTCGTGCCCGCGTCGGCCGCGCCACCCGATCACCTGCACGTCGTGTTTGCGCTCGATAATGCCCACGAGCTGCGCTACCGCGACCCGCGGCGGTTCGGCTCCGTCGAATATTTCGCGAATCGCGCGGACGCCGAAGCGGAACTGAGCGCCGAACTCGGCCCGGAGCCGTTCGGCATCGACGCGACTTACTTTCGGGCCGCGGTTCGCGGTACCGCGCGCAACCTGAAGGCGATCCTGCTCGATCAAACCATCGTGGCGGGCGTGGGCAACATCTACGCGGACGAGGCGTGCTTCCGCGCGAAGCTGCACCCCGGGCGCACCGGGAAGAGCCTGAGCGCCGCCGACTGCGACCGGCTGCGCGAAGCCATCGAATCGGTTCTCACGCGCGCCATCGAATCGCGCGGCAGCACGATCCGCGACTACGTCGGCGGCTCCGGGCTGGGCGGCGGGTTCCAGAACGAGCACGCCGTTTACGGCCGCACCGACCAGCCGTGCCCGGCGTGCGCCGCCGCGATTGAGTGCGCCCGCTACGCCGGCCGCGCGTCGCACTACTGCCCCCGCTGTCAGGATTCGGGGGTCAGGATTCGGGATTCAGGGAAGAAGAAAAAACAACAGCGGGCGTCATCGTAATTGTCTTCATCTTCCCTCTTTCCTGTATCCCGAATCCTGACCCCCGAATCCTCCCTCACTGATTCCAGCTATGTCGTACAAGGCGTTCAAGCGATTGTTGGGCGAGACGAGCCTCGAGCGGAAGTGCCGGTGGCTGCTCGGGGCGGGGGTGCTGCTGCTCATGACCGGCGGCTTCTGGGTGTACGCGAAGCAGACCGAAGACCTCGCCTACGAGCAACTCGAAACGATGGGCCGCGCGCTGCTCTCGCCGGCGGTCGCGCGCATGCACGTCAAGGGCGACCAGCTCAAGGCCGTCGAGGACTTCCAGCGGCTCGCCGAAGAGAACTGGCCCGCGACCCTCAAGGGCTACAACTACAAGCTCCTCAAGGCCGATTCCAAAGACCCCGACAGCCAGCCCACCAGCGACGACCTTGCCGCCCTGCACCGGATCGAGAGCGACCCGAAGAAGAACGAGGACACGCGGCAGGCCCCGAAAGAGAACGCCTACTACTACTACGGCGCGCTCCGCGCGCGGCAGTCGTGCGTCGACTGCCACCGCGACCCCGCGAAGGTGGGCGAGAAGCTCGCCAACCCGAACCTCAGCCCCGGCGACGTCATGGGCGTCGTCCGCATCCGCCTCTCGACGCAGTCCATCGAAGAGGGCTTCCACACCAACCGCGCGATCCTGATCTCGTTCGCCATCGGCACCTCGCTCCTCATCATCGCCGGGTGCTACCTCATCATCCGCTACGTGATCGTGAAGCCGGTGAAGCACCTGAAGGAAGTGTCCGAGGCCATCGCGTCGGGCGAGCTGAACATCCGCAGCGAGATCCAAACGGGCGACGAGTTCGAGGACCTGTCGCACGCCTTCAACCGCATGTTGCGGAACCTCACCAACATTCAGGACCGCAACAAGAAGCTGATCGCGGACCTCGACCGGAAGGTGGACGAGCTGGCCCGCGTCAACATGGCCCTGTTCGAGAGCAACCGGCTCAAGAGCGAGTTCCTCTCGACCATGAGCCACGAGCTGCGCGACCCGCTGAACAGCATCATCGGGTTCTCCGAGGTGCTGCTCGGCGCGGACAACCTGACCGAGAAGCAGCACCGCTACGCGGGCAACATCATGGCGAGCGGCCAGCGGCTCATGGCCCTCATCAACGACATCCTCGAACTGGCGAAGCTCGAAGCCGGCAAGATGCGCCTGCACCCGGTTCCGATAAACGTCGAGCAGGCCTGCGAACACGCGGTCGCGCAACTGCGGCAGCAGGCGGAGAAGAAGAACATCGACCTGCGCATCGCGGCCGACGCGAACGCCCCGCCCGCGCGCCAAGACGCCGGCAAGGTCCACCAGATTCTGACCAACCTGCTGTCGAACGCGGTGAAGTTCACGCCCGAGGGCGGCTGGGTCACGCTCAAGGCCCAGAACGACGGCACCGACCTCGTGTTCACCGTGACCGACACCGGCGTCGGCATCGCGCCGGAGGAACAGGACCTGATCTTCGAGAAGTTCCGGCAGGCCGCGAACCCCATGACCCGCGAGCAGGGCGGCACCGGCCTCGGCCTCAGCATTGTGCGCGAGCTGGCGAAGCTGCTGGGCGGCGACGTGACCGTTCACAGCGAACTGGGCCGCGGTAGCACGTTCACCGTCCGCATCGCCGCGAAACTGGCCGACGAACCGCTCCTCGGCTTCGAACTGACCGAAGAGGCCGCCGCGGGGAAGAGTTGATCCACAGATTACACAGAAGACACAGATTGAAAGACAGAAGAGGAATGGCCACAAAAAGGCACAAGACACACAAAAGAAGACACAAGGCCGAAGACAATAGACCGGGTTCAAGACAAAGAGGCAGAGCGCTCAGGGTTCCTGTTTTCTGAACAATGCCATCTGTCTTCTTTTGTGTGTCTTGTGCTGTTTTGCGGCCATTCGTCTTCTGCCTTCGCCGAGGTCGCTCATGCCCGTGCCGGTCGAAGCGCTCCGCGTGCTCGTCGTCGACGACAACAAGGCGCTGGCGCAGACCATCGCCGAAGACCTCGACGCGCGCGGGCACGTTTGCACCGTCGCGACCGGGGGCAAGGCCGGGGTCGCGAAGCTGGAGGCCGAACCGTTCGACGTGGTGCTGACCGACCTGAAGATGGCCGACCTCGGCGGCCTCGAAGTCGTCGAGCGGTGCCGCGCGCTGCGCCCGGACGCCGACGTGTTCGTCATCACCGGGTTCGCGGACGTAACCACCGCGGTCGACGCGATGAAGCGCGGCGCGTCGCACTACTTCCAAAAGGGCACGGACCCGCGGCACTTCCTCGCCGAGCTGCGCGCGGTCGTGGACAAGTCCGCGGAGCGGGTCCGCACGGTGCGCGACCTGCGCCAGCAGATCGACGAGCGGTTCGGGTTCGAGGGCGTCGTCGGCAACAGCCCGAAGATGCTCCGCGTGATCCAACTGCTCAAGGCGTACGCGCCCAGCCCCGCGTCGGTGCTGGTGCTGGGCGAGAACGGCACCGGCAAGGAACTGGCCGCGCGCGCGCTGCACTACAACAGCCCGCGCCGGGCGAAGCCGTTCACCGCGATGAACTGCGCCGCGCTCAACGAGAACCTGCTCGACGACGAAATGTTCGGGCACGTGGACGGCGCGTTCACCGGCACGAAGGGCGCGCGCAAGGGCCGGTTCGAGCACGCCGACGGCGGCACCCTGTTCCTCGACGAGGTCGGCGACATGCCGCTGACCCTTCAGGCGAAACTGTTGCGCGCGCTGGAGGGCGGCGAGGTGGTGCGCATCGGCGCGAACGACCCGATCAAGGTGGACGTGCGCATCATCGCCGCGACCAACAAGGACCTTCAGAAGGAAGTGGACGCCGGGCGGTTCCGCCAAGACCTGTACTTCCGCCTCAAGGTGGGCACCGTGAAGCTGCCGGCCCTGCGCGAGCACCGCGAGGACGTGCCGCACTTGGCCGCGCACTTCCTCAAGGAGTTCGCCAAGCGGTACGGCAAGCCGGTGCCGCGCGTGTCGCCCGCGGTGCTGGGCGCGATCGAAGGGCACGACTGGCCCGGCAACGTCCGCGAGCTGCGCAACCTGCTCGACAGCATGATGGTACTCGACCTCGACGGCGAACTCGGCCCGGACGACTTCCCCGAGGACGCCGGCGTGCAGCCGTCCGGCGCGCTCGGCGCGCTCGGCCCCGCGCCCGCCGCCGGCCCCGAGGCGCTCGTCGGCCGCCCCCTCGAAGAAGTGGAGCGGTACTACATCGAGCGCGCGCTGGCCCTGACCGGGGGCAACCGCGAAGAGGCCGCCCGGCTCCTCGCGATCAGCGAGCGCACCATGTACCGCAAGCTCCAAGAGTGGAAAAAAGAGGGCGAGAAGAAGCCCGCGGAGTGAGCGCCTCTTCACCCCACCCCTTGAGGTGAAGAGAGTTACAGGTCCGCGTCCCAGATCACCACGTGTCCCTTTTCCGCGCCGGCCGCGACGCGCAGCCCGTCCGGGCTGAACCGCGCGCACCGCATCTTGCCGAGCTTCCATGTGAACGTGCGGACCTCGTCCCATGTGGTCGCGTCGAGTACGCGCACGGTCGCGTCGTTGCTGGTCACGGCGAGGTAGTTTCCCGACGGGTGAAAGGCCGCGTCGGTGAAGTGCAACTTGGCCGCGTTGGTCAGCTTCTTGGGCGGCGCGGCGAGGTCGGCGGTGCGGAACACGAATAGCGACCGCCCACCGATGATCGCCAATTGCGCGCCGTCGGGCGACAGCGTCGGGCGCATAGCGAACACCACCGGGCACGGCACGCGCCGGAGCGCGGCCCCGGTCGCGCACTCGCGAACCACAACGGCCGAGGTGTGCGGTTCACGCGGCTGAAAGCCGCCGCCCGCGGGCGGGGCGGGTGGCGGCGGGTCGTACAACTCGTGGACGACGAACCGCGCGCCGTCGGGGAAGATCGTAAGCCCGCCGTAGCAGCACGCGCGCGCCCCGAGGTCTCGGGCAACCGGTACCGCCCATTCGCACTCGTGCGCGCCGCCGCACGCGAACCGCATCAGCTCGTACTCGCGCGGGACGAGGACGAACGAGCCGTCCGGGGCCACTTCGACGAACCGGCAGTAGTTGCGCTGGGGGAAGCACTCGTCGTGCGTGCCGCGAGCGAGGTCGTAGCGGCGCAGCCCGCCGCCGCCGACGAAGAGCGTGCCGTCCGGGTGGAAGCGGATCGCGTCGTGCGGCGTGACGAACGCGCACGGCAGCGTGTGCGCGAGGGTGCCGCGCGCGGTGTCCCACACCTCGACGGGGCCGGTCGGCCCGCCCGCGGCCAGCAGCCCGCCGTCCGGGGAGAATGACAGGTTCTCGACGCGCCGCTTCATCCCCTTGAGCAGTTGCACGGCGCGCCCTCACAGGTCCACGTCCCACACGACGAGCTGCGCGCCCTCTTTGGCGCGCCCGCGGGCCGCGGCCCGGCCGGTGCCGACCGCCGCGCCGCGCGTGCCGTCCGGCGAGAAGCACACCGCGCGCACCGGCCCCACGTCCCACGCGAACGACCGCGCCACTTCCCACGTCGTCGTGTCGTACAGCTTCACGGTGCCGTCGTTGCACGCCGCGGCCAGCACCGCGCCGGACGGGTGGAACGCCAAGCCGTTGCACTCCGCGGCCGGCGGTTTCGCGCGGCCCTTCGGCTTCGCGTCGGGCGGCGCGTCCACGTTCTCCAACTCGGCCGGCAGCGCGACCTTCTTCGTCATCGGCCAGAACTTGACGCCGGCGCGGTGCGGGATCGCGAGGTACGCGCCGGACGGGTGGATCGCCAGCTTCAGCCCGCGGTCCAGAATCTCGCTGATCGGCCCCGGCTTCAACGGGTGCTTGAACAGGAGCTTGCCGTCTTCGACCGCGCGCACCACCAACCCCTCGTAAGGTTCGCCGTTGCCGTTGAAGCGGTATTCGAGCGAGACGAACGTGCCCACCGCGCTGACCCCGCCGAAGTAGTAGTGCGAGCCGACGCCGACCGCCTTCTTGCTCCGGCCCGTCTTCGAGGTGCGCTCGATCAGCCACGTCCGGGTGAACCCGCTCTTGGCGTCCGCGTCCAGCTCGAACCGGGCGAACGAGCCGCGCCTGTGACTCGACAGCACGAATCCGCCGGCGGGTTCGGTGAAGAAGTACGACGGCCCGCCTTCGGGGATTTCGGTCTTCGCGGTGCGCCCGGTCGAGACCGTGAGCGCGCGCACGCGGCTGTTGCCCGATAGGTACAGCAGCACCTTCTTGTTGTTCGGGGTGAAGGCGTAGCGCTCGAGGCTGCCGGTGACGTTGGCCGGTGCGCGCGGGGCGGCGTCGAGCCGGGGCCACACTTGAACGTGGTCGCCGGTCGCCGCGAGGAGGGCCGTGCCGTCCGGGGAGAACGCCACGCCGGTGGGCTGAACCAAGTCCGATTGGAGCACGAGCACGGGGCACCTCAGGCGCGAGTCGGCGCGGGGTCCGGAGCGTGTATGGTACGCGACGCGCGCGGGCCGTTCTACGGCGCGCGGGGATTCCCTATGGTAACGCGCGGGGGGCGTGCCATGAACGTCGCGGGTAAACGGGTTCTCGTCACCGGGGCGGCACAGGGGCTGGGGTTCGCCATCGCGGACGCCTTCGCGCGGGCCGGGGCGCGCGTCGTCGTCACAGACCTCGGCGCGGAGCGCGTGAGCGCGGCCGTCGCGAAGCTGCCCGGCGCGACCGGGTTCGCGCTCGACGTGACGAACCCGGAGCAGATCGCGGACGTGCGCGCGAAGCTCGCGCCCGACCCCATCGACGTGCTGGTGAACAACGCCGGGGTCGTGTTCGGCGGGCCGTTCCTCGACGTGCCGCTCGCCAAGCACCTCGCGACCGTGGGCGTGAACCTGAGCGGGCTGATCGCGGTCACGCACGCCTTCCTGCCGGACCTGCTCGCGCGCCCGGCGGCGCACCTCGTCAACATCAGCAGCGCGTCCGCGCTCGTCGCGCTGCCGCACGGCACCACCTACGCCGCGACCAAGTGGGCCGTGCTGGGCTTCACCGAGTCGCTGCGCGAGGAACTGTGGGTTCAGAACCGCGCGAACGTGACCGTGTCGGCGGTGTGTCCCGGCTTCATCGCGACGGGCTTGTTCGGCGGCGCGAAGCCGGCCACCGGCGCGAGTTGGCTGACCCCGGAAGCGGTCGCCGCCGCGGTCGTGCGCGCGGTGCAGAAGCGGCGCGAGTTCGTGATGCTGCCGCGCGCGCACCGCGTGCTGTACGCGCTGACCGCGGGCCTGCCGCGCGGCGTGTACCGCTGGCTGTGCCGGCGCACCGGCGTTTCGCACAGTATGGTGGGCTGGACCGGGCACCGAGCGACGTAACCGCGCCGGCCCACGCCACCGGGCGTTGCCCGGTGCTCAGGAGTCGCAGTCCTTCGGACTGCCTCGCTCTTCACCCGTAGGGTGGTACTTCTCAGCACCGGGCAACGCCCGGTGCCCTCGATCGGGCACCGAGCCACCGCGCCGCGAATATCATGTGAACATCTCCCCCCGCACGAGGGTTCGCTATGCGCCGGTTCGTCGCGCTCGCGATCGTTGTCTTCGCGCCGCCCGCGGTCGCCGCCGAAGCGCCGAAGGTCGGCGACGCGGTCGGCAAGCTCAAGTTCACCGACACGCGCTCGCTGCCGCGCACGCTCGACGACTTCGGCAAGAAGAAGGCCGTCGTCCTCGTGTTCGTGAACACGACGTGCCCGCTGGCGCAGAAGTACCTGCCCACGCTCTCCGCGCTGGAGAAGGAGTACCGCGCGAAGGACGTGCAGTTCGTGGGCGTGAACGCGGCCGACGACGATTCGCTCATCGCGACCGCGACGCACGCGGTCAAGTACGAAATCGAGTTCCCGTTCGTGAAGGACTTCGGCGGGACATGCGCGAAGGCGCTCGGGGCGACGCGCACGCCGCAAGCGGTGGTGCTGGACGCGGAGCGCCGCATCGCCTACCGCGGGCGCATCGACGACCAGTACCGCCTCGGCGGGGCGCGCAAAGAACCGTCGGCGCGCGAACTGAAGGACGCGCTCGACGCGCTGCTCGCGGGGAAGAAGGTCGCGGTCGCCGAAACCGAAGTGGACGGCTGCCCGATCACGTTCCCGAAGCCGCGCGAGCCGCGCAAGGTCACGTTCGCGGAGCACGTCGCGCCGGTCCTCCAGAAGCACTGTTGGGAGTGCCACAAGGCCGGGGGCGGCGCGCCGTTCGCGCTCACCACACACAAGCAGGCCGCGGCGCGGGCCGACGCGCTCGCCGAGGTGGTGCGCGACCAGCGCATGCCGCCGTGGTTCGCCACGCACGACTACGGCCCGTTCACCAACCGCCGCGCGCTGACCGACGACGAGCGCACGATTCTGAGCGACTGGGCCGCGACCGGGGTCGCTGCCGGCGACCTCACCAAAGTGCCCGCGCCGCCGCCCGAAGTGAAAGAGAAGTGGCTGATCGGCAAGCCGGACCTCGTGCTCGACACCATCGAGTTCGACCTGCCGGCCGCGGGCGACATCCCGTACAAGTACGCGGTGCTGCCCCACGGGTTCACCGAAGACACGTGGCTACAGGACGTGCAGATCACGAGCGACAACCCGCGCGTGTTGCACCACGCGAACCTCGCACACGGCAGCTTGAAGGGCGTGAGCACGGAGAACTTCATCACCGGGTACGTGCCCGGCGGCGAGCCGATGAACCTCCCGAAAGGCATGAGCTTCCTCGTCCCCAAAGGGTCCGTGCTCGGCCTCCAGATTCACTTCGTTTCGACGGGCAAGCCGGAGAAGTGCAAGATCAGCGTCGGCCTCCGCTACCCGCGCGACCCGGTGCAAACGCGGCTCCGCAACTTCCAACTCTTCGACACCCGGTTCGCGATCCCGCCCGGCGCGCCGGCCCACAAGGTCAGCGCCAGTCGCGTGCTGGATGCGGACATCGTCGGCGTCGGCATGTTCGCGCACATGCACCTGCGCGGCAAGGACATGACCTTCGCCGCGACCGCGCCCGGCGGCAAGCGCGAAGAGTTGTTGGTGATCGCCAACTACAACTTCGAGTGGCAGATCCCGTACCGGTGGGAGCCGGGCGCGAAGCGGTTCGCGAAGGGCACGAAGCTGGAGTGCGTCGCCCACTTCGACAACTCGCCGTTCAACCCGTACAACCCGAACCCGACGGCGACCGTGCGCAACGGCCCGCAAACGCACAACGAGATGATGTACGGGTTCTTCTTCTACACCCACGCCGACGAGAAGCTCAACGTCCGCGTGGATCCCAAGACCGGGGCCGAGGTGAAGCCGTGATCGTAGTCCTCACGCTCCGCGTGAGGACTACGATGGCACTCACGGCTTCGCGGGCTTGATGTGTAGCAGGATCAGTTCCGAGCACGGGCCGGGCCGGCCGGCGCGCAGGTCGGCGGCCCAACTGCGGCTGACCACGATGCCGTAGGTGCCGGGCCGGCGCTCGCGGCCCACGTCCAATTCGAACTCGATTTCGTTTTCGGCGGCTCGCAGCGTCAGTGGGGTGCGCCACCCGCTGCCGGCCGCGGGCGTTTCGCCGTCTACCGAAATCGCGATGGGGTTCTTGCCCGCGCGAACCACCTTCACCGGGATCGTCACCTTTCCGCCGATTTTGACCGTTATACCGTCTTGCATTGAAGGTTTATCGTTCCATCCGGGCCGCCCAGCGGAATCCGACTGCTCCCTTGACGGTGCCCGGGTCGCTCGCCAGGTAGCGGCACCGTCGGCGGACCACCCGCCGGAGTTCGCCCAAGCGGTCGTAGGTCTCGTTCGCCACGACCTCCCGGACGAGCGCCCAGAACGGCTCGACCGGCTGCAACTCCGGGGTGCACGGCGGGAGGACGTGGAGCCGAACGTTCGCCGGGATCGGCAGCCGCTTGGCCCGGTGCCGCCCGGCGTTGTCCACCACGACGACCAGGACCTTCTCCCCGCCCGGGTCGACGTGGGCGGGCGGTCAACTTGGGGTCGGCTCCGTTGTCCTTCCGCCGGTCGGCCACCCCGGCCGGGCCGTGGTCGTTCCACCGGTGGAGGACATAGCGGACGGTCACGGCCGACAGGCCGACCACGTCGGCGACCGCGGCCGGGGTGCGGGGGTGGTCGATCCGGGCGAGGAGCCAGAGGGCGTGCCACCGGGGCTTCTCGACCGGGTGGCGGCAGGATGTGTACCGGTA
>VGZJ01000150.1 GCA_016872595.1 Planctomycetota bacterium
ACCTTGTCGAACTCGTCGGCCGAGAGCCCCGTGAACATGCGGAACAACAACGGCTTCCGACGCAATTTCTCGTAATTCGTCATAACCCTATGAATAGGCCATCGATCGCTATTGCGCAACGAGTCTATTGGTAGCTCCGGGGCGAGGTGAGGGCGAATGTACCTGAGATGAGGGCGCGGGGGAAGCACCGAACCCCCCAACCCCCTTCCCTAAGAGGGAAGGGGGAGTAAGACCAAAACCACCTCTCCTCTCCCCCATCCTTAACAGGGAAGGGGGTTGCGGGGTTAGGTTCTTCCCACCCACAGGAACCTCCCATGCGCTCGCTCGCTCTCTTCGCGCTGGTCGCGCTCGTCGCGCCCGCGCGCGCCGAATCGCCGGTCGCGCCTGACGCGAAGCTCCAGAAACTCGCCACCGGGTTCAAGTTCACCGAAGGGCCGGCCCCGGACGCCGACGGCAACGTGTACTTCACCGACCAGCCCAACGACCGCATCCACGTGTGGAGCACCGAAAAGAAGCTATCGACGTTCATGGAGCCGTGCGGCCGGTCCAACGGCCTCGCGTTCGACAAGGAGGGCGCGCTGTGGGCCTGCGCCGACGACAAGAACGAGCTGTGGAAGATCGACGTGAAGACGAAGGAGAAGAAGGTGATCGTGAAGGACTTCGGCGGGAAGCTGCTGAACGGCCCCAACGACATCTGGGTGCGCGACGACGGCAGCGCGTTCTTCAGCGACCCGTTCTACCGGCGACCGTACTGGAAGGCCGGGCGGCAGATCGAACAGGACAAGCAAGCGGTGTACTTCCTCAGCGCCGACGGCAAGCTGACCCGCGCGGACGCGGGCGAGATCAAGCAGCCGAACGGCGTCATCGGCACGCCCGACGGCAAAACGCTGTACGTCGCCGACATCGGCGCGGGGAAGACGTACCAGTACGACATCGGCGACGGCGGCGCGCTCAAGAACCGCAAGCAGTTCTGCGCGCAAGGTTCGGACGGCATGACCATCGACACCGACGGCAACGTGTACTTCACGCTCGGCAAGGCCACGACCATCTACGACAAGACCGGGAAGAAGATCGAGACCATCGCCGTGCCGGAAAACTGCACCAACGTGTGCTTCGGCGGCAAGGACAAGAAAACGCTATTCATCACCGCCGGCACGAGCCTGTACTCGATGGCGATGCGCGTCGGCGGGGCGGCGCGCCAATGAGTTGGTAAACTAAAAAGCGTGTGGTCCCTTCGGGACCACCGCTATCCCCCGGCGCGCCTCATATGCACATTCAGGACATCTTCGCCCAGCACCGCACCACGTTCAGCTTCGAGTTCTTCCCGCCGAAGACCGACGAGGCGAGCGAGGAACTGTTCCGCGCGATTGCGTCGCTGCAACCGCTACAGCCGTCGTTCGTGTCGGTCACGTACGGGGCCGGCGGCAGCACGCGCGACCGCACCCACGATCTCGTCGTGCGCATCGAGCGCGACACCAGCCTCACCGCGGTGTCGCACCTCACCTGCGTGTGCCACAACCTCGACGAGATGAACGCGATCCTCGACCGCTACGCCGCCAGCGGCATCGAAAACATCCTCGCGCTCGGCGGCGACCCGCCCAAGACCAGCGCCCACGACCGCGCGAAGGACGCCTTCCGCTACGCCGACGAACTGGTGCGCCACTTGCGCGCGCGCCGCGGGCCGAACGGTCGCGGGTTCGGGGTGGGCGTCGCGGGGTTCCCCGAAGGGCACCCCGGCTGCCCCAACCGCCTGCACGAGATGGATCACCTGAAGCGCAAGGTGGACGCGGGCGCGGACTACATCTGCACGCAAATGTTCTTCGACAACCACATCTTCTACGACTTCCGCGAGCGGTGCGAGCTGGCCGGGATCAAGGTGCCCATCGTGGTCGGCATCATGCCGATCACCACGAAGCCGGGCATGGTGCGCATGGCGGAACTGGCCGCCGGCGTGCGGTTCCCCGCGAAGCTCCTGCGTGCCGTCGAGCGCTGCGCCGACGACGCCGCGGTCGCGCGCGTGGGAGTGAGCTGGGCCACCGAGCAGTGCGCCGACCTGCTGCACCACGGTGTTCGCGGCATCCACTTCTACACGCTCAACAAGTCGGACGCCACGCGCCAGATTTACCAGAATCTGGGGGTCGAAAGCTCGGCCGCGCTGCGCGCGGGGTGAATCCACCGTCGACCCAGCCGGCTCACGCCAGCGGTACGACAAACCACAGGCGCTCCTCATGCTCCGCACTATCTCACTCTGCGCGCTGTTACTTCTCGCCACTAGCGCTGGCGCGCAACCCAAAGCCGAAGCCGTCACCTCGAAGGGCGGGGTCGTGGTGTGCGTGTCGCCGCCGGCTGCGGAAGTGGGCCTCGCGATCCTCAAGAAGGGCGGGAACGCCGCGGACGCCGCGGTCGCGACCGCGTTCGCGCTGGCGGTGACGTGGCCCGAAGCCGGGAACATCGGCGGCGGCGGGTTCATGATGATCGCCGCGCCCGGCAAAGCGCCGACGTGCATCGAGTACCGCGAGACCGCGCCCGCCGCCGCGAAGGAGAACCTGTTCGCCGACGGGAAGGTGACGTGGCTGGATCACAAGGCCGCGGGCGTGCCGGGCACCGTGCGCGGCCTCGCTCTCGCGCACAAGCGGTTCGGCAAGCTGCCGTGGAAGGACGTGGTGCTGCCCGCGGTCGAGCTGGCCGAACAGGGCTTCACCGTGAACGCGGTCCTCGCCGCCGGGCTGAACAAGGTCCTCTCCGATCCTAAGACGACGAACGCGGAGTTCAAGCGCGTCTACAGCAAGCCGGACGGCCTCAAGTGGATCGCCGGCGATAAACTCGTGCTGAAGGACTTGGGCCGCACGCTGCGGCTGGTCGCCGAGAATGGCGCGGATGCGTTTTACACGGGCGAACTTGCCGACCTGCTCGCAAAGGAGATGAAGGAGCACGGCGGACTCATCACCAAAGCCGACCTCGAAGCGTACAAGGCCCACGAGCGGAAGCCGGTTCACACCACGTTCCGCGGGTTCGACGTGTACGGCCCACCGCCCCCCAGTTCCGGCGGGATCGCGCTCGTCGAGATGCTGAACATCCTCGAAACCTTCGACCTCAAGAAGCTCGGGCGCGACTCGGTCGAGACGCACGCGCTGGTGATCGAATCGATGAAGCGCGCGTACGCCGACCGCGCGCGGCACCTCGGCGACCCGGACTTCACCAAGGTTCCCGCGGAACTCACGACGAAGGAGTACGCGAAGAAGCTCGCGGCCGGCGTCGACCCGGCCAAGCCCACACCTAGCGCGAAGCTCGCCCCGGACATCGAGCTGACCGCCGAGAGCGACAGCACGACGCACTTCTCCGTGATCGACAAAGACGGCCTCGCGGTCAGCAACACGTACACGTTGGAGAACAGCTACGGCAACCGCGTCGTGGTCCGCGGCGCGGGCTACCTGCTCAATAACGAGATGACCGACTTCAACCCGAAGCCGGGCGTGACGAACACTATGGGCCAGATCGGGACCAAACCCAACCTCGTCGCCCCCGGCAAGCGGATGCTGTCGTCCATGACGCCGGTGATCGTGCTGAAGGACGGTAAGCCCGTGCTCATCACCGGCAGCCCCGGCGGGCGCACCATCATCAACACCGTCCTGTGTGTCGTGCTGAACGTGTGCGAGTTCGAGATGAGCACCGCCGACGCCGTGACCGCGCCGCGGTTCCACCACCAGTGGATGCCGGACGCGGTGCGCATCGAGTCCTTCGGCGCGAAGCAAGTACACCTGAATGAGGCGCTGACCAAACACGGCTACAAGGTGACACTCGGCAAGCAGGGCGACGCGCACACCATCGGCATCGACCCAAAGACGGGAACGCGCACGGGCATCGCGGACAAGCGCTTGGACGGGAAGGCCGTGGGCGAGTAGTGCCTTGGTAGGTGCCGCGAGCCGAGCGGCACCGCGATGACATGGGTGGAGCGTTGCCCACGAAGCCAACCGCGCGATTCTCGCGGTGCCGCTCGGCTCGCGGCACCTACAGAACTACCCCAACACCCGGCCCAACCCCTGTTGCTTCGCCAATTCGACCACCTTCACCGCGAGCGCGATGTCTTCGACGCCAAGCCCAAGCGACTTGAAGAGGGTCACGTCCTGCGGCGTCTCGCGACCGGGGTAGCGGCCCACCGTAAGCGGGGCCAGTTCGATCACGTCGGCCCACTGGAACACACGCTCCTTCATCGGCTCCACAAAGTCGCCGGCTTCGAGCTTCGCCTGCTCCTTGCTGTCCACCGCGATCACGCTCGCGCGGCGGAACACGTCCACGTCGGTTTCGGTTTTTCCGAGGAAGTTCGAGCCGACGACGTTCAGGTGCTGGCCGTCGCGCAGCCACGCCCCGAAGAGGACCGGCTCTTTGGCGCTGGTCGCGGTGCAGACGATATCGGCCTTCGCCGTCTCCTCCGGCTTCTCGACGGGCACGACCTCGACGCCGGTTTCTTGCGCGAGCTGCGCGCAGAACGCCTTGCGCCGGTCGGAGTCGCGGCCGTAAACATACGCGGTCTTGATGGGCCGCACCTTGCACACCGCCAGCAGTTGCGTGCGGGCCTGCTTGCCGGTACCGTACACGCCGACCGTGTTCGCGTCGGCGCGGGCCAGCTTCTTCGTGGCGACGCCGCTCGCGGCCCCCGTGCGGAACTGGCCGATCAGATCGGCTTCCACAATCGCGCTGATGCCGCCCTCTTTCGGGTCGAACAGCGTGACGTGGAACTTCGCGCCGGTCTTCGCGGTGGTGTACGCCTTGAACCCGACCGCACCGAGCGACTTGGCCGCGGCCGGGAGGACGTGCAGCATGATGTGGTCGGTGCGGACCCGCTGCCGCGGCGGGTTCTCGGCCTCTTCGAGCGCCAGCTTGCGGAACGCCGCGGCCGTGGTGTCGAGCGCGAGGTCCATGGTCAGGACCCGCGCGACCTCGGCTTCGGTGAGGTAGAACATGGGGCACCGGCGAACGGCCGGTGTCAGCCGGCCGGTTGGTGGTGTGAGCGCTCACCGGCCGGCTGACACCGGCCGTTCGCCTAGCGCCCCGTGGCGAGCCACTCGCGCAGTTTGGCAAGGCCGGCTTCGATGGTCGCGGGGTTGGTCGCGAACGACATCCGCACGAAGCCCTCCGCGCCGAACGCCACGCCCGGCACGAGGTTCACGTGTGCCTGTTCGAGCAGGACGTTGCAGAACGAGAGCGAGTCGGTCACAACCTTGTCGCCGAACGTCTTCTTGAAGTACGCGGACACGTCGAAGAACGCGTAGAACGCGCCCTCCGGCACCGGCAGCTTCACGCCCGGAATCGCTTGCAACAGCCCGACCGTGAGCTCGCGCCGCTTGGCGAACTCCGTGCGCATCTCGCCCACGCACTCCTGCGGCCCGTTCAGCGCCGCCACCAGTGCCGCTTGGCTCACGCTCGACGGGCAGCTCGTCTCTTGGCTCTGGATGGTGTCCATCGCCTTCACCACCGCGGCCGGGGCCACGGCCCAGCCCATGCGCCAGCCGGTCATCGCGTAGCTCTTGCTCGCACCGCTAATCGTGATCGTGCGGTCCTTGAGCCACGGGCGCAGGGTCGCCACGCACGTCGGCTTCGCGGTGCCGAACGTGAGCTGTTCATAAATCTCGTCGCTCAGGATGTAGGCGTCCGTGTCGCTCATCGCGTCCACGAGCGCTTCGAGTTCGGCGCGCGAATAGACGGTGCCGGTCGGGTTGCACGGCGAGTTGAGCATCAGGCAGCGCGTGTTCTTCGTAACGGCGGCGCGGAGCTGCGCCGCCGTCATCTTGAACCCGCTTTCCGGCGTGCTGTTCACGAGCACCGGGGTCGCGCCGGTCATGCTCACGAGGTCGGAATAGCTGACCCAGTACGGCGTGGGGATGATGACCTCATCGCCCGGCCCCACGGTGGCCGCGAGCGCGTTGTGGATCGAGTGCTTCGCGCCGTTCGACACGATGACGTTCTCGGGAAGGCAGTCGAGGCCGTGAAAGCTCTTGTACCACGCGCAGATCGCGGCCTTCACTTCGGCGGTGCCGCTCGTGGGCGTGTAGTGCGTGTTGCCGGTCGCGGTGGCCTTCTCCGCGGCGTCGCAGATGTGTTTCGGGGTGTTGAAGTCCGGTTCGCCGAGGCTGAAGTCGAACACCTTGACCCCGGCCGCCTTCAACTGCCGGGCCTTGGTGCCCGCGGCAATCGTCGCCGAGGGCTTGACGGACTTGGCGAGGTCTGAAATGCGGATCATTGCGCGTCCGGTCCTGCGGCCGGTAGTGGGATGGTACGGGATTCATCGTACCGGATTCGAGGGCCGCGGTCAGCGGCAGAGTAGTAGGCACACTCTGTGTGCCGTTGCTGAACATGGGAGACGCGCTTGACTTACCCCAGAAGCGCGGTCGAGAGGTCCAGCTCCGGCACACGGAGTGCGCTTACAACCTTGGGGCCGCTCACGGCAGCGGGATGTCCTTCAGCTCGAACGGCACGCGCACCTCGCGCAGCGGGGCCGGCGTCTCGTACACCAGCGCCCACCCCGGCGCGGTCGGGTTGCCGATGCCCCTCGCCGCGTCCTCCTTGAACCGGTAGATCACGCGCAGCGGGCGCGGGTTGTCCGGCGAGAGCGACTCGTAATCGTCGATCGCGACCGGCTTGGCGTTGGGGCCGATCAGCAGCAAGCGGTTGTCGCGCAGCCACCACTCGCCCTGAAAACTCTCGAACGTGGGCTGCCCGTCCGGGTACCCGACCTCGACCACCACTTCCCACGTGTCGCCCTTCTTCTGAACGCGCTTGAGCGCCGCGGTCACGCCCTCGACCTTCTTCGCGTCTGGCAGCCTGCCGCCGGGCACGACGAAGTCGAACGCCAGCATCTTCTCGGCTGCGGTCACGCCGAACGTGCCGGCCAGTTGCGTCAGCTTGTCGCTGTCGCGCGTCAGCCCGGTGACACGCACCCGCAGTTCCGAGGTGCAATCCGAAGGGAGCACTTGCGAGCCGCCGCCGTCCGTCGTCAGCTTCGTGCCGGGCACGTCCTTGATCGCGCTGATCTTCGGCCCGGTGTCGATGCGGTACACGCGCAGCCGCGGTTCCCAGTGAACGAGCAACTGCAAGTCGTGAACGACGATGCCCTCCGTCAGAAGCGCGCGGCCGGTCACCTGTTGGCTGACGACGCGGAACGGCCCGCTGACCGAAGCGGACTCGCGGGACGGGCCGCGCGGCACGAGGCTCATCTCGCGCCCGCCCTTCGAGGGCACGAGGCGCGTGCCGCTGGCGTCCGCGGTGGCCTGTAGCGCCTCCCAGAACGGTGTGGCCTTGTAACCCTTGAAGTCTTTCAAGGGCGTCTTGAGCATGTTCGGGGCGACCGCGACCGGCACGCCGCTCTGTTTGGCTATGTCGTTCGCGGCCTCGCCGAGCACGACCGGGGCTTTCGCGCTGGTCACAGTGGCCGGTGCGAACGGGTCCGCGGCCGGAAGCGCGTCGAACGTAGCGATTGTGAGGGTCACGACGGCAAGGGTTCGCATAGGGGTGGCCGGCCTTTCGCGCGGGTTTCCACTCATATAGACGCGGTTGAAGCCCCGGCCTATCTTACCTTTGCATTCCGGGCCGAGCCACTCCCGCCCGCACGCTCCTTCGAGGACGCCGTCGATGCTCGTCACACCCGACGTGTTGGCAACCAGCAGCGCCCGACTTCCCGAAGACATCGACCCGCAGGAAACCGCCGAGTGGCTCGAGGCGATGGAGGCCGTGCTGAAACACGGCGGGCCGGAGCGGGCCAAGTTCCTGCTCGAAACCCTCATCGCCGTTAGCGACCGGGCCGGCGCGAAGATGCAGGGCGGGATCACGACGCCCTACGTCAACACGATTCCCGCCGACCAACAGCCCGCCTTCCCCGGCGACCGCGAACTCGAACGCAAGCTCAAGAACGCCGTCCGCTGGAACGCGATGGCGATGGTGCAGCGGGCGAACAAGACCACCAACGTCGGCGGGCACATCGCCACGTTCTCCAGTTCCGCGACCCTGTACGAGATCGCGTTCAACCACTTCTTCCGCGGGCGCTCCGCCGACCACCCCGGCGACGTGATCTTCTTCCAAGGCCACGGCAGCCCCGGCATGTACGCGCGGGCCTTCATCGAGGGCCGGCTGTCGGAAGACAAACTCAAGAACTTCCGGCAGGAACTGAAGCCCGGCGGCGGCGTCGCCAGTTACCCGCACCCGTGGCTGATGCCGGACTTCTGGCAGTACCCGACCGTGAGCATGGGCCTCGGCCCGATCATGTCCATCTACCACGCCCGGTTCAACCGTTACCTGCGCGACCGCGACCTCGCCAAGACCGACCTCGCGCGCGTGTGGGCGTTCCTCGGCGACGGCGAGTGTGACGAACCGGAGTCGCTCGGAGCCATCGGCCTCGCCGGGCGCGAGAAGCTCGACAACCTCACGTGGGTCATCAACTGTAACCTCCAACGGCTCGACGGCCCGGTCCGCGGTAACGGCAAGATCATTCAGGAACTCGAAGGCATCTTCCGCGGGGCCGGGTGGAACGTCATCAAGGTGGTCTGGGGCGGGAACTGGGACCCGCTGCTCAAGAACGACCACACCGGGGCGCTCGCCCGGCGCATGATGGAAGTGGTGGACGGCGAGTACCAAGAGTACGTGGTGAAGGGCGGCGCGTTCATCCGCGAGAACTTCTTCAACACGCCCGAACTCAAGGCGATGGTCTCGCACCTGCCGGACGAGGAACTCGAAAACCTGCGCCGCGGCGGGCACGACCCGGAGAAGGTGTACGCCGCGTACAAAGCGGCCACGGACCACAAGGGGCAGCCGACCGTGCTCCTGATGAAGACCGTGAAGGGCTACGAGATTCCCGGCGACGGCGGCGAGGGGAAGAACACCACGCACCAGAAGAAGCTGCTCAGCCCGGCCCAAGTGAAGGGCTTCCGCGACCGCTTCCAGATTCCGATTCCCGACGACCAGATCGAAGCCTGTCCGTTCTACAAGCCGGCCGCCGACAGCCCCGAGGTGAAGTACCTGCACGCCCGGCGCGCCGCGCTCGGCGGCCCGCAACCCTTCCGCAACAACGTGTTCGTGCCTTGCAAGGCCCCGGAGCGCAAGAGCTTCGAGCGCCAGTACGGGGCCACCGTCGAGGGCAAGACGGTGTCGACCACGTTCTCGTGGGTCAACCTGATGACGGCGCTGTGCCGCGACCCGAACATCGGTAAGTTGCTCGTCCCCATCGTACCCGACGAGGGGCAGACGTTCGGCATGCCGCCGATGTACAAGACCTTCGGCATGTATTCCAGCGTCGGCCAGACGTACACGCCGGTCGATAAGGGGTCGCTGTCCGAGTACCGCGAGTCGAAGGACGGGCAGATTCTGCAAGAGGGCATCAACGAAGCCGGGGCGATGTCGAGCTTCATCGCGGCGGGCACCGCGTACAGCACGCACGGCGTGAACACGCTCCCGTTCTACATCTACTACTCGATGTTCGGGTTCCAGCGGATCGGGGACCTCGCGTGGGCCGCGGCCGACGCCCGCTGTCGCGGGTTCCTGATGGGCGCGACCGCCGGGCGCACCACGATCAACGGCGAGGGGTTGCAGCACGAGGACGGTCACAGCCACATCATGGCGATGACGATCCCGACGTGCCGCACCTACGACCCGGCCTACGCCTACGAACTCGCGGTCATCATCGAGGAGGGCATCAACGCGATGTACGTGCGCGGCGAGGAGTGCTTCTACTACCTCACCGTTTACAACGAGGCCTACGACATGCCGGCGATGCCCGGCGAGCACGTTCGCGACGGCATCATCAAGGGGCTGTACCCCGTAAAGACCGCGACGCCGGCCGGCGCGAAGCACGAGGTTCAGCTCCTCGGCAGCGGCGTGATCCTGAACGAGGCCCTCCGCGCGCAGCAGATTCTCGCCGAGAAGTACGGCATCGCCAGCACGGTCTACAGCGCGACCAGCTACCAGATGCTCCGCAAGGACGCCATCGAGTGCGAGCGCCACAACCGGCTGCACGCGGGCGCGGCCCCGAAGGTGCCCTACGTTTCGCAGGTGCTGGGCAAGACCAACGGCCCGATCATCGCGACCAGCGACTACATGCGGGCACTGCCGGAAACCGTCGCCCCGTACCTGAACGGCCGGTTGCACGCGCTGGGCACCGACGGCTTCGGCCGCTCCGAGACGCGCAAGGCGCTCCGCCGGTTCTTCGAGATCGACGCGGAGAGTGTGACCGTCGCGGCGCTGTACGCGCTGTTCCAACAGGGCGCGCTCGACCCCGGCACCGTGAAGCAAGCCGCCGCGGACCTCGGCCTGAACCCGGACGCCCCGCACCCGTGGACTGTTTGAACGAGTCACATGTCGGAACGTCGTAACGTCGTAACGTCCGTTCCGACCGGCACGACGTTACGACGTTCGACCTTACGACCTTTGACGTGAAGGCGAAGCCAAACATGGACATCGTGTTAGCGAACCCCGGTGAGGGGATCGAGGGCGGCACCGTGACCGCGGTGTCGGTGAAGGCGGGGGACGCGGTGAAGGCCGGTCAGGTGCTGGTCGAGGTCAGCACCGACAAGGCCAGTATGGAAGTGAACGCCGAGGCCGACGGCGTCGTCGAGGCCGTTCACGTCAAGCCCGGCGACAAGGTCGCTGTGGGTGGGAAACTGGTGACGATTAAGGCGCAAGGGGCTTCGCCCGCGCCACCCGCAGCCGCGCCCGTGAAGCCGCATGCGGCCCCGGCACCAGCCCCGACACAACCCAGCGCCGCATCGTCAATCGACATCGTGTTAGCGAACCCCGGTGAGGGGATCGAGGGCGGCACCGTGACCGCGGTGTCGGTGAAGGCCGGGGACGCGGTGAAGGCCGGTCAGGTGCTGGTCGAGGTCAGTACCGACAAGGCCAGTATGGAAGTGAACGCCGAGGCCGACGGCGTCGTCGAGGCCGTTCACGTCAAGCCCGGCGACAAGGTCGCTGTGGGTGGGAAGCTCGTCACCCTGAGCGGGGGGCGTCAGCCCCCTGTGACCCCACCCACACAACCCACTGCGCCGCAGAAGGAACAGGGGGCTAACGCCCCCCGCTCGCCACAAGCACAGCCCAGCAGCAACGGCGCGTCGGTGGCCGTTGCCACAGCCACAAAGACCCTCGTTCCCGCCGGCCCTGCCACGCGCAAGCTCGCGCGCGAGTTGGGCGTCGCCCTCAACGAGGTCAAGGGCAGCGGGCGCGAGGGGCGCATCACGCTCGACGACCTCAAGGGCTTCGTGCGCACCGAGCGCACCCGCACGAAGGAGAGCGGCGGGGCCGGCGGCGTGGTGGGCGGCGTCATCGTCAATGCCTTCGCGCTCCCGCCGCTACCGGACTTCGCCAAGTTCGGCCCGGTCGAAGTGTCCGACGTGCTGCCCATCCGCCAGACCATCGCCAAGAACCTGACCGTTGGCTGGCGCGCCATGCCGATGGTGACGCAGCACGAACTGGCCGACATCACCGACCTCGAAGCCGGGCGCAAGCGGATCGTGGACGCGCTCCCGAAGGGCAGCCCGAAGATCACTATGACCGTGCTCGCGGTCAAGGCGTGCGTCGCGGCGCTGAAGGAGTTCCCGCGGTTCAACAGCAGCTACGACATGAACGCGGGGAAGCTGGTGCTGAAGAAATACTTCCACATCGGCATCGCGGTGGACACCGAGCGCGGGCTGGTCGTGCCGGTGATCCGCGACGCCGACAAGAAGAGCATCCGCGACCTCGCCACCGAAGTGGCGGCGCTCGCGGTGAAGGCCCGCGACAACAAGCTGACGATCCCGGAAATGCAGGGCGGCTCGTTCACGATCACCAACCTCGGCGGCATCGGCGGCACCGCGTTCACGCCCATCGTGAACTACCCCGAAGTGGCGATCCTCGGCCTGTCGAAATCGGCGCTGCAGCCCGTCGTGAAGGACGGCCAGATCGTCGCGCGGGTGATGATGCCGCTGAGCCTGACCTACGACCACCGCGTCATCGACGGGGCCGACGGGTGCCGCTTCGCGGTGCGGCTGGCCCAACTCTTCAGCGACCCGCTGCGGCTGTTGATGGAGACATGAGAGTCTTCTCCATGTAGCCGGCCTCACCGAGGCCGGGTACAGAAAGAAGACTTCACACCTTCCCCAAGATCGCGTCCACCACCCAACAACCCCGCGCGTGCGGCCTGTTCGCGCAAAGATCACGAAGAAGCACACATCAAAGCGAGGGCGGTTTACCACACAACCAACGCGCCACGAACCAAATGAACAGGGGCGGGCACGCAATCAGCACGCACGCTCCGCGACCCAATTCTTCGAATCCAAACGCGTACCCGATGAGCAGTATCGCTAACCAAATGCCAAGAGTGGAGAGCGCCGCGTGGAGTGACTCGCGCCCCTCCTTGCGGACGTCCTCGCGCCTCTCACTCTCCTCGTCTGGGAGCAGGGACATGGTGGATACCAAGAGGATTAGCACGGCGGCCCGCCGGGAGGTTTCGCGCGGAAGCAGTTGATCAGCCGTCGCGTGCCCTCGATTACCGCAAAGGGCGTCAGCACAACGACTAGGCAAAAGAGTCGACCCGCTGGCGGGAAGAAGAACTCACCGAAAATCGTAACGATGATTCCCAGTACAACCAGAACCGCGATCCCGGCGAGCCACATCCCAGCAAGATTCTTGACGCTCTAAGGCTCATCCTTCTCTTTGTCGCCCGGTGTCATCGGAGGTGCCCAAACGTCACGTGGGAAACTGGCGCGCGCTGTGCGCGGCTCGCACAGCGCGCGGCGTTTAGCCTCACTCCGGCGAATCGGGTGGGTGTGGTGGGTTCCGCATGCTCTGTAAGTGCTGAACCACCCGATTTGCTACCAGCCACAACACGATTGGTGGGAACAGGACGAAGAAGAGTAGCGCGCGCCCTTCCAAGAACTCGATGCCTTCCTCTGCGACCAGCGCCGCCAGTATCAGCCACGCGAGCGGAACGCCCACGACGACGAGTGCTTGCGCCCCACGAGCCTCTTGGCGTTCGAGCTCGTTCTGGAGCGTACGGTAATCGGGTTGCATGCGACTGGCCCGTTTGGTGGATGCAACAACAGGGAGCCTCTCGGCCCCCTGTTGGTTCGCTCGCGTTGGCAGGCCGGAGGCCCGCCCCACGTTTACACCAGTTCCGAGATCACCTTGCCTTCGGCGAGGTACTGCGGGCGGCCGGTGGGGTCGTTGATCGCGGTCGTTTCCGGGTTCATGCCGAGGGTGTGGTAGAGTGTGGCGAACACGTCGCCGAAGCCGATGGGCCGGTCTTTGGCGAGGCCGCCGTTGCGGTCGGTGCTGCCGATGGCTTGGCCGGTCTTCAGCCCGCCGCCGGCCAGAATCGCGCAGCTCACCTGCGGCCAGTGGTCGCGGCCGGCGTCCTTGTTCACCTGCGGCGTGCGGCCGAACTCGCCCCACGCGATCACCGTCGTGTCGTCGAGCATCCCGCGGACTTCGAGGTCTTCGACGAGTGCCGTGAGGCACTGGTCGAGTTTCGCGCCGTGGTCGCGGACGAGGTCGAAGTTCTTGCCGTGGCTGTCCCACCGGCCGTAGCTGAGCGAGACGACGCGGGCACCGGCTTCCACCAAGCGGCGGGCCATGAGCAGGTGCTCGTTCACGGTCGGCGCGCCGTCGTACTGGAACTGGTACGGCTTGCCGGTGCCGTACCGCTCGCGGGTCTTGGCGCTCTCTTTCGTCAGGTCCATCGCCTCCATCAGTTTGCTGCTGGTCAGCACGTCGAAGGCGCGCTCGGTGGCGGCGTCCGCGCCCCGGAGCGCGCCGCCGTGGTCCGCGGAGCGCTTCATGTCGTCGAACCCGGCGAGCAGCTTCTTGCGGTCGGGCAGGTGGTCCTTGTTCATCGCGTTCAGGGTCATGTTCTGCATGTCCGGGCCGCTCGGCTTGAACGGCGCGTACGCGCTGCCGAGGAACCCGGTCTGGCCGCTGTCGCCCCACGGGCCGTGTGAGGTCTTTTCGGCGAGGCCGATGAACGGCGGCACGCTCGGATCGACGCTCCCTTGTACCTTCCACACCGCGCTGCCGAGGCTCGGTCGCCCGCCCAGCGGGGCCAGCGACGCCTGCGGCCAGCCGGTCATACACTGGATCGCGTCGTGCCCGCCGCGCGCCCCGACCACCGAGCGCAGGAACGCGAACTTGTCCGCGCTCTTGGCGATGCGGGCGAACGTCTCGCCGATCTGGATGCCGGTGACGTTGGTGCTGATCGGCTTGAACTCGCCGCGAATCTCCTTCGGCGCTTCAGTCTTGATCTCCCACATGTCTTGGTGGGGCGGGCCGCCACCGAGGAAGATGTTGATGACGGCCTTGTGCCCGGATCGGCCGAACTCGCCCTGCTTCTTGGCCGCGGCTTCGGCGCGCAGCACGTCGGCGAGGGTCAGGTGCATGGCCCCGAACGAGAGCGCCCCGACTTTGAGGACGTTGCGGCGGGAGATGCCGTCGCAGAGCCGGACGCGGCCGTAAGGAAGGTTCAGCATGGCGGGCAGGCTCCCGTATAAGGAGTGGGAGGACGGCGGGAAACAGGCAGGGCCAACAATGGAAGAATACTCCCGAAGTCGGTTCGCTGCAACACAAAAGGGCGCTTTCCGCGACCCGTCGTGGTATCTGAAATACCGCGAAGCATCGAAAGGAACATGACTCGGAGGTTGCCGAATGTCCGACAAGCAACAACTACTGAAAACGATTGAACCACTGCCCGACAGCGCGAACTGGACCGAATGACCGACTCGCTGCTCGCCGTCGTCGCGAAGAACGTAACAACGGCCGATTTCGCCCGCCTCTACCGAACACAAATCACCGCGGCCGATCTCGCCGAGTACCTGAACCCGCGGGCGGAAGTCTCGTTTGCCGATGCGCTCGCGGACCTTGAGGCGCGGGGGGGCGCGTGAAACCGGCCACCGAGTTCAGCGTGAACATGTCGGGCGCAACCAGAGAGGGCCTGACCGAGTTGCAACTCCGGGCCGCGGCCGAGGGCCAGCGCGCGCAGTTACTCGCCGCCCTCCGCGTAAGACACGACCGGCTCCGCGCGGATCCGACGAGCTACGGCTAGAGCCAGTTATGCACTTATCGTCATGATAGGGGATAAGTTAGGTGCATGAGCGAGGCACGGAAGTCGTACCCGAGTGACGTAACCGACCGGGAGTGGGAGTTCCTGCTCCCGTACCTGACCCTCATGCGCGAGGACGCGCCGCAACGGGACCACCTGTTGCGAGACGTGTTCGACGCCCTGCGGTACGTG
>VGZJ01000151.1 GCA_016872595.1 Planctomycetota bacterium
GACCTTGTCGAACTCGTCGGCCGAGAGCCCCGTGAACATGCGGAACAACAACGGCTTCCGACGCAATTTCTCGTAATTCGTCATAACCCTATGAATAGGCCATCGATCGCTATTGCGCAACGAGTCTTATGAGTAGCTCTGCCACAAAAACTCCTCTAGCATCCTTCCGCGGCTTCGCCTATTAGCCCGCTCCCCCAAGCCTCCGGCGGTGACGTGAGGCTGCGCGAATCAAGCAGAGGAGAACGCATGATGCGGTTCCCGCTCGCGGTGGTTGTCGTTGCGCTGTTCAGCCTACGGGCCGGCGCGCAGCCCCCGGTCGCGTTCGACGACGCCGGCCTCCACGCGGTCCACTTCGTGGACGCCAGCGAGGGCTGGGCGTGCGGCGACGACGGCGCGATCTGGCACACCTTCGACGGCGGCAAGAACTGGGAGCGCCAGCCCACCGGCACGCGCGCCAGTCTCCGCGGCATCCACTTCACCACACCCTACCACGGCTGGGCCGTCGGCCGCATCGACGCGCCCAACGGCACCAGCGTCGGCGTGCTGCTGAAGACCACCGACGGCGGCGTGAAGGACAAGAACGGCGGCGGCGGCTGGGAACAGGTCGGCACGAACCTCGTGCCCGGCCTGAGCGCGGTCAAGTTCTTCGACGAGAAGACCGGCGTGATCTGCGGCGACGGCTCGGACGCCTTCCCCAGCGGCATTTTCACCACGACGGACGGCGGCGAGAAGTGGGAGCCGGTCAAAGGGCCGCGGGCCGCGTCGTGGCGCGGCGCGGACGTTTTGCCGGGCGCGCGAACCGCGGTCGTGGGCGGGGCGTGGGGTAAGCTCGGCACCGTCAGCGTGCCGCGCGCGCCGAAGCCCGGCGCGCCGGTGGCCGAGTACCGCGACGGCGAACTGGACCCGCTCGCGGGGCGCACCGTTCACGGGGTCGCGTGCAGCACGAGCGTCAGCGACAAGGGCCAGCCGTGGTGCTTCGCCGCGTGCGACGGCGGCGCGGTCCTCGTCAGCGGCGACGGCGGGCGCACGTGGGGCCACGTCAACCTCGGCCTCTCGGCCGCGGCGCTCGCGAGCTGCGACTTCCGCTGCGTCACCTCGTTCGCCAATCATGTGTGGGTCGCGGGGCGGCCCGGCGGCCTCGTCCTGCACAGCCCGGACCTCGGCAAGACGTGGGAGCTTCAGAAGACCGGCCTCACGGTGCCGACGAACGCGATCCAGTTCCTCGACGACAAGACCGGCTGGCTGGTGGGCGAGTTCGGCGGCATCTTCGGCACGACCGACGGCGGCAAGACGTGGAAGCTCCAGCGCGCCGGCGGTCAGCGCGCCGCGGCGCTGTTCCTGCACGCGGCCGGCACCAGCATCCCGCTCGACGTGATGAGCGTGCTGGGCGCGGCCGACGGCTATCTGTGCGCCGCGACCGCGCTCACGAGCGCCGACGGCGCGACCGCGGACCCGAAGCGCGCGGCCGACGCGCTGCGGTTGCGTAGCGCCGTGCGGCTCGCGGGCGGCACGAGCGCCGAAACGGGCTGGGCGTTCCCGGTGGGCGCGCGCGCCGCCGGCGTCGCCCCGCGCGACCTGCTCGCCGCGTGGGACCGCGCCCACGGCGGCAAGGCCAACGAACACCTGCTGCGGCACGCGGTCCTCGCGCTGCGGACGTGGCAACCGGAAGTGGTCGTGTGCGACGCCATCGCCGCCGAGGTGGGCGCGCCGGACGCGCTCGCCATCAACGTCGTGAAGGAGGCCTTCAAGCAGGCCGCGGACCCGACGTGCTTCCCCGAACAGATCACGGAACTGGGCCTGAAGGCGTGGGGCGCGAAGAAACTGTACGCGCTGTGGGCCGACCCGAAGACCGCGGCCGTGAGGATGGATCAGGCCGCGTTCAACAAGCAACTCTACGACACGCCGAAGGACTTCGCGGAGCAGGCCACGCGCGTGCTCGCGGGCGACGGCGCGAGCACCGACCGCCGCGCGTTCGTGCTGGTCGCGCACCGGCTGCAAGGCGCGGAGAAGCACGAGCACCTGATGGACGGCACGGCGCTGGGGCCGGGCGGCACCGCGCGGCGCAAGGCGTTCGCCCTCACCCCGGACCCGGCGGCGCTGGTCGAGAAGCAGCGCGCGGCACAGGCCCGGCGCACCCTCGAAGCGCTCGCGGCGCTGCCGGACGGCGAACTCGCCGGCATCGACAAGCTCATGGGCACGCTCCGCACCGAGATGAAGAAGATGCCGGACGACGTGGCCGGACGCACCGCGTTCTCCATCGCGGCGCGGCTCGTGCGCGACGGCAAGTGGACCGAGGCGCGCGAAGCCTACGGCCTCGTGGTGATCCACTTCCCCGGCCACCCGCTCGCGGTCGAGGCGTTCCGCTGGCTCGCCCGGTACCACGCCAGCACCGAGGCCCGGCGGCGCACCGAGATTCAGCAGAAGCTAAGCCTGAAAGGGGTCACGTTCGAGGCCAACGGCGGCGCGAAGGTGAAGGCCGCCAGCGGCACCACAACGGGCGTCGGCGGCGCGGTCGTGGTCGAGGACCACTACCGCTTCCACAGCCCGGACATGGTGTTCAAGTGGCACGCGGCGGCGCTGGAACTGGAACCGAAGCTGGCCGGGTTCGGCCCGGTGTACAGCCGCGACCCGGCCGCGTGGCTGTGCTTCCTCACCGCGCGCCGGCAGATCGGCAAGTTCGCCGACGCCGACGCCTTCGTCGCCGATTACTTCAAGCACAGCCCCGGCGCGGCCGCGCAAGCGCCCGGCGTCGACGCGTGGCGCGACTGCCTCGCGGCCGAGCTGTGGCTCGCCAACCGCACCGCGATGCCCGTGCTGCCGAAGGCACTCGCCACCTGCAAACTGACCGACTCGCGCCCGCTGCTCGACGGCAAGCTCGATGACGCGTGCTGGGCGAACGCGAAGCCGCTCGACCTGAAGGCGCTGACCGCGGACGACGCCAAGACCTTCGGCACGGAGTACAAGACGACGGCGCTGATGACCTACGACGAGCGCTACCTGTACATCGGGCTGACGTGCGCGCACCCGGCGGGCAAGAAGGTGGAGCCGGTGGCGAAGCGCACCCGCGACGCCGACCTCGCCGGCCGCGACCGCGTGGACATCCTGCTCGACGTGGACCGCGACTACCAGACGTACTACCGCTTCCAGATCGACCACCGCGGCGCGCTGGCGGAAGACTGCTGGGGCGACAAGACGTGGAACCCGAAGTACCACGTCGCGTTCGTGGCGACCGACGCCGGCTGGACGGCGGAGATCGCGATCCCGATCTTCGAGCTGACCGGCGAGCGCCCCGCGCACGGCAAGTCGTGGGCGGTAAACGTGTCGCGCGTCGTGCCGGGCCTCGGCCTGCAATCGTGGAGCGGCCCCGCCGACACCGACCCGCGTCCCGAAGGCATGGGGCTGCTCCAGTTCCGCGCGGACAAGTAGCAAAGAAAACTCGTTAGCCGCGAGCCGCAGGCGAGCGCGATTGAGCGCGCTCGCCTGCGGCTCGCGGCTAACGAGAATCAAATCGTTTCCTTACTTCTCCAAGCAGTACAAGAACTTGTCCGAGCGCAGGAAGAGCTTGCCGTCGGCGGCGACGGGCGTGGCGTGGAAGATGCCGCCGTCGCGCAGGTCGTTGGTCGCCAGCAGTTCATACTCCGGCTTCGCCGCGACCACGAACGTGCGGCCGTCGCGGGTGACGTAGTAAATCTTCCCGTCGGCCATCAGCGACGAAGCGTACACGGTGCCGGCCCGCGGCAACCGCTCCTCGTACACCGCCTTGCCGGTCGCCGCTTCGAGGCAGTACGCGATCCCTTGGCTGTCGTTCGCGAAGTACACGTGCTTGTCGTGGAACACCGGGCTGGACACGTTCGAGCCTTTGGTGCCGGTCCACAGGCGGTGCGTCTTGGTCACGTCGCCGGTGCCGCCGGTCTTTACGGCCAGCGCCGCGGTGCCGCTCCGCCCGCCGATGGCGTACACGATCCCGTCGTGCGCCACCACGCTCGGCACCATGTACCAGCCGATGTCCGTGTTGCACGTCCAGAGCTGTTCGCCGGTGGTCGGGTTGAGCGCCAGAATCTTCGTCTTGATCGGGACGATCAGTTCGTCCTTGCCGTCCTTCGTCTTCACGACGACGGGCGTGTTCCACGCCTCGATGATGCCCTTCGCCTTCCACTTCTCCTTGCCGGTCTTCTTGTCGAACGCGTACAGCGATTCACTCTCGATGCTGCCGTTCACGATGACCAGATCGCCGTACAGGATGGGGGACGCGGCCGACCCCCAGCCGTGGGGGTCGAGCCTCCCGCCCGCGTCGGCCTGCCACAACTGCTTGCCGGCGTAGTCGAACGCGACGAGGCCGGACTTGCCGAAGAAGCAGTACACGCGCTCGGCGTCCGCGGCCGGGGTGCTGGAGGCGTAGCCGTGGTCGTCGCGGATGAGTTCCAGTTCCGGCAGTTTCGATTCGACTTCCTTGTTCCACAGAATCTTGCCGGTCTTGCGGTTGAGGCTGAGCAGGTGGCGGCGCAGGTCGGCCTGTTCGCCCTTGGCCTTGCCGGGCACGTTGTAGCCGGTGTAGCAGGTGATGAAGATGCGGTCGCCGATGAACACCGGGGACGACGTGCCGGGGCCGGGCATCTCCAACTTCCAAGCGATGCCGGTCTTCGCGTCCCACTTGGTCGGCAGTCCCTTTTCGGCGCTCACGCCGGACGCGGTCGGCCCGCGGAACTGCGGCCAGTCCGCGGCGCGGAGCGCGGGGATCAGAACGAGCGCACTCACGGCAAGCAGAAACAATCGCGACACGGTACACCTCGGAGAGTCGGTCTGGTGGAGTGTACCCCGTGGCGCGCGCGGAAGAAACGAAGTTGCTCGCGCCCCGTCGCGGGCGGTGCTTCACGCGACCCACATTGCAAGATCGCGCAGCGCGTGTTGCAAAATCGCACGGACGAGCGTGTCGGATTTGGGTTTCGCAACCAACGGGGGCGCGACGCGAACAAATCCGCGCAACGTAAATCCAAGTATATAAGTGCTTTACAACGTGGAGGCAGGGGCAATTTGCGGCGATTGGCACCGGGCGTGCTTCTGTGTTCTAGCGAGTCGGTCTGCGAGTCCCGGCTCGAATGAGTCGGTTTGCGAGTCCCGGCTCATTACAGAACAGACGAATATCACTCCAACACACGGGCCGGGGAATAGCAGGGGGTATGCGAGTCCCCCCTGCCGAATCCCCGGCCCCACTTCTTTTCCTCCCCACGTTTTCCACCCGCACTTTTTCCACCAACTCGAACACACACAACCGCCGGCGCGCCGGGGTAGAATGACTGTACCCTCGGAGGTTCCGCCATGACGCGCCTCGCGATAGCCCTCAGCGCGTTGGTCGCTCTCGTGCCGGGCGCGTTCGCGCAACCGCGCGGGCCACAACTCCCGCTCGCGCCGGGCGTGATGCCGGCCAGCCCGTTCGGACCGGGGATGCCCTTCAACCCGCGACCCGGCACCGTGCAGCCGTCCTTCGTGTTCCCGCCGCTGCTGCCCAACGTCTGGGACTTCGGCTACGGTTACGGCTTCGTGTACCCCAGCTACGCGCCGCCTTACTACTACGTCGTCCCGCAACCGCCGCAGGTGGTAGAAGTGCCGGCGCGCCCGTCCGAACCGCGGGTCGTGCTCGCGCAGGAGTTCCCCGCGACGCTGATCGTGCAGTTCCCGGTCCCGGCCGAGGTGTGGCTCGACGGCGCGAAGCTCGGCGGCGACCCCGCGGACGAGCGCGTCCTGACCTCTCCGATCTTGAAGCCCGGCGCGCGCCACACGTTCAACGTGAAGGCCCGCTGGACGACCGGCGGCAAGACCTACGAAGCGACGCGAACGCTGGCGCTCGGCCCCGGCGACAAGAGCCGCCTGTTCATCCTCAGCGGCGACGAGGTGAAGTGAGTGGACTGTGGGCAGAAGAGTTTTGACAGGATGAATACAGGATGAAGAGTTGACCCTCTCGTCCGATCTCAGTTCATCGTGTTCATCCTGTCAAAACTCTTCTGCCTTTCTGCCTTTCTGCCTTTCTGCCCACTGCCCACCGCCCACTGCCCCGCTCCTACACTACCCTCATGCCGATTTTCCTTGTGTTCGGGCTGATCGCCGCGTGCCTGCCCATCGACTGGCCGGAGCCGCCGTTCGAGCCGGCGCGCGAGGTCGCGGTCGCGCTCAGCGGCGGCGCGGTCGCGCTCGTGCTGCTGGTCGCGGTGGGGCTGCGGACGTGGGTGGTGCGCGCGGTGCGGCGCGACCCCGGCCGGCGCATCGAAGTGGGGCGCGCGTACGCCCGGTGGCGGCGCGCGCTGTTCTTCGTGAACATCGGCACCGCGGCCGGGTGCGTGCTCGCGCTCGGCTGGGGCTGGTACGCGCAACGCGCGTTCGTGATGGAGTGGAACGGCCGGCCGACGCTCGCCCCGTTCGCCGAGTTGGGCGTGCCGCTGCCGTACTTCGTCGTGCTGTTCGCGTGCTGGGTGATCTACTACGACGCCGAGCGCGCGCTGCACGAGGCCCGCGGGTACGACAGGCGCCCGTTCGCCCCGCGGCTCGCGTACCTGCTCCACAACCTGCGCCAGTTCGCCCTCATGGTCATGCTCCCGGTGGCGCTGATCGTCACCCAACAGACGCTCACGCGGTTCGCGCCGGAGGCCACGCGCTCGGACGTGTACCGGATCGCGTCGCTCGCCGTGGTGCCGTTGCTGCTACTCTTCATGCCGCTCTTGATGAAGCCGTTGCTGGGGCTGAGGTCGATGCCCGCGGGCGAAACGCGCGACCGCCTCGAAGCCCTCGCGAAGCGGCTCAACTTCCGCTGCACCGACTTCCTTCTGTGGCCCACGCACGGCGCTGCGGCGAACGCGCTCATCGCCGGCCTCTTGCCGCGCGTGCGGTACGTCGTGTTCACCGACCGGATCATTGAAGACCTGCCGCCGGACGAACTGGACGCGGTGTTCGGCCACGAGGTCGGGCACGCGAAGCACGGTCACATTTGGCTGTACGCCGGGTTCCTATCGCTCAGCCTCGCGGTCCTCGCGGCCCTGCTGATCCTGCTCGACCAACAGATGCGGGCGACCGACACGTGGCTCCTGTTGGTGCCGGTGGTCGTGACCGCGGGCTACCTGTTCGTGGTGTTCGGCGCGCTGTCGCGCCGCTGCGAGCGGCAGGCGGACGTGTTCGGGTGCCGGGCGGTGTCGTGTTCGGACCCGGCGTGTACGGGCCACGGCGACGCGACCGAGTACCCGCGCGGCGGCGCGGGGCTGTGCCCGACGGGAATCCGCACCTTCGTGCGCGCGCTGGAGCGCGTCGGCGACCTGCACGGGCTGACGCCGGACGGTCCGGAGCGCCGGTCGCTCGGCGCGCTGGTGCGCGGCGCGTGGGCGTGGGTGCGGCACTGGCTGCACGCCCCGATGCCGCGCCGCATCGCCTACCTGCGCGCGGTGATCGAGCGCCCGGCGCTGGAGCGCCGGTTCCAGCGCCGGCTGTTCGCGTTCAAGTGCGTGCTGATGCTGGGCCTGCTCGCGGCCCTGATCGCGCTGGGCCGCTTCGTCGGCTGGGAAAAACTGTACGAGCAGCTCTGACCGCGTACTCCCAGCACGAGGGCCGTTCAAAGATCGGTACCAAGTAGTCGGCACACTCGTGTGCCGTTGCTGACCCGTGCGGAGTGCAACGGCACACGAGTGTGCCGACTACTTTTGAATGGCCCTACCCCTTGCCCTTCGGGCGCGGCGGGGCCGGGCGCGGCTCGACCTTCGGGGCCGGACGCGGCTCCACGCGCGGCGGGGCCGCCGGGGGCTTCGGCTCGACGCGCGGCGGGGTCGGCCTCGGCTCGATCTTCGGCTGCACCACCGGCGGGCGGGGTTCTACCCGTGGCGGGGTTACGGGCGGATTCGGTTCCACGCGCGGCACTTCCACCTTCGGCTGAACGACCGGCGGGCGCGGCTCGATCTTGGGCTGCACAACCGGCGGGCGCGGTTCGACGCGCGGCGGATCATTCTTGGGCACCACCACCGGCGGCTTCGGCTCAACGCGCGGTACCTCGACCTTCGGCGGCACCACCGGCGGGCGCGGGTCCACGCGCGGCGGATCATTCTTGGGCACGACGACGGGCGGCTTCGGATCGACGTGCGGCGGGTCGTTCTTCGGCTGCACCACCGGCGGGCGCGGATCGACCTTCGGCTGAACCGGAGGCTTCGGATCGATCTTGGGAACTTCGATCTTCGGTTGAACCGGCGGGCGCGGTTCGACGCGCGGCGGATCATTCTTGGGCACCACCACCGGCGGCTTCGGCTCAACGCGCGGTACCTCGACCTTCGGCGGCACCACCGGCGGGCGCGGGTCCACGCGCGGCGGGTCGTTCTTGGGCACGACGACGGGCGGCTTCGGATCGACGACGGGCGGCGGGTCGTTCTTCGGCTGAACCACCGGCGGGCGCGGATCGACCTTCGGCTGAACCGGAGGTTGCACCACCGGCGGGCGGGGTTCGATCTTCGGTTGAACCACCGGCGGGCGCGGGTCCACGCGCGGCGGGTCGGTCTTCGGGGTCGGGTTCCCGGTGATCGTGCTGCCGCCGCGGTGTGGGCTGGGCGGCGGCTGGCGGGCCTCGTCGCGCACCTGCGCCCGCGCCACCGCCACCTTCGGCACGTCCAGTTTGATCGTGGCCGGCTGCGCCGCGGGTTGGCCGACCGGCGGGCGCGCCGGCTGCTGCTTTGCGACGTGCGTTTCGAGCCGTTGGCGCTGCGCCGCGACCTCGCGCAACTGCTGGGCCGCGCCCGCCTCGGTGCGCCGGGCGTCGGCGCTGACGGGCTCGAACCGGGTCCGCGTCAGGTCCGGAGCCACGCGCAGCGGGGCCACCATCGCCACGTTGGACACGTCGCGGTTGTTCACTGTCGGCGTCCCGTTCACCACGGTGATGTTGTTCGTCACGTTGGCGACGTTCGTGCGCGTGATGTTGTTGATCGTCGTGTTCTGCTGCACGAGCGTGGTCGGCGGGCGCACGAGGTCGTTGCGGTAGCGCCCGTTGTACAGGTCGCCGACGCCGCGCTGCCACGCCGGGCGGTCGCGGTAGGTCGTCGCGTAGTAGCTCCACAGCGGGTCGTAGCCCCACGTGCGGCCGACACCGAACCCGACCGTGAACCCGTTCCGCGAGTACGTGCCGCACCACGCGGAGAACCCGCCCGTGGCGTAGCGGTTGTCGAAGTAGTCGCCGAAAAAGTACCCGCTATACCCGCGGCGCACGAACAGCGCGCCGACAAGGGCCGGCTCGCTCACCACGTACAAGGGGGTGTACACGAACGCCGGGCGCAGGGGGCGTACGAACGCCACCGGCGCGAACAGCACCCCGCGGGTCGCGACCGGGTGGTCCCAGTAGCCGTCCACGAACACGTAGCCGGCGGGCGTCCAGTGGTAGCGGGCCGGCACCCAGAGCCAGTTCGCGCGGTGGCCAACCCACACGCCCGGCCGCCACACGTACCTGTTCCGCCACACCCACGAGCCGGGCACGTAGAAGCTGGTCGCGTTCGGCGCGGGCACGGTCGGCCCGAGTTCGACGGTCTCCGGCGGTTGCGGCAGGTACTCGATCTCCGGTTGCGCCGGCCCGCGGTCCGGCTGCGGGTTCGGGTTCACCTCTTGCCAGAACCCGGACACCCACTGCCACCCGCCCTTCGCCTCGCGCCACGACCCGGGCACCCACATGCGGCCCGGCGGCGGCTGACGCCAGAACCCGCTGATCCAGATGAACTTCGCGCCCTCGTCGTCCCAGTGCCAGTAGCCGGGAATCCATTGGACGTTGTCGCCCTCCGGCTTCTGGTCCGGCGGCAGTTCCTCGATGGGTTCCGGCGGTTGCTTGGGCACGATCGGCGACGCGACCGGCGCTTCGGCGGTGGTGGCGAAGGCCTCGTGAACCGGCCCCTTGGCGAGCACCTCCGGCCCCTCGCCGGGCTGTTCCGGTTGGGCCGGCCTCGCGGCGGGCAACGGTAGCGGAACGGGTTCGGGATCGCCCGCCGGAACGCGCGGCGCGCCGCCCGGCGGGAACAGCGGGATCGGTTCTTGGGCCGGAAGAACGCCGGCAGTCAGAATCGCGACCAATGCGCCGACTGTGCCGTAGGGCAGCACGCGGAGAAGTTGTCGGGTCATGGCAGCACCTCGAATCGGGCAACACGATGCGCGTACAGTTGCGGGAGTGTAACGCAGCCGGCGGGGGAACTTGCGCGCGGGTCGCGGTCCGAATCAGGATACCGCGCGCCGGGCGCGAGTGTAACAGGATGCGCAACCGGACGACCGCCGAACCGCCACGCTTGACACGCTGGGCCAATCTGGGAAGCTGTAGCGATGAGGACATGTGGGTACCCGTTGAGAGCGCGCCCGGCGCGCGCTAACACCGGCACAGACCCTGTTTAGCGCGCGCCACGCGCGATGAGAGCGGTTCTCATCCGCGCGCGCTAATCCCAAATTCGGCAAGACAGGCAGAGGGCATTGCGGATGGGCCTTCTCAGCTTCCTCTTCGGTCGGCGCGGGGGCGACCGTGACGGTTCGTCGCCGGAGAAGGCCATCGTGGTCGGTAGCGTGGGCGAGGAGTACGAGTGGATGCGCAGGAATTGTCCGGGGTGGCAGCCGGTCATGCAGGCGCTGTCGGAGATCGGTGGTAAGCCCTACGATGTCCACACGCTCAGGGATGAGCGTGGTGAGGAACGCACGGTCTACTTCAACATCTCAGGCTTCTTCGGCAAGTTCTAGCGGCGAGGTCGTGCGGATCGGGTGTGGTCGCGTGGTGCTGGTGCTTCGCGGCGCGTGCCCGGTCGGCGTCGGCAGGCAGCTTACCGTTTTGGGCGCGGGGCGTTGGCGGCGTGGCCGGTCGCCGTCGTGCGTGGCCCGCGGGCGTGTCCCCCCGAGCGTCGCGGGGTTGTGCAGCTCTCAAGCAGCCGCCCCAAGCGCTGCACCTGACCCCGCTGGCTGAGTGGTTTCTCGCAGCCTTCCTCGTGTCTCTGTTCGCGTCGGGCGGCTCGGCCGGGTCGGTGAGCCGTGTCGTTCGGCGACCGGAGGGAACGCGATGATGCGCACGGCGCTGTTTGTCGAGGCTGGCGCGGTCGCGGGCTACGCGGCCTGTTTCCCGTTCGCTGTAGTGGTCGCGCAACACACGACGCCCGATCCCGTCGATGAGGAGTGGCAGCGCTTCAGCTTGTCGTGTTGCTTCTGCGTAGTGGCCGTACCGTTGGGCGCTGTCGGGGGTCTGGTGCTGGGTCGGCGCACGACCGCGAATGGACCGACCAACGAGGGAACGCCGTAGTCTTGGAGCCATCGGCATCGACATTCACACGAGGTCACGATGAAGGAACGGCCGCACGGCGACGGCGCGCCGATCGAGACCTTGCGGGCCGCAGCCCTGCGCCTGCCGGGGACCGCGGAAGGGGTCGCCTGTGAGGGGACCGCACTCGAAAAGCGCACCATCAAGGCCCGCGGCAAGGCGTTCCTGTTCCTCGGCCCCACAAGCGCGATGCTGAAGTTGGGCGCGTCGGTCGCGGAGGCGACCGCGCTGGCCGCGGCCGAACCGGACCGCTACCGCGTCGGGGCGCACAGTTGGGTCACGGTCACGTTCGGTGCCGGCGCGTCGCCCCCGGCGGGCCTGATGGCGCGCTGGGTCGAAGAAAGTTACCGGCTCGTGGCCCCCAAGCAACTGTCGGCCCTGTTACCGGGGGGCGGCGCGCCGACGCCCGCCCCGGCGAAGCCACGTAAGAAGGCCCCACGGACCAATCGCTGAGCGCGAGCGCACCGCGACCCCTGCCGCCTCACTCGATCACGAACGTGGCGAGCTTGTCGAGGTTCACTTGGTCCGGCGGGTAGTCCTTGCGGGCCGGCATCCGCGGGTACACTTCGGGGAAGGCGTAGCGCCCGGCGGCCCACTCCAGCGGCCAGTCGTCGGGCAGTTCCGAGGCGGTGAACCGCTGCTCCGCGCCGGGCGGCACCTTGCGCCCGTCCGCGCCGCGCAGCGGCGTGCCCAGCAGCGCCCGCGGCTCGCCCGCGCCCGCCGGCAGCGCCTTCGTGCTCACCACCGACGACACGTTGAAGAACTCGTACCGCAGGCCGTCGCGGTCGCCCGCGAACCGCTCCACCATGCGCCGCATCAGCAGCAACATGCGGTCGCGGTCGTTGGGGTGAACGAGGTCCAGTTTCGGCGCGCAGAACGCGACGCGGGTGATCCACCCCGGCCGCCACTGGTGCGGCAGGAACACCTTGCCCAAGCCGCGCGCGAGCGGGCCGAAGAACGTGTTCTCGCCGGGCGCGAGCACGTCGAACAGGTCGCGCACGATCTGCCGGTTGTCGTCGTACATCCCCACGCCGCCGGCCAGCAGCATCGTCACGTCCACCAGTACCACCAGCGCGGTACACGAGCGGAACGCCGCGACCGTGGGCACGACGACCTGTTCGACGTACTGGTTGTAGCGCCCGACGAAGGTGTCGAAGAGGGGCGTGCCCGGCGCGCGCAGGTCGGCCGGGAGCGGGCAGAACTGGTTCGCCTCGTCGAGGCCGCAGTGCCGGGCCGCGGCCAGTTCCGCCGGGGCCGCCGGGCGCGCGGGCTGGCCCTTCAGGTCGAGGAGGAACGTCGAGGGCGTGATCAGCGGCTTGTAGCTGAGGATCAGGTTCGCCAGCGCCAGCCGGTACGTCGAGAGCAGTTCGCCCTCGGTGACGCCGGGCTTCTTGACGGCCTCAAGGAACGGCGCGCAGCAGGTGCGGTACGCGGTGTCATTCACGAACTGGTTCAGCACGCGCTCGGACCAGCCGGTGAAGTCGCGGCCCAGCATCGCGGCGTCGGCGACGCGCTCGCCCGGTAGGTCGTACAGCTTCAACAGGCAGTCGCTGAACCGCCAGTCGGAGCGCTCGAACTGGCACACGAACTGCGCGCGGTCGGTGGTCTTGCGCGGCCACAGGCCGGCGTTCACGAGGGCGTCGCGGTGCCCGGTGTAGTTGAACGCGGCCCACCCGCGATCCGGCCCGTGAACGGTGAACCGCCGCAACTGCGTGCCCGGTCGCCCCAGCGGGAAGCGGTCGGGGTCGTGGTCCTGCAGGTGGTTGATGAGCGAGGTGAGCAGCACCGTTTTGCCGGAGCTGTACAGCCCGACCACGCCCACACGCGCCTCGGTCGTCTTCAGCCGCAAAATGCCCATACGTGATCCCGGAACACGCCAACGGGGTTTGACCTTCAGAATAGCAGCAGGCGCGGCCGAAGGGGTACGCCCTTCTCGCGCCGCGCCGCCCGCGTACTCTGTGCAACACCTATTCGCCGCGACGTGAGGGGGATTCGATGCTCGCCAGTTTCGTGCGCCCGACGCCGATGACCGACCGGCTGTACGAGTACGTGCTCTCCGTCGGCGTGCGCGAACCGGGCGCGTTCGAGGCGCTCCGCGAGGACACCGCGAAGCTGCCCGAGTGCGAGTGGCAGATCGCCCCCGAACAGGGACCGTTCCTCGCCATGCTCGTGCGCCTCATGGGCGCGAACAAGTGCTTGGAGGTCGGCACCTTCACCGGGTACTCCGCGATGTGGGTAGCCGGCGCGCTGCCGGCCGACGGCCGGCTCGTGTGCTGCGAGCTGAGCGCCGTCTATGCCGCGGTCGCGCAAAAGCACCTGACCGCCGCCGGGCTGATGCCGAAGGTGGAACTGAAGGTCGGGCCCGCGGCCGACTCGCTCGCGCAGCTCCTCGCCGACGGTGCGGCCGGCACCTTCGACTACGCCTTCATCGACGCCGACAAGGGGCGCTACAACCTGTACTACGAGCGGTGCTTGGAGCTGGTCCGACCCGGCGGCCTGCTGGTCATCGACAACACGCTCTGGGACGGCAAGCCCGCGGACCCCGCCGTGACCGACCCCGACACGCTCGCCATCCGCGCGCTCAACGAGAAGGTCCACGCCGACGCCCGCGTCGAACTGAGTTTCCTGCCCTTCGCCGACGGGTTGACGCTGGCGCGGAAGGTGTGAGGTCGAAGCGCGAGCGGCGCGGCGTAAGCCCGCCGCTAGCTACACACTTCAGGATCGCATTGCGCGACTGAGCAGTTGAGCCCCGGCGGGCTTACGCCGCGCCGCTCGCTGTCGCGCAACTTGCTCGCGCGGCGCGGCTTCTGTAACCTGACATCTCAACGCCTCTCCTTCCCGTGCCGAGGGTCCGTCATGCCTGCCACTCGCGGCGAGTTGTTCGCCGGCGTCACCGTTGCCATTGTCACCCCGTTCAAGAACGGCGACATCGACTGGGACGAACTCGGCAAACTCGTGGACTGGCACTGCGAACAGGGCACCGACGCGCTGGCCCCGTGCGGCACGACGGGCGAATCGCCCACCCTGACGCACGACGAGAACGAGAAGGTCGTGGCGTTCGTGTGCGAGCGCGCCCGCGGGCGCACGAAGATCATGGCCGGCACCGGGTCGAACTCAACCTCCGAAGCGATCCGCATGACGAAGGCCGCCAAGCGCGCCGGCGCGAACGGCACGCTGCAGGTCGGGCCGTACTACAACAAGCCGACGCAAGAAGGCTACTTCCGCCACTTCGCGGCCATCGCCGACGCCACCGACCTGCCCATCGTCATTTACAACATCCCCGGGCGCACCGCGAGCGAGATCGCGGCCGAAACCCTCGCGCGCATGGCCGAGAAGTGCCCGACGGTCGTAGCGGTGAAGGAAGCGACCGGCAAGCTCGACATGGCTTCGCAAGTGGCGGCGCTGACCGACCTCACCATCCTGAGCGGCGACGACAGCCTGACACTGCCGATCATGAGCGTGGGCGGCAAGGGCGTGGTGAGCGTGGTGGGTAACGTCGTGCCGCGCGACATGATGGCGCTGGTGAAGGCGTTCATGGGCGGCAAGGTGGCCGAGGCGCAGGAGTGGCACCGGAAGCTGTTCCCGTTCTGCCGCGACATGCTCGGCGTGGCGACGAACCCGATCCCGGTGAAGACCGCGATGAAGCTGCTGGGCCGCGGCAACGGCGAGTTCCGCCTGCCGATGTGCCCGATGGACGCCGCCGGCGAAGCCAAGGTCCGCCAAACGCTCGTCGGCTACGGGCTGCTGAAGGCGTAACACCACGGGCGGGTATCAACCATGAGTGCCCGGCGATTACTCCTGTGTCTCGTCGTGGGTGCAGCCACGGGCGCGGGCGCGCGGGCCGACGACGCCGAAATCAAGAATGTGGCGAGGGCGA
>VGZJ01000152.1 GCA_016872595.1 Planctomycetota bacterium
CTCGTCGGCCGAGAGCCCCGTGAACATGCGGAACAACAACGGCTTCCGACGCAATTTCTCGTAATTCGTCATAACCCTATGAATAGGCCATCGATCGCTATTGCGCAACGAGTCTACTCAACCGAGCTCGAAAGTAACCCGTCACACGTCCACGTCCCACACGACGAGGTGACCGGAGTCGCCGCCGGCGGCGCACAGCGCGCCGTCCGGCGACACGGCCGCGGCCTGCACTTTCCCGATGCCCCAGTCGAACGCGCGCACTTCCGCGCCGGTGCCAGAATCCCACAGGCGCACGGTGCCGTCCATAGCGGCCGACAGCAGCGTTCCGCCGCCGGGCAAGAACCCGACGGCGCGCACCAGCGCGCCGTGGCTGCCGCACAACACCGGCTTCGCGTCCCACTTGTCTGGCACGCGCCACACCGCGGCCCGGTGCCCGAACCCGACCGCGAGCCGGTCCTCGTCCGGCGTGAAGGCGAAGCAACTCGCGCTCGCGTCGCCGTGGGGCGCGCGCAACACGCCCTGTCGCGCCAGCGTCGCCCCGTCGCTCAACTGGAACCCCCACTCCGCGACGCAGAAGTACGTGCCCTTCGGCGAGAACCCGATGCGCGCGTCGCCGCGCACGTCTACCGTGTAGAACCCATCAGGCTCACGCTCGCCCTTGACCGGGCGCAGCGGGTCGTCCCACATCACCACGCCGGGGCCGCCGACGGCCGCCAGCCGCGCGCCGTCCGGCGATACCGCAAGCGGGTCTCGGTCGAGCGGAGTTAGGTCGCCGAGTTCCGCGACGCGCTTCCCGGTCGCCGTGTCCCAAATGCAGACCGTGCCGTTGGAGCGCACGCCGGCGAGGTGCTTGCCGTCCGGGAAGAAGGCCGCGGCGCGCACCGGACCATACGCGCCGTCGAGCTTGCACACGCGCTTGCCGGTGCTGGCCTCCCAGAGCCACGCGAAGAACGACGTGCCCGCGGTGGACGCGAGCCACCGGCCGTCCGGCGAGAACGCCAGCGACCGCACCTTCGCCCGGTGCCCGCGCCAGATCAGCATCGCGAAACCCTCACGCGTCCACGTCCCAGATCACGACGTGCCCGTTCTCGCCGCCCGCGGCGCAGGTGAGGCCGTCGGGCGAAAAGGCGGCGCAGTACACACGGCCGATACCCCAGTCGAAGGTGGTCAGCTCCGCGCCGGACGCCGCGTCCCAGAACCGAACCGTGCCGTCGCCGCCGGCGGTCATCACCGTGCGCCCGTCCGGCGCGAACGCGACCGCGCGCACAAAGAACGTGTGTCCCGTCAACACGACGGGCTTGGTCTTCCCATTGACCGCGTAGATTTCGGCGACGTTTCCGAAGCCGATCACGACCCGTTCGCTGTCCGGGGAGAAGTTCGCCACGGTCAGCGCGTCGGTCCTTGCGTGAGCGATTACGCGCTTGGGCTGCCGAGTCGTTCGGTTCCAGACGACCGCGCGGAACTGCCCGTTCGCGGCCAGCCAGCGCCCGTCCGGGCTGAAGGTGAGGCTGTCATACTTATCGACGATAAACTCCTCGCTCGGGAACCTGAACCGCTCATCGGGCTTCCACAGGTTGCCCGAATACGTGCCAAGTGTGTCGGGGTGAGGTGTTGCGGGATCGTGCCACATGACAACACCCTCGAACCCCGTCGCGGCGACGCACGAGTTGTCCGGTGCGAAAACGGGGGCGTAGCGGGTGTGCAACTCCCCGGGCGCGGATAGCACCGTTCGCGTCTCCGCGTCCCACACTACAACCCGATAGTCCATTGTTGTCGTCGCGATCAGTTTGCCGTTTGGGGCGAAACTGATACCTGACGTGTTACCCCACCGGCCGCGCAACTCACCGAGTTTCTTTCCGCTCGACGGCTCCCAGAGGCTGACTGACGAGATTCGTTCGGCCGACGACGCGAGTTGTGCCCCGTCCGGCCGGAACGCCAAACAGCGAACCTTCGTTTTGTGTGCGTCCCACACGCGCATAGCATCCTCCCGCGGCTCTCTCCGGTAAAATACCACCACAGTCGCCGCGCGTTCGCAATCACGGAAGTTCCACATGCCACCAAGCCAGCCGCGAATCCTGATGTGCCCGCCGGACCACTACGGGATCGAGTACGAGATCAACCCGTGGATGAACCGGTCGCTCGGGGCGGTCGCGGCGCTCGCGTTTCGGCAGTGGCAGCAGTTGCACGATACTCTGGTCGTGGCCGGCGTGCGCGTCGAGCGCATGACCCCGCAACCGGGCCTGCCGGACCTCGTGTTCACCGCCAACGCCGGGCTTGTGTTCCACAACACGTTCCTGAGCAGCCGGTTCCGGCACGAGGTCCGCGCGAAGGAGTCGCCGCACTTCGACAGGTGGTTCGCGGAGAACGGGTTCGTGGTCGAGCACCTGCCGGAGAACACGTTCCATGAGGGCGCGGGCGACGCGCTGTTCTGCGGCGACACGCTGTTCGCCGGGTACCGAACGCGCTCGGACGCGACCGCGCACCAGTGGGTCGGCGAGAAGCTGGGCGTGCGCGTGCTCCCGCTCGAACTGGTGAACCCGCGGTTCTACCACCTCGATACGTGCTTCTGCCCGCTCGCGCCGGGCGAGGCGCTGTACTTCCCCGACGCCTTCGACACTTACGGCAAGCGCGTCCTTTCGACGCACGTTCCGAAGCTGATCGCGGTGGAGGAAGAGGAGGCGCACCGCTTCGGGTGCAATGCGGTAGTGGTGGGTAAGACGGTCGTCCACAACAGCCGGTGCCCGCGCATGGCCGACGCGCTCCGCCGCGCCGGGTACGCGCCGATTGAGGTGGAACTGGACGAGTTCTTGAAAGCCGGCGGCAGCGCGAAGTGCCTCACGCTGCGGCTCGACGGCGAAGAGGCCGCGGGGTGGAAGGGGGGTATCTGACGAGCGGCCGTGTTGACCCCGGCCGTCTTGTTGAGCGACGAAGATGGCCGAAGACGGCCGGGATAAACCTAGCCGCTCGCAACTGGGGCGCTCGCGAGGTTTACACCTTCCCCAACACCAGATCGACGACCCAGCAGCCGCGTACGTGCGTGCCCGGTTCGCGGCAGTGGTTCAGCACGTCCTCGTTGTCGCAGCCGGCGTCTTGCAGCGCGTCCGCCAGAATCGGCAGCGCAGAGAACTCGCGCGACTCGTACATCTGCCGCGCCAGCGCCACCGCCGTGTCAGTGCGCCACGCGGGATCGAAGGCGACAGGGCGAAAGGGATTGCCGAAGATGCAACGGATCAACTCGGTTTGAGCGGCCAGTTCAGTGAGTTGAGTTGCCTCCAAAGCCTTGTTGTATCGCGCGTTCTCCACAAGTTCGGCAGCAGCACATGCGGCAGCAGACACGATACAGTCGGCGCACGAGCAAGCCGAGCGCAACGAGTAGGGCAGCGATTTACAGAGGCATCAACTGCTGCCGATGCCGCATACGCTCGCGCGTCGGGTGCTTCATGGCCCGGAAAACAGTCCTGTGCGTAACGCATCGCGGAACTAACGACCGCAGCCAATCGATCTTGGTCCAATTGCTCGTCGGTGAAAAGTTCTGCGGCTTCGACAGCGTGCCCGCTCGGAAAGTCCGCGAGCTGCGACCAAATCCGACGGCAGCACCCAACAGCGAACAACCGCAATTTGCGGCTCGTAACCGGCTGAATCTGCTCCAGCATCGGCGTTGGATACGCGCACGCCAGCCATTCCGCTTCCGTCATGGCGTGTCCCTCAGTTCCGTCAGCCTGTCTCTCGCTTCGCCTTCGACGAACTGGCGGACGCGGGCGTCTTCGGCGGTTGCCAACCCCGCGGGCGGGCCGTCGTAGAGGAGTTGCTTGTCGTCCTGCCCCAGACGCGAACGTGGGTAGAGCATCACGACGCGGCTGGCGCACTTCTGCACCGTGCGCAGTTCGTGCGTCACGATCACACTTGTGACCGGGCGGCGCGAGCGCGTTTGCAGGATCAACTCGTTAATCACGTCCGTCATAATCGGGTCGAGGCCGGTGGTCGGCTCGTCGTAGAGCATCACGTCCGGGTCGAGGGCCAGCGCGCGGGCGAGGCCGACGCGCTTCCGCATCCCGCCGGACAGCTCCGCCGGCATCTTCGGCTCCACCGTGGCCGGCAGGCCGACTTCCAGCACCCGCTCGCGCACGATCCGCGCGACGTCTGGTTCCGCGTAGCCGCCCTTCGCGCGTAGGCCGAACGCGACGTTGTCGAACACGTTCAGGCTGTCGAACAGCGCCGCTTGTTGGAACAGAAAGCCGACGCGCAACCGTAGCAAGGTGAGGTCGCGTTCGGAGAGCGCGTGAATCGACTTCCCCTCGAACAGCACCTCGCCCGTGGTCGGCTTCATTAGCCCGACGATGAGCTTGAGGAGCACGGTTTTCCCGCAGCCACTTTCGCCGATCACGCAGAGCGTGTCTTGCGGGAAGATGTCGAGGTCGATGCCCGCGAGTACGGTTTGCGACTCGAAGCGCACGCCCACCCCGCGAAGCGTAACCAACGGCGGTGACGTGGGATCGGGCATCGCGTTACCCAGCAAAATACGCCTTGTCGCGCGCCTCGTACCCGGTGTAGCCGAGCGCGTCGTACAACTCTTGGCGCGTCTGCATGTGCGGCAAGCTGGCGGCTTGCGTGCCCTGCGCGAACAGGTCGCGGAGCGTGTTTTCCGCGGCCTTCATTGCGGCGCGGAACGCCGTGAGCGGGAACAGCACGAGCCGGTAGCCGATCTCACCAAGTGTCCGAACATCGAGCAAGGGCGATTTGCCGAACTCGGTCATGTTCGCGAGGAGCGTTGCGCCGGGAACGGCTTTGGCGAACCGCTCGAACTCGTCGCGGCTCTCCATCGCTTCGGGGAAGATCGCGTCCGCGCCGGCGTCGAGGTACAGTTTCGCCCGGCGCACGGCGTCGTCGAACCCATTCACGCCCTTCGCGTCGGTGCGGGCGATGATGACGAAATCCTTGTCGCGCTTGGCGGCGACCGCGGCCCGAACCTTCGCGGCCATCGCCTCGGCGGGCACCACGGACTTGCCGGACAAGTGCCCGCAGCGCTTCGGAAACTCCTGATCTTCGAGGTGAAGCCCCGCGACGCCCGCGGCTTCAAAAAGGCGCACCGTGCGCTCCAGGTTCAGCGCCTCGCCGAACCCGGTGTCGGCGTCGCAGAGCAGTGGGAGTGAGGTCGCTTGGGCCGTCATCTGTGCGGCCTGCACGAACTCGGTGAGGGTGAGCAGGCCAATATCGGGGACGCCGTTGCCCGCAGACAGCGCGCCGCCGGAGAGGTACACCGCGCGAAAGCCGACGCGCTCGGCAAGCTTCGCACATAGCGGGTTGAATACGCCGGGGATCGCGAGCGGGCCTGCGGCCCATGCGTCGCGCAACTTCCGCCCGGCAGACCCCGCGACCGCGTTCGACATAGCTCAACTCCGCGAACAGAACGCAAGTGAAATCCGCTTCATCATAGTGTTTTGGCGCGCCGCGCCGAAGTTTTTTCGGAATCGGCGAGATCGCCGGAAGTCGTTGGGGCGCAACGCGCAGTGCGCCGAGCACGGGGTCGCGTTCGGGCGGCGCGCGAACCCAAACCTTGACACGCGGCGTCATCCCCTTAGAATCCCCCTTGTGCAATCCCACCCCGTGAGGCGTGCATGAGTACCCGCTCAGCGTTCGTAGCACTGGTTCCGCACTATCGCGGATAGCTCTCGCTGACAACGGGCGTCAGAGGGGGCCAAACCGAATCGGTTTGGCCTTCGCGTTTGATGGGGATGACGGGCGCGTGTAGCTCAGTTGGTACGAGCACGTCGCTGATAACGACGGGGTCCCTGGTTCAAATCCAGGCACGCGCACACGGCGGCACACGGTCGGGGGAGTAGCTCAACTGGTAGAGCGCCTGCTTTGCAAGCAGGAGGTCAGGGGTTCGAGTCCCCTCTTCTCCACAGGTGTGACGGCCCTGAACCCAGACGTGTGGGAGCACGCAAAACATTAGCGATGCGTGACCCGCAAGAAGTCGCTGAGAAAAAAATCGCGACGAGGGTTGACGGGGACACGCGACGCCACTAGTATTCTCCTTGCCTGACGACGTAACGCGAGTCCTGCAAAGGGCTTACGAGCGAGGTTGGGAGAGAACTCGGATCGGGCTGCCCTCCGAAAATGAGTGCAGTTTGCAGTCCGGGCCGGGCGATCTGAAAGGGTCGCTCGGGGTCGAAGGTTGAGGCGCGAAAGTGCTTCGGCTGTCCGGCCGCGATCTTTGACAACTTGGGATAAGCAAGTAGTTGCATCAACGATTCGATGCCGCTTGTACTCGGTCTGGTGGCTTCGCAAGAGGTCGCCGGCGGGGTGCGAGGGGTAGCGATTCAGCGACAAGACACGAGCCTTAGAAGAAAGGGCACATATCGTCTTGCCGCCCCGGACCAACCGGGGTGGCGAAACAATGCTAGCTGGAAATAAGGTTCACTTCTCAGTCTGAGTGGTAGCACGAGGGCGAGGGAGCGAACAATGCGGCCAAGCTAGTAAGGGCGTGTGGGGGATGTCTTGGCACCAGAAGGCGAAAGGGCGTGGAAGACTGCGAAAAGTCCGGGGGAGTTGTCAAACGAGCTTTGATCCCGGAATACCCGAGCTAACCCAGCGAACTGAAACATCTCAGTAGCTGGAGGAAGAGAAAGAAAACTCGATTCCGTCAGTAGCGGCGAGCGAACGCGGAACAGCCCAAACCACGGGGGCAACCTCGTGGGGTTGTAGGACCACATTTAGGATCCCTGATACCTAGCAGAAACGTCTGGAATGGCGTTCCATAGAGGGTGAAAGTCCCGTATGCGACAGGTGGAGGGGCCGAGTGGTATCCTGAGTAGGACTCAACACGTGAAAGTGAGTCCGAAGCAGCGGGGTCCATCCCGTAAGGCTAAATACTCTCTGGTGACCGATAGCGAACGAGTAGCGCGAGCGAAAGATGGGAAGAACCCCGACAAGGGGAGGATACTGAACCTGAAACCACATGCCTACAAGCGGTGGGAGGCCTATGCCCGCAAGGGAACGGCTGACCGCGTGCCTTTTGCATAATGATCCGGCGACTTACCGTAACCAGCTAGGTTAAGGGTCTTTGACCCGGAGCCGAAGCGAAAGCGAGTCTCAAACGGGCGCTAAGTTGGGTGCGGTAGACGCGAAACCACGTGACCTACGCATGGCCAGGATGAAGTGGGGGTAACACCTCATGGAAGACCGAACTCACTAGTGTTGAAAAACTAGGGGATGAGCTGTGTGGGGGAGTGAAAGTCTAATCAAACGTGGAGATAGCTCGTTCTCTCCGAAATAACTTTAGGGTTAGCGTTCGGATAGTTGACGTTGGGGGTAGAGCGACTGATTTCGAACGGGGGCCTACCCGGCTACCCGTCGAAGCCAAACTCCGAATACCAGCGTACAAGTCCGGGCAGCTAGACGGTGGGGGATAAGCTTCATCGTCGAGAGGGGAACAACCCAGATCACCCGCTAAGGTCCCAGAGTCGTACTCAGTGCGAAAGGAAGTTGGATTCCCGAGACAGCCAGGATGTTGGCTTAGAAGCAGCCACCATTTAAACAACGCGTAATAGCGGACTGGTCGAGGAGTCCTGCGCCGATAATGAACGGGACTCAAGTACGACACCGAAGCGGTGGGAGCAGAAATGCTCGGTAGGAGAGCGTTGCATGTGCGGCGAAGCGGTACGGGCAACGAGCCGTGGAGCGCATGCAAGTGATTATGCCGGAATGAGTAGACGATAAAACGGGTGAGAATCCCGTTCGCCGTAAGCCTAAGGGTTCCTGGGGAAGGTAAATCCGCCCAGGGTTAGCCGGTGCCTAAGACGAGGCCGAAAGGCGTAGTCGATGGGGAGCAGGTTAATATTCCTGCGCTCCCAGCACAACATGGGACGTCGGTCGGAAGTGGTGTAGGCTAATTAGATTGCCTCAGGGCGTTTAAGATCCCAATATCCACTAATGATCGGCCAAGAAAACCGTGCTGGAAACCGTACTAAAACCGACACAGGTAGGCGAGATGAGTATTCTAAGGCGCTCGAGAGAACTCTCGTGAAGGAACTCTGCAACATGACCCCGTAACTTCGGGATAAGGGGTGCCACCGCAAGGTGGCCGCAGTGAAAAGGCTCTAGCGACTGTTTATCAAAAACACAGGTCTGTGCGAAGGCGTAAGCCGCGGTATACAGACTGACGCCTGCCCGGTGCTGGTAAGTTAAGGGAGAGGGTTAGCCGAAAGGCAAAGCTCGCAACCGAAGCTCCAGTAAACGGCGGCCGTAACTATGACGGTCCTAAGGTAGCGAAGTTCCTTGTCGGGTAAGTTCCGACCTGCATGAATGGCGTAACGACTGGAGCACTGTCTCCACGAGAGACTCGGTGAAATTGTAGTTGTCGTGAAGATGCGACATACCCGCAGCTAGACGGAAAGACCCCGTGAACCTTAACTGCAGCTTGGTATTGGGTTTAGACCCATCATGCGTAGCGTAGGTGGGAGGCTATAAACCGCGCATTTCGGTGCGCGGGAAGCCGACGATGAAACACCACCCTTGATGTGTTTGAATTCTAACTTGACGTTTGTAGCGTCAGGGACCGTGCTAAGTGGGCAGTTTGATTGGGGCGATCTCCTCCCAAAAGGTAACAAGTTCTTTGTTGCCCTCCCTACCGGCGACGGTAGGAACTGCATTCGGCTATATGCTGGAAAATCCGAGCATCCCACACTACCGGTTCGCGCGAGCGAACGGGTTACAACGTGATGGGTGCGGACAATCAGCAGGAAAGGCCCAAGTCGCTTTCGGGCGAAATGGGAATCCTCAGAGACTGCACGCCGAACATCTTAGACCACCAATAAGATGATGATACAGTCCGTGCTCCACGGCGACGTGGAGAGGCCGGCAGAAATGCCCGGCCCCCTGTAACCACCCGCAAGGGCCGCGACTCAGCGCGCACGCGCCAAACGCGGACAGGCGTAACACACAGAACGGAGGAGTGCAAAGGTACCCTCAGCCCGGTTGGCAATCGGGCATCGAGCGTAAAGGTAGAAGGGTGCTTGACTGCGAGTCCGATGGGACGAGCAGGGACGAAAGTCGGCCTTAGTGATCCGGTGGTTCCGGATGGAAGGGCCATCGCTCAACAGATAAAAGGTACTCCGGGGATAACAGGCTTATCTCCTCTGAGCGTTCATAGCGGCGAGGAGGTTTGGCACCTCGATGTCGGCTCATCACATCCTGGGGGTGGAGAAGCTCCCAAGGGTTCGGCTGTTCGCCGATGAAAGTGGTACGTGAGCTGGGTTCAGACCGTCGTGAGACAGGTCGGTCCCTATCTGCTGTGGGCGGAGGAAACTTGAGGGGCTTTCTCCCTAGTACGAGAGGACTGGGAGGGACACATCTCTGATGTTCCAGTTGTGGCGCTAGCCGCACCGCTGGGTAGTCACATGTGGACGGGATAAACGCTGAAGGCATATAAGCGTGAAACTTCCCCCAAGATCAGGTTTCCCGCGCAAGCGAAGACTCCTAGTAGACCACTAGGTCGATAGGCCGGACGTGTAAGTGCAGTAATGCACTCAGCTAACCGGTACTAACAGTCGAACGCTTGGCCGCATTGTTCCCTTTCTCGCTCGTGTTACAACTACTTGCTTCCCCAAGTTGCCAACGATCACTTGTTGATACACCGCGATTTGTAAGCAGCTTGCCGGTGACTTTACCCATACGGAAACACCCGTTCCCATTCCGAACACGGCCGTGAAACGTCTGGGGCCGATGGTAGTGCGTCCAGCGCGAGAGTAGGTATCGCCGGCTCTTTACATGAAACCCCGCACAGCGTAAGCTGTGCGGGGTTTTTCTTTTCACACCTTCCCCCAAGCCCACGAGCGCACCGTGTTCATCATCTGGAACGGGCTCGGTTTCATCGTCATCCCCGTCGTCATCGTCGGGGCCGTCCTCGCCGGGGCGATTGGCGAGGTGTTCCCCAATGACCGCTGGTTCCAGTTGCTCGCCGTACTCGGCACCGCGGGTGCGCTCCTCGGAATCGGCGTGCTCCTCAACCGCCCCAAGATCGTCGGCCAAGACCGCTTCGGTAACGCCATTCGCTCGACCGAAGACCACTCGCTGTATTGGATCCCGGTGCAATACTGGTCCGCGATTGTTTTGCTGATAGGAACGGTCGTCGTCTTCAAGAGGTGAATCCCGCTACTCGCCTTCGAGATCGGTGTCCTTCAAATCCGTCAGGAACATGTGACCGGGCTTGTGGGTGATCGCGAACGGCGGTTTGGCCCGCGCGAGTGCCGCTTGCGGCGTGACCCCGCAGGCCCAGAACACCGGCAGCTCCCCCGTCCGCACGTCCACCGCATCCCCGTAATCCGGCTTGTTAATGTCGCGAATCCCGATCGCATCGGGATTGCCAACGTGAACCGGCGCGCCGTGTGCGAGCGGAAACCGACAACAAATCTGAGTCGCCTTTACCGCGAGTCGCGGCAGTAGCGGGCGCATGGACACGACTAAGTGTCCGCTGAACCGCCCGGCCGGTTGGCAGGGAATGTTGGTGTCGAACATCGGCACGTTTCGATTTTGTTCGATGTGTCGCACCGGAACGCCCGCTGCCAGCAGCGCGTTCTCGAACGTGAAAGAGCAACCAATCACGAACGACACGAGGTCCGCGCGCCAAACGTGGCCGACGCTGTGCGGCTCTTCGACCAGTTCGCCGTTTTTCCACACGCGATACGACGGCAGATCGGTGCGGAGGTCGCTACCCGGCGCGACCAGTTTTGCTTCCGGGTCGCCCGGTTCAGTCACGTCGAGCACCGGGCACGGCTTCGGGTTTCGCTGGCAAAACAGCAGGAACTCGAACGCCCAGTCGCGAGGCAGAATCACCAGATTCGCTTGAACGAAGCCGCGCGCGAACCCCGGCGTCGGCCCGGGGCAGGCCCCGTCGCGGCACGCGTGGCGGAGCTGCGCCCCAGTCGCGTCGGTGAAATCGAAGAGCATTACGTCTCCAGAATCTGGCGAATCCGCACCAGCGGCTTGGCGTACTCGTCCCACGAAAGCCCGTCCACGGTCGCGGTCTGCTTCCCGGTCACGCCGTCCACGAGCGGCCCCTCGCGGACCATCACTTCCAGAATCGCGCGCTCGCGGTCGGGGTCGAACAGGTCCGGTGGCGGCTTCACCCCGCGAAGCACATAGATGCCCGCGGCGAGCGCGTACGCGCCCCAGTTGCTCACCCCGGCCACGATGAGGTGATCGGTCGGCACGCGACAGTGGATCAAGTCGCCGTTGGGGATGTTCTTCACGATGGTCTCGTGCGGAATCTTCCCCATGCCGATCTCGTTCCCGCCGTCCCCGATGCCGATAGAGCTTATGCGCGGCTTGTCGAATAATCGCTGGGCCGGTTGCATCAGTTCCGTAATGTCCCGCCCACGCATGGTGAGTAATTGCCCTTCGGCATTAGGTCCGGCTCGTTCAATCGCGAGCAGGTGCGTCGAGCCTGCGCCGGGGTAATCGGCGGTCGTCATTACATATTCGACGTGTCGGCCGTCGCGCCAGCCCCAACTCAACCGATGCAGATCGGCCCATCCTGACGCGGTCAGCCCCTTCGCCATCACACCACCACATTCGATCTCCGCGATCAAGCAGACCCGAATACCGAGTGGCCGCAGTGCCCGCGCGACGAAGACTGCACCGAGAGGTCCGTCAGTCTCAAAAGATGGCGGGTTACCCGATGCAATGTAGAACCCGGTCAGCACGTCCAGCGCCGGTTTCGAATGCTCAACGATACTCCGGCACGCGGCCTCGAAGTCGCCTTTGGTTGCGGTGAAGAGGTTGTCGTGTGGGTCGCGCCCGAGGCCGCGGTTGCCGGGGTCGGTTTGCACCGCGGCGAGGATCGCGGCCAGCTTCTCGTCGGTGGTCATGTTGTGAGGTTGAGGAGGTGGGCGAACCGGCCGCGCCAGAGCTTCGGCACGTCGGACTTCACCGTGATCGGTTCGTGTGTGGTCGGGTGCAGGAACGTGAGGCTGCGCGCGTGCAGAGCGATAGAGTGACCGAACGGGTGGTCGCTGCCGTACTTGTCGTCGCCGTAGATCGGGCACCCGCGGCTGGCGAGTTGCACGCGGAGCTGGTGCTTGCGGCCGGTGTGCGGGCGCAGTTCGAGCCAGATCAGCCCGTTGTGCCGCGCGCGAACTTGGAACAGAAGGCGCGCGAACTGCGCGCCTTCCGTTTCCGGCTCCACGACCTCGACGCGCATCTTCGGTTCGCTTTTCAGCAGCCAGTCTTCGAGCGAACCGGCGTCCTTGTCGATCCACGGCGCGACGTGCGTTTTGTGCCCTTGTACCTGCTGCTCGACCACCGCCCAGTACACCTTTTCGACCGCCCCTTCGCGGCACTGCCCGCTCAGCCGCGCCGCGGCCTTGCTCGTGCGCGCGAACAGCAGCGACCCGCTCACGGGCTTGTCGAGCCGATGCACGACGCCGAGGAACACGTTGCCGGGCTTGTTGTACTTCTCCGCGATGTACGCCTTCGCGAGCCGGTCGACGGTTTCGTCCTTGCCGTCGAAGTGCGTGGTCGGCCATCCGGCCGGCTTGTTCAGCGCCAGACAGTGGTTGTCTTCGTACAGGATGTCGAGATGTTCCGCGAACGACATGCGGACCATCATAGCGGAAGAGCGCGGCGCTCGAAAGCGATTGCCGCTTCGACCCATGCTGCGGTTTTGAACAAGTCGTCTTCTTGTCCCTGTCGGGCGACAAGTTGGATCGCGAGCGGAAGCCCTTCTGTATTCCACGCGAAGGGCAGCGATACGACAGGCATCCCGGCGTAGCTCCAAGGGGCGTTGAACGTGGGGTCCCCAGTCGTTTCCGAAGGCGGTGCGGCAGCCGGTGTTGCCGGAACGAGCAAGACGCGAAATCGGCTACGGAGCTCGTCAATGAGTCGTGATTGAGCCTGCTTGCATCGCGCGTACTCGGCGGCGCAAGTCCGAATGCCGCGTTCGAGGAGTGAAGTGATCTTGGGGGGGTAATCGTCGGGGTGTTGGCGGAAGCGCGGTTCGTGGTACGCTGCGGCTTCGACTGCCATGACGGTCAACTGACGTTCTGGGGCTTCGGCAAAGCCCGGCGGAAGCGAAACGGGTTGAACGCGCCCGATCTTCTCGTCTGTCGGCTCGTATCGCACAACTTTCCGAACGAGTCCGTGGAATGCGGATCGCATCGGTTCGTCGCAGCGCTCGGTGAAGAAATCGTCAGTTACAGACATCCAGTGGTGCTCGTACCCCATGTCGGGATCGCGCGGCATTGCGTATTGCTCCCCGAACGGATTGGGAACAAGTCGCGTTAGTGTGCCGCCGTCGCGGGAATCGTGTCCTGCTATCGTTTGAAACACAATCGCCAAGTCGCGGACGCAGTTCGCCATCACGCCGACGTGATCCATGCTCGGTGCCAGCGGCAGCACGCCGTTCACGCTCACGCGGCCGTGCGTCGGCTTCAGGCTGTAGACGCCGCAGTAGCTTGCGGGGCGCGTGATGCTGCCGCCGGTTTGGGTCGCCAGCGCGCCGAGGCACATGCCGCACGCGACCGCTGCGGCCGAACCGCTGGAACTGCCGCCGGGCGTCCGGTCGAGGTTCCACGGGTTGCGCGTCGGCGGCGGGTCGAAGCTCGCGTAGGCCGTCGTGACGGTCTTCCCCATGATGACCGCGCCGGCTTGGCGCAAGCGCTCCACACAGGTGGCGTCGTGCCGCGCGTAGCTCTGCGCCCAGCGCTTCGAGCCGCACGCGGTCGGCATGTCGAACACGTCGATGATGTCTTTGATGCCGACCGGGATGCCGTGCAGCGGGCCGCGGAGATTATTAGCCGACTGCTTCAACTCGGTGGTGAGGCGCGCGGCCTGTTCGCGCGCGCCGTCGCGGTCGATGTACACCCACGCCCGCACGCGCTCCTCGTACCGGTCGACGCGCGCGAGGCACTGTTCGAGCAGTTCGGTCGGGGTGAGTGCGCCGGTGCGGATCAGCTCCGCGGCTGCCGTAATCGTGATCGGTTCGGCCATTGTTGGTTCCCCGAAGCGGTGCGGTTCTTTCTATTGCCGCGGCGCGCGGCGTCCGCGACATGGACACGCGGGCGCGGGGCGCGGATAATAGGGCAGTCGTACAACCGGAACGCAGGTCCGTGTCATGTCGGAAATCGGGAACTCGACGACGAACCCGGCCGCGCCCGCGGACGACGACCCGCTCGCGCCGCCGCCGGACGAGCCGCGGTTCCGCGCGCCCGCGGTCGCGGGCGAGTTGGGCCGCCTCGCCGGGTACCGCGTGCAGAAACTGCTTGGGAAGGGCGGCATGGGCGCGGTGTACCTCGCGCTCGACGAGTCGCTGAACCGGCGCGTCGCGCTGAAGGTCATGCTCCCGCGGTTCGCGGTGGACCCGCACTCCAGCGACCGGTTCCGGCGCGAGGCCCGCGCCGCGGCTTCGGTGAAGCACGAGAACGTCGTCACCGTATATCAGGTCAGCGAGGACTGCGGCGTACCGTTCATCGCGATGGAGTACCTCAGCGGGTACCCGCTCGACGAGTACCTCCAGCGCAAGGGGCGGTTGAACGTTGCGCAGGCGCTGCGCGTCGGCGTCGAAACGGCCGCGGGGCTAGCCGCGGCGCACGCGGTCGGCCTCGTCCACCGCGACATCAAGCCCGCGAACCTGTGGCTCGAAGCGCCGCACGGGCGCATCAAGATTCTCGACTTCGGTCTCGCGCGCCCGGTGGAGGTGAGTTCGCAGGCCGGCGGGCTGACGCGAACGGGCGTCGTGCTGGGCACCCCCGCGTACATGAGTCCCGAACAGGCCGCGGGCGAAGCCCTCGATCACCGTACCGACCTGTTCAGCCTCGGCGTCGTGCTGTACCAGCTCGTGACCGGGCGGCGGCCGTTCGAGCGCTCGTCGCCGCTGGCCGGGATCATCGCGCTCGCCACCGACGCGCCGCAGCCGCCGCGCGAACTGAACCCGGAAGTGCCGGACGCGCTCGACGCGGTTATCGTGAAAATGCTTGAGAAAAGCCCCGCGAAGCGGCTCCAGAGCGGCACCGAGGTCGCGCACGCGCTGGCCGCGATCCGCCGCGGCGCGGGCGGCGGCGAGCCGCGCGACCTGACCGTCGCCCCGGTCGCGGCGCAGCCGCAGGTGGTGTACGTGCCGATCCACGTGACCGCCTACGAGC
>VGZJ01000153.1 GCA_016872595.1 Planctomycetota bacterium
GCGGCACGGGATGCGGGTCCGGGCCATCGCCGGACTGGTGAACCGGATGATCGACGCCTGAACCCACCCGCCGATCAGCCACGCGGCGGGGCCGCACGGGCGCCGACCTTATCGTGAAGAACATCTAATAGGTAAAATGAGTGATACCGCGCCTTCTGGCGTCGGCACAAGGGAGTCGCCGCGAGGAAGTGGTTCCGGGCTGGGTGCTGATGAATGGCGAAATGCCGGTGCGAAGGGAAGGGGCGTGCAGAGGTTGTATTCAGATGTATACGTGATATAATGTGTGCATTTCGAGACGAGAATCCAAGCGGCGAGCCACGGATTTCTTGCGGGACCCGGTCCGGGGATGGTGACACTGCTTCACGCTGGCGCGACCGCGGTCACGCCGGGTGAGACTCGTTGGCACACGTCGCGCGTTCAACCGACCGCCGCGCACGGCGGTCGCCCGTGCTCACTTCTTCTCGTATACGACCTTCCCGCCGACCACCGTTGCACGCACTTTGATTGCCTTTACCTCGTCAATGGGGCAGGTCATCAGGTCGCGGTCGAGGACGATGAGGTCGCCGAGTTTGCCCGCTTCCAGCGAGCCTTTCTCCTTCTCCTCGTTGTGGAGGAAGGCGTTGTTTATTGTGTAGAGGCGGACCGCCTGTTCGCGCGTCAGGCGCTCGTCGGGCTGATGGACCGCGCCGCCGCGTTCGAGCTTGCGCGTCAGGGCGATCCACACGCCGAGCCACGGGCTCCACGGGTTCGTACTGTCGAGCGGGGAGAAGCGGAGCATGTGGTCGCTGCCGCCGCCCACCGTGGTGTACTTCAGCCACGACTGGTACGGCTGGAACCAGCGCATGCGCTCGTCGCCCAGCACCTTCAGCAGCGTGCCGCCGTCCTTGTAGAGCCATGCCGGTTGCACGTCGGCGCACACGCCGAGCCGCTGGCACCGTTCGAGGTTCAGTTGGCTGGGGAAGTTGGCGTGCGTGATGCAGAACCGCATTTCCTTGATCGGCGTGACCTTGTTCACGAACTCGTAACTGTCGAGCAGTACGTCCATTCCGCCCTCGCCGGCACAGTGGGCCGTCACCTGCCACTTGCGCTTCGCGGCCTCTTCCACCACAACGTTCAGCTGTTCGGGCTTGATGAACAAGAGGCCGCGGTAGTCGTCCTGCGTGATCTGGTACGTGTCGCCGCGCGGCCACGGCTTGCGCATGTACGCGGAGCCGTTCAGCATGCCGCCGTCGAGGAACATCTTGATGGGGCCGATGCGGACCCACTCGTCGCCGGCCCCGGTCGGGCCGCCGCGCTTGTCGTCGCCGATGAGGTCGTCGAGGCGCTTGCCGATGGCCTCGCGCGTGCCGCCCGCGCCGAAGCTGCGGGCGACGTTTATGCGCAGCGTCAGCTCGTTGGCCTTCTGAAACGAGAGGTACAGGTCGAGGTCGCCGCGCCCGGCGTTGCGGTCGGCGATGCTGGTGATGCCGTGCTCGTTGTAGAGGGCGAACAGCTTGAGCACGGCGGCGCGGCGCTGGGCCGCGGTCGCCTCGCCGCCACCACCGGGCACGCCCTTGAGCACGCCGTAGGCGTTGCGGAGCATCCCGGTCGGCTCGCCCGTTTTCTCGTCCTTCACCACTTGGCCTGCGGGCGGGTCTTTGGTATCCTTCGTCACGCCGCTCACTTCTAGCGCCTTGCTGTTGGCGACGCCCGCGGGGCCGGCGTGGTACAGCACCGGGTGTTTGGGCGCGACCGCGTCCAGTTCGGCCTTCGTCGGGAACCGCGCTTCCTTCAGCCTCGTGGGGAAGGCGTAGCGGATGACGATCCACTTCCCTTCGGGCAGTTCGCTCGCGCGCTTCTTGATGAACGCGAACACTTCGGGCAGCGACCGCAGATCGGGGATCGGGTCGCCGACCTCGCTCCCGGCGGCCCCGGCGGGGTGCGTGTGGCTGTCGTACAGGCCCGGCATGACGGTGTTGCCCGCAGCGTCGATGACGCACGTCTTCGCGCCCTTGAGCTTGAGCACGTCGGCACTCTTGCCGACCGCAACCACTTTCCCGCCGCGCACCGCGACCGCCTCGGCCGTAGCGAACTTAGCGTCCACCGTCAGGACTTTGCCGTTGTGAACGATGAGGTCGGCGTCGTCGGCGCGCGCACACGGCGCGAGCGTGAGCAGCGCGAGCAGGGCAGCGAATCGGCAGCGGGTCATGGCGATCTCCGAGAGGTGCCCGACATCATGCGGGGTTCGGACGCGGGCCGCAACAGGGGAGTGTTCGGGTCGTGCGGATTCGCGCAACTTTTCGCGCCCTGCGCGGAACCGCGCGGGGCGGGGCGGGTTGGATGTCGCGTGTGGATGGTGTTCCATCGGGTCGCGACTGCGAGAGTTGCGACATTGATGAGGGAATTGTGAAAAAATCGCGCGGGGCTGTTGTTCTCCTTCCGCCTCGCGCCTAACATCATCCTCCGCTGTCCTCCCTGCCGCCAGCCCGCTCGCACGGGTCCGCGGTCACACACCATTCGGAGTTGCTGCGATGCGTAAGTTGCTGATGGCCCTGTGCGCCATGTTCTTCATGGCCGGCCTCGTGGTCGCCGTCGAAGTCACCGTCGTCAAGTACGACAAGGACAAGAAGGAAGTGACCGTCAAGGAAGGGGACAAGGAAAACACCTACAAGGTCGGCGACAAGACCAAGTTCACCACGACCGCCAAGGGCGAGAACTCGAAGGAGTCCACCTACGAGGCGTTCGAGAAGCGCGTCAGCGGCAAGAAGGGCGGCGCGAAGCTGGACATCAAGTTCGACAAGGACACCCTGACCGACGTCTCGTGGAAGACGAAGGGCAAGTAAGGTTTCCCCCGCGAACCCGCGCGACGCCCGGCCGCAAAGCCGGGCGTCGTGCTTTTCTCACCCGCCCCGCGCGGGTACGCTGTCGGGAATCCCAACGGAGGTTCCCATGCGCCCCTTCGCCGCGCTCGTTTTGCTCGCCTCGTGGGGCGCGCCCGCTTCCGCCGCGGACGACCCCGCGAAAGTGTTCGAGGAGCGGATCGCACCGATCTTCAAGTCGCCGGAGCCGTCGAGCTGCGTCCGGTGTCACCTCGCGGCCGTCGACCTCAAGAACTACATCCTCCCTTCGGCGAAGGACACCTTTCTCGCGCTGCGCGATCAGGGGTTGATCGACCTCGACAAGCCGGAAGACTCAAAGATCCTCGCGCTCATCAACCGCGGGGCCGACGACCCGAAGGCGGCGGGCCTGATCACCGCCAAGCGCCAGAAGGCCGAGTACGAGGCGTTCGCGGCGTGGATCAAGGCGTGCGCCGCCGACCCCGCGCTGCGCGCCGCACCTAAGCCCGACAAGCCGCCGGCGCTCGCCACCAAGCCCGTCGAAGTCGTGCGGCACACGCGGAAGGATCGCGCGCTCGACTCGTTCGAGAAGAACGTGTGGCCCCTGCGCTTCCGCTGCATGAGCTGCCACACCGAGGGCACGCCGCAGTGCGACAAGCTGGTGAAGGAGCACGGGCCGCGCGTCGCGTGGTTCAAGAAGGGCGGTCCGGAGGCGACCTTCGACTACCTGCTCGCGAGCAAACTCGTTGACCCCGACAAGCCCGAACAGAGCCCGTTGCTCACCAAACCGCTCGGCGCGGTGAAGCACGGCGGCGGGGTCAAGGTCGTGACCGGCGATCAGGGGTACAAAGTACTCCGCGCGTTCGTGGAGGACGTCGCGGCGCTGAAGGGGGGCAAGTACGCGACCGCGGCCGACCTGCCGCCGCGCGACGCCGGCCCGAAGCAGTTCGGAACGGATGCGTGGCTCAAGATCGAGAAGACCCCGGACGCGTGGGGCGACAAGTTGCTCGCGGTCGAAGTATTCGCGTGGGATGCGAAGGCCCGCGACTGGGAAGCGGAACCCGTGGCGACCTCGGACCGCGTCGTCTTCGGCAAGGGGAAGCTGTGGCAGCACACGCTGACGCTGCTGGCCGCGCCGGGTACCGAGCGCGCGAAGTCGTGGGTCGCGGGGAAGCCCGCGCTCCCGCCGGGCAAGTACCTCGTACGCGTCTACGTCGATACCGGTGGGAAGGTGGCGAAGGACTGGAAGTCGAAACTCGGCGCGGGCGAGTTCGCCGGCGCGATCGAGATTCAGGCCCAGTGGCGCGAGGGCTACGGGGCGATGACCGTGGCCGACGCGAGCCGCGCGAAGCGGTAGGGCTAGCGCTCCGGGGTCAGTTCGATGCGGCGAAGGGGCTGACCGGGCGCGCCGGCGTCGAACACGAGGGTGAGCAGGTGCGGCCCCGGGCGGAACGTGTGTGGGGTCGTGCGCCCCATCAGGTGGGGGACGAAGCGCGTCAGTTCGATGCGGTATTGGAGCCGTTCGGGGGTGCCGGCCGACAGGTCGCTCGGTTCGGGTTCCCCGTACGGGAACTCGGCGAGCAGGCGCTCGATGTGCTCGCGCGGCACGCCGGGGTGAACGCCACACAGTCGGTGTTCGACGGGGGGCGCGGCCGGGGTGCCGCACCGCGGTTCGGGCGCGCGCGATGCGTCGGCGGGGTGCGCGGCGTCGACCGCGAGCCAGCCGCCGAAGGCAACGATCGCGCCGCCGAACACCCACACCGGCGACCCGAACAGCTTCGCGAACAGCATCGGTACTCTCCAACGGCTCGCGGCGAGACCGGGCGCGCGGCGTTTCGGTGGACTACTCTGGTGGGGCCGCGGCGCGCGATACGGGCGAGCGCCCTGCGGCGGGTCGGGCGTGACCGGCACTCCGTTCTGTCACTAGTAGGACGAGACCCCTTCCGCGTGCTAACACGCGCCGTGTAACGATCACGGCCGTTTCACAATTCGCGCGCTGGCACACCCCCACGCCCGGCGTTCGCGTTCTAAGCTGGGGCATGACCCCGCGCAACGTCGTCATGCTCGTGGCGCTCGCCCTCGTCGGCGTCCTGCTCGCCGGGCAAGTGCGCCGCCTGCTCGCGGACCCGACCGTGTGGCCGCCCGACGACTTCGTCGAGTATTGGGCCGCGGCGCGCCTCACCCTGAACGGCGAGAACCCGTTCGACGAGGCACGGCTGCTCGAACTGCAGCGCGCCGCCGGCCGCGCGACCGACGAGGCCGTGATGATGTGGAACCCGCCGTGGGCGCTCCCCGCGGTGCTGCCACTCGGCCTCTTGCCCGCGCGCGAGGCGCAGTTGCTCTGGCTGCTCGTTCATCTCGGGGTCACGGGGTTCTGCGCGGACCGCTTGTGGCTGCTGTGCGGCGGCGCGCGCGCCCGCCGCTGGGTCGGGTGGGCGCTTGCGTTCGCATTCCTGCCGACCGCGTTCGCCCTTTCCAGTGGTCAGATCGGCCCGTTCCTCTTGCTCGGCGCGGTACTGTTCCTCGAATGCGCGCGGCGCTGGGACCGCGACCGTCGCTGGGAGTACGCGGCCGGGGTCGCGACCGTGCTCCTCGCCATCAAGCCGCACCTCGCGTACCTCGTGTGGGCCGGTCTCGCGGTCGACGCGGTCGCCCACGGCCGCTGGCGTGTGCTCGCCGGCGGCGCGCTGACCGGCCTCGCATGCGCCGTGTTGCCGATGGCCTTCAACCCGCAGGTGTGGCACCAGTACGCCGACGCGATGGGGAACCGCCCGCCGGCGCAGTGGGCTTCGCCGACGCTCGGCACGCTGCTGCGCATGGCCTTCGGCGAAGAACTGTTCCGCTTGCAGTTCGTCCCTGTCGCGCTCGGCCTCGCGTGGTTCGCGTGGTTCCGCTGGCTCGCGCGCGCGGGCTGGAACTGGTTCGACCGGCTCCCGCTCGTGCTGCTCGTGTCGTTCGTGACGACGCCCTACGGCGCGTGGCCGTTCGACATGGTGCTGTTGCTGCCCGCGGCGTTCGCGATCATTACGAAGAACCCCGCGCGCCCCCTCGCCATCGGCCTCGCGCTGGTGAACGTCGGGTGCCTGCTGATGAACCTGTTACAAACGGGGTCGTTCTGGTTCGTGTGGGTATCGCCCGCAGTCCTCGCGCTGTACGCTGTTCACATGACTCGCACTTCCATCGAACAGGGGGCAGACGCCCCCCGCTCGCCTCGCGCGGTGCCGGCATGACGCTCCCGCGGTGGCTCGCGCCCGGCGCGGTGGCGTTCGCGCTCGTCTGGCTGTTGCTCCTCGCGGCCGGGCGCGCTGCCTTCTTCAACGACCCCGGCACGTTCTGGCACGTCACCACCGGCGAGCTGATCCTAAAGGACGGCTTCGTCCGCGCCGACCCGTTCACGTTCACCTTCGCTGGGCAGTGGTGGGTTCCGTACCAGTGGCTCGGCGAAGTGGGCATGGCCCTCGCGCACCGGGCCGGCGGGTTCGACGCGCTCCTGCTCGGCGCGGTCACGATCGTCGCCGCGGTGTTCGCGTGGCTCGCGGCGCGGCTGCTCCGCACGGGCCTGCACCCGGTCCTCGTGGGCGGGGCGGTCGCGGTGGCGCTGGCGGCGGCCGGCTCGCACTTCCACGTGCGCCCACACCTGTTCACCATCGCGGCGATGGCCGGCGTGCTCGTTCTCCTATCGGAAACGGACGTCGCGCGGCCGCGCCCGAAGCGCCTGTTCTGGCTCCTGCCGCTGTGCGCCGTCTGGACGAACGTCCACGGCGGTGTGCTGGGCGGGATCGGCACAATCGGCATCGCGTTCGCCGGCTGGGTACTCTTCTGGAAGCTCGGTCGCCCGTCGCCGGTCACGAGTTGGCGCGACGCCGGGCGCCTCGCGCTCGTCCTCGCCGGGTGCGCGCTCGCCACGCTCGTTGGCCCCTACGGGACCGACATGCCGAAGACGTGGGGCGTCATCATGGGCGCGCCCGAGCTGCGCGAGATCGTCACCGAGCACCGCCCGCTCGACCCGGGCGCGGCGTACGCGTGGCCGGTGTTCGCGCTCGCGCTGCTGTACCTGTTCGTGCTGCGCGGGACGAAGCGCGGGGCCGTGCGCGTGTCGTGGCTGCTGCCGCTGGTGTGGTTCGTGCTGACCGTGGACCGGTGCCGGCACGCCTCGCTGTTCGCGGTCGCGGCGCTCGTGTCGGTGACGGCGATGTGGAAGTACACGAGTTGGGCGCTGTACCTCGCGGCCCGCCGCCCGGACCTGTACCAACCCGGCGGCGCGGAGGTGCGGCCGTGGTGGGCGAGTGTGTGGCTGCCCGTCGCGCTCGTGCTGCTCGCGCTCGGCGTGCAACTGTCGAACACGGCGGTGCCGCTGATCGGGCGCGGCTGGGCGGCGCACGACCCGACCGTGTGGCCAGTCGAGGTGCGCGACACCCTCAAGCGCTTCGAGCCGCCGCCGGGCGCGGCGCGGAACAAGCTGTTCAACGCCGGGTACACCGATGGGGGGTTCGTGATCTACCACGCCCCCGGGTACAAGGTGTTCGTGGACGACCGGTGCGAGCTGTTCGGCGGCCCGTGGCTCAAAGCGTTCCACGCGGCCGAGCGTGGCGCGAACACCGCGGCCGTGTACGCCGAGTGGGAGGCCAAGTACGGCCCGTTCGACTTTGCGCTCGCGCGCACCGGCTCGCCGTTCGACGACGTGCTCAAGTCGATGCCAGACGTGTGGAAGCCCGAACCGCCGACGCAGACCGCGACCTTTTACGTGCGCAAGTGAGTGCGGCCGGCGCTTACGGCTTCAGCTTCGCGACGGCTACTTTCGCTTCGGCCGTCACGCGCGACTCGGGCGCGCCGGCCGCGAGCGCCTTGAGGTGCTTCACCGCGTCCGGCGTGTTCAGTCGCGCGAGCAGATCGACCGCTTGCAGGTCGGAGCGTAGGTCCGCGGGGATCGGCTCCTTCTTGGCCGTTTCGAGCAGCGCGTCGAGTACCTTCCGCGCGGCGGGCGCGGCAGCGGGGGCCGCGTCACGGAACAGCGCCTCGTAGCGGTGCGCGCGGATCGTGAGACGCGTGCGCGCGGTCTTTGCCTTCTCCGCGCTGTCCGAAGTTAACTCGTCGATCAACTCGCGCAGGTACTTCACCTCGGCCGCGGTCGCGACGGGCGCTTGCTTCACGAGGTACGGCACCGCAACGTTCGCGTGCGCGGCCAGCACGGGCAGCACTTGCGCGCGGCGGAACGCGCTGCCGGTTGCTAGGTCCGGCCACAGCGCGTCCAGTTCCGCCGCGGTCAGTTCGCTCTTCGCCGGGAACTTCTTGGCCGGCGGAAGCGGCGTCATGTAGATGCCCCAAGAAGTGACGCGCTTGCCGGCCGGGTCGGTTCGGGTCACTTCGGAGTGAAACACGACGTGCTTGCCATCGGCGGTGTGGAACATCGGCTGGCCCCACAGGTTGCCGCTGCCGCTTGGGGCGAACTTGTGCAGCCGCTTGCCGGTGCCCACGTCGGTCGCGTACACCCCGGCGTAGTCGAGCGTGACGACCGCGTTCCCGTCCGGTGTCCACGCCAGCGCAGTGGTGAACGCTTCGATCTTGAGCGGCTCCGCGAGCAACTCGCAGGTGGCTGCGTCCCACACGCGAATAGGGGCGTTGATCGGCCCGCCGGCCCCGGTCGCGAGGAACCGGCCGCACGGCGAGAACCGCACGAACACGAAGTCCCCGGACGGGCTGTGCCGCTCCGCGCCGAGCGCCAGTTGTTTGCCGGTGGCGATCTCCCACACCGCTAGCCGGCCCTTGCCCGCGTGCGCGGCGAACCGCTTGCCGTCCGCCGAGAACGCGCACCCCATCTGCCGGAAGAACCCGTTCCCGCCCGGCCCGGCTCCTTCGAGGTCCAGCACCACTTTGCCCGTTGCGCTGCTCACCAGCACGACGCCGCCTTCGAGCTTCAGCGCCAGCAGCGCGCCGCCGGGCGCAAACCCCATTACCCACTCCGCGTCCTTCACGCGCGCGATCTCGACCGCCTTCGTTTCTTTACCGGTCGCGAGGTTCCAGTAGCGGAACTTGCCGTCGGTCTTCGTCATCGTGATGAGCTGCTTGCCGTCGGCGGCGAACACCCCGTACACGACCTTGTTGTCGTCCGGCAAAGCGATTCGAACGACTTCCTTGCCGTCGGCAATGGTGTAGACGCGCGCGTCGCCCTTGCCGCCGCCCGCGACGTACTTGCTGTCGGCGGACACGTCCAACAGGAACCCGTTCTCTTGGAACTGCACCACGTACCACGAGTGCTTCTCGAACGGCGGTTGGTCCGGGGCGGCGCACGGCGCGACCGCGGCCCACACGTTCATCAGCGCGCACAACAGCATGGTTAACCCTCCGGGTGCTACCCACCCAGACGACGCGAGCGGTCACTCCGATTGGCCCGCACCGCGCGCGCGGGCTACAACGATGCCGGGGAGGTCCGCATGGGCAAAGTGATCGTCATCACGGGCGCGACGCGCGGGCTGGGCCGCGCGCTGGTGGCTGCGCTCGCCGCGAGCGGGCACACCGTTGCCGGGTGCGGGCGCGGCGACGACCACGTGCGCGCGCTGCGCGCCGACTTCCCCGCGCCCCACGACTTCGCCCGTCTGGACGTGACCGACGGCGCGGCCGTGAGCGCGTGGGCCAACGACGTGATCGCGCGGCACGGCCCGCCGGATTTGCTCGTCAACAACGCCGCCCTCATGAACGCCCCGGCCCCCCTGTGGGCGGTGCCGCCGGACGAGTTCGACGCGCTCGTCGACGTGAACATCAAGGGCGTGTTCAACGTGATCCGCGCGTTCGCTCCCGCGATGGTCGCGCGCAACCGCGGGGTGATCGTGAACCTGTCGAGCGGGTGGGGCCGCAGCACCGCGCCGGAGGTCGCCCCGTACTGCGCGAGCAAGTACGCCGTGGAAGGGCTGACGCTGGCGCTGGCGAAGGAACTGCCGGACGGCATGGCCGCGGTGCCGCTGAACCCGGGTATCATCGATACCGACATGCTGCGCCGGGCGTGGGCCGAGGGCGCGAGCCGGTACCCGAAGCCCGACGCGTGGGCCAAACGCGCCGCCCCGTTCCTGTTGAACCTGAGCGCCAAGGACAACGGCCGCTCGCTGAGCGTCGTGTGACCCCGACACGGAGGATGTGCCGTGCGTACCGTCCTGTTCGTACTGCTCGCGTGCGCGCTCGCGCCGAGCGCCGCGCCCGCCGCGCCGGTTCCCAAACACCTGATGCCGAAGGACGAGCCGCACCACCTGTACCCGACGCGGGTCGGCGACCGACACATTTCCTTTTACGGTTCCGCGGTGATCGAGTGGGTGGTGACCGAGGTGAAAGAGGTGGAGGGCGGGCTGATGGTACGGTCGGAAAACGAGCGCGATGGCCGTCGCACCCCGCACGAGGTCGTGGTGGTCTCGCGCCACGGGGTCAAGGTGATCGAGTACAACGGTAAGAAACTCGACGAACCCTTCTGGTGGGTGAAACTCCCCCACGCCGGCGGCAACACGTGGAACGACAACAAGTGGAAGACCGCGGGCTGGGAGGACGTCGAGGTGCCCGCGGGTAAGTTCCGCGCGATGCGGGTCGAGCGCGCCGAGCGCGCCGATGCGACCCCCACAACGTACTGGTGGGCACCGGGTATTGGGTGCGTGAAGTGGTCGAGCGATCGCACGGGGCGCGAGCTGAAACAGTTCATTTCTGGGAAATCGCCATGACACCTGATCGCCGCTCGTTCCTCGCAGCCGGCGCGCTCGCGGGTCTCGTGCCGTCGGCGCGCGCCGACGCGCCGGCGAAGCCCGGCGCGACGAAGAACACGAAGTTCGCCGTCAACATCGAGATGTGGTGGCGGAAGGAAAAGGACTACCTCAAGCGGCTCGAGGCCGCCGCCGCGCTCGGATTCCCCGCGGTCGAACTGTGGCCGTGGGAGAACAAGGACCAGAACGCGGTCGCGGAGACGTGCGAGCGGCTGAACCTCAAGATCGCTCAGTTCACCGCGTGGGGCTTCAAGCCCGGCCTGAACGACACGAAGAACCATAACGCTTTCGTCGAGAAGATCGACAAGAGTTGCGAGGTCGCGAAGAAGTGGAAGTGCTCGATGATGTGCGTCGTGGGTGGCGACGACATCGCGGGCGTGAGCCAAGAGAAGATGCACGAAACGATCATCGAAGGCCTGAAGAAAGGCGCGCCGGTCGCGGAGAAGCACGGCGTGACGTTGATTCTGGAGCCGATGAACGTGCGCGTCGATCACAAGGGCCACTGTCTGTACGGCTCGGCCCCGACGCTGAAGATCATCAAGGCGGTCGGATCGAAGTTCGTGAAGATCAACTGGGATCTGTACCACATGCACATCACCGAGGGCGACCTGTGCGGGCACCTCAAGGAAGGGTTCGCCACGGACGCCATCGCCTACGTGCAACTGGCCGATCACCCCGGCCGCAACGAGCCGGGCACCGGCGAGATTCATTACCCGCGCGTGCTGAAGGAACTCAAGGCGCTCAAGTACACCGGCTACGTCGGCTTGGAGTGCATGCCGAAGGGCGACGAGAATGCTGCAGCGCAAGCGGTGTACACCGCCGACAACTGGTAAGCAGACTTCAGCCGCAAAATAGACGCAGACAAGACACGATAATGACAACAGAATGAGTTGAACTGATTCTCTCTTCTGTTTGGATCTGATCGCGTCTTGTCTGCGTCTATCGTGCGGCTCCTCTTCTTTCTGGATAGCTGCCATGCCCGCCAAGAAAGTAGCTGCGGTCGTCACCGAGTACCGCAAGTGGTCGCACGCCGACGTGATCCTGCGGAACCTGCTAGGCGGCTACCCGGACGGCACGAAGCCGAACCTCGAACTCGTCGCGCTCGTCACCGATCAGGTGCCGAAGGGCGACATGAGCCGTGACCTCGCCAAGAAACACGGCTTCAAGATTTATGACACCATCGCGGACGCGCTGACGCTCGGCACCGGCAAGCTCGCGGTCGAGGGCGTGCTGTCAATCGGCGAACACGGCAAGTACCCGGAGAACGCGAAGGGCCAAATCCTGTACCCGCGGCGCAAGTTCTTCGAGGAGATTTGCAAGGTCTTCGAGGCGTCGAAGAAGGCCGTGCCGGTGTTCAACGACAAGCACCTCGCCGCGACGTGGGACGACGCGAAGTGGATGTACGACCGCGCGCGCAAGCTGTTCCTGCCGTTCCTCGCCGGCTCGTCGGTTCCGGTCACGTGGCGCGTCCCGAATCTGGTATTGCCGAAGGACTGCGAGATCGCCGGCGCGGTCCAACTCGGTTACGGGCCGTTCGAGGGCTACGGGTTCCACGCCATCGAGGGGCTTCAGTGCATGGTCGAGCGGCGCAAGGGCGGCGAGACCGGCGTGAAAGCCGTCACGTGCCACCCGCCGAAGTCGATGTGGGACGCCATCGACAAGCAAGCGTGGGCGAAGCCAGTCTTGGAGGCGGCGCTGAAGCTCGTGGACTCGCACGCCAAGGGCGACATGCGCGACCTGACCGTCAAGAGCAAGGAGACCGGCACGTTCGAGATCGAGTACCGCGACGGCCTGCGCGCCTACGTCCTGATGCTGAACGGATGGATTTACGAGGGCGCGGGCGGCAACTTCAACTTCGCATGTCAGCGCAAGGGTCAAGACAAGCCGGACGCGACGCAGTTCTTCTTGCAGCAGCCGGACCCGTTCGGGCACTTCATGGAGTTGACGCGCGCCATCGACAGCCTCGTGAACACCGGGCACGCCCCGTACCCCGTCGAGCGCACGCTGCTCACGACCGGCGTACTCGACGCGCTGATGACCAGTCGCCACCAGAGCGGCAAGCGGATCGAAACCCCGCACCTCGACATCGCCTACAAGCCGACCGAGTGGGGGCCGGCGAAAAGCGCGATTCCCAAAGTACAGAAGTAACCGGCGGTCACTTTGCGGGCGGCAGGGTGATGCCCGCGGGGGCTTCCTTCACGATGCGGGCGTCGCGCAGTTCCAGCCCCTCTTGCTCGCTCGGCAACCCGGCGAGGAACCACACGGTGTCGCCCACCTTCAGCGCCTCGAACTCCTTCTTGAAGTGCATCCCCATCAGCGGGCGGCGCACCCGTATCGCTGGCGCGCCGACGGGCGCGCCCGCGTCGGTTACCTCGCCGAACTGGAACACGTCCTTCTCGTGGACGCTCTTCACCGTCACGCGGACCATGAACTCGCGCTCGCGGAACTTCTTGATCGCGTCCTTGTCCGCTTCGGCCTTTACGATGTCGGCCACGGTCGTGACGAACACCTGCGTCGGTGTGCTGTCGATGATCTTCAGGTCTTCGAGGCCGAACTCGGTGGGGAAGTTCGGCACGCGCGCGCGGATCGTGACCTTCTGGCCGCGCGCGAGCAGGCGCAGTTCTTTCTCCTTGCCGGCCCCGCCTTCCGGGTCGCGCACCGGAATGCTCTGGATGAGCGGTAACTTGTTGATGTGCCCGCCGATCACGTTGAGCCGCCCGAACACGCCGACGTCTCGCACGCTCCAGACGGTCGCGCTGAACTCCATGAGCTTGCCCTTGTACTTCTCCTGTGTCTCCTTCTCCTTGCCGCGGTATTCAGTCAAGTAATCCTCGATGGGCATGGTGACGTCCGGCTTCGTATCGCTCGGCTTCGGGTTTGCGCCGGGCGGTTCGTCGGCCTTCTTGCCGCAACCGAGGACCAGAAGAAACAGCGCGACGCGCGCAACGTAACGAGACATGGAACCTCCGTGAGTATGTATGAGTGATCCTAGCCGCGGCGCGGGCGACGGGCGACTTGGGTTGCCGAGGGGCCGTCGTCAAGTGTGGGCGCGTGGCCAGCCAATAACTGTTCTTCACGATAAGGTCTGCGGTCGTGCGGCCCCGCACGTGGCGGGTTGGCGGCTCGGTTCAGGCATCGAGCATCCGGTTGACCAGTCCGGCGATGGCCCGCACACGCACCGCGTGGCCTTTCCGCCGATGCCGATTCACGTGACTCACCGATGAAAACCGCCGCAACCGGCCGATCCCGTGTTCCACGATGATCCAGAGACGGCTGAACGCGCGATTGTACCGCCGCCGGGCTGGAAGGTCACGATGCCGCCAGTGTGGTACTCGCTCCGCCCGAACCGCAGCGACACGTCGGGCGTCTGGTGGTTGGTCGGAGTCACGGTCCTCGCGCGCGCCGACGACCCGCGGCCGGCGGTCCTGCTCCAAACCGTGCCGTGATGCGAGCCGACGCTACTCGCCCATGAGCTTGCGCAGCACTTCGTCCGGGGCCGGTTCGTAGCTGTGCGGCTCCATGCCCATCGCGGCCCGGCCCTGACTCAGGCTGCGCACCTCGTTGGCGTAAGTGAACAGCTCGCGCAGAGGCACCAGCGCCACAACTTCGGCCGAGTCTCCAGTCGGGCTCATGTCCTGCGACTCGATCTGCGCGCGCCGCCGGGCGAGGTCGCCAGTCACGTTGCCGAGGAACTGCTGCGGGGTCGTCACCGTCACCTTCATGATCGGTTCGAGCAGTTGCACGTTGCCGCGGGTTCCGTCGCGGTACGCCATGCTCGCGGCGGCGATGAAGGCGTCCTCGGTCGAGAGCTGCGGGTCGAACTTGGCGTCGATGATGCGCGCCTGCGCATTCATCATCGGCATCCCGATTTCGCCGGTCTGGAGCGCGTCGGTCAGCGCGCGCTCGGCCGCTGCGAGGAACGCCACCGGGGTCGGGTTGTCCTCGGCCACGGCGGTGAACACCGCCACCGGCCTCTCGCTCTTGAAGTTGGTGAACGACACCTTCAGTTCAGCGAACGCCGGCTTGTCGCCCAGCTTGTCGAGCTTCATGTCGATGATCCGCGGGGCCTTCAGCATCTCGCGGAACCCGACCGCGGGCTTGCCCACGCGCACCTTTAGGCGGAAGTCGCGCTCCAGCCGGTGCCGCTTCACCTCGAGGTGCAGCGTACCCATGCCGCGCATCACCACCTGCCCGGTGTTCTTGTCCGGGCCGACCTTGAACGTCGGGTCTTCGAGTTGCAGCACCTCCAGCGCGAGTGCGAGCTTGTCCTTGTCCGCGCCGCTGTCCGGCTCGATGGACTGGCTCACGACCGCTTCCGCGAAGCTGATCGCTTCGAGCAGGATCGGGTGCGCGGTCTCGCACAGGGTGTCGCCGGTCACGGTGTCCTTGAGACCGACGAC
>VGZJ01000154.1 GCA_016872595.1 Planctomycetota bacterium
GAAGTGCGACCCGGACCTCCTCCGGAGTCTGTGGGACGGGTCCGACCTACCCTTCCCATATGCGAGGAGGAGATAGACAGGATTCCCTACCTGCGGATCAGTAACAACAGCCACCATCTGGTCCTTAATCTCAGCCAAGCCGTCAGGTACATCAAAGTGATCGTTCGTCACAGGTCGCCCTTCCTTCATCCCACAGGAACATGGCACGCAGTATCCACAATTAATACGACCGCGATGACCACTGATTGCTAGTTTCGTCGACGTTCCCTCACGACTGTACCCTGCCTCAGCGCAAGTGTCACGCGCGGGTTGAATCCACAACGCGCGCCATCTCCTTCGGTGGCGTTACCGCCAGTTCCACGGGCGCGCCGCTGGCGGGGTGGGTGAAGCTTAAGCGCCCTGCGTGCAGGCACAGGCGGCGGGCGGGGTCGGTGGTTGCTCCGTAGAGCTTGTCGCCCGCGACCGGGCAGCCGAGGCCCGCCATGTGAACGCGAATCTGGTGCTTGCGCCCCGTTTCCAACGTCACTTCGACGAGCGAGTAGTTGTCGTGTGCCGCGCGCACTTTGTACCGCGAAACGGCGCGCTTGGCGTCCGGGCCGGGGTGACGGCTCGCGCGCACGCGCAGGTCGCGCCCTTCGGTTAGGTAGTTCTCGATCACGCCCTCGGCCGCGGGCGGCGCGCCCTCCACCACCGCGAGGTAGGTCTTCGTGACTTGCTCCCAGTTCACTTGAAGTTCGTCGCGCACGTCCGCGGTGCGCGCGAAGAGGAGCAGGCCGGAGGTGTCGCGGTCGAGGCGGTGCACGACGAACGGCCGCCCGGCGTTACGCGACACGAGGTACTCGCTCAGCAGCACGAACGCGGTGGCGACCTTCTCGGTTTCGGTCGCCACCGTGAGCAACCCGGCCGGCTTGTCGATGGCGATGAGGTGCGCGTCCTCGTACACGATGGCGAGGCCCGCGGGCGCGACGACGGGTGCATCGCGCGCGACGGCCACCGCGTCGCCGGGGCGCAGCGGGTGATCGTGTCGCGTGACCGACGCGCCGTTCACGGTCACGCGCCCGGAGCGAAGGAGTTGCTTCACCCGCGTGCGGTTCATCGGCGCGAGCGCGGCCAAAAGCCACACCAGCAGCTCGACCTCGACATTAGGTGACGGGAGTTTCTGCATGAGGCTGATCACATCTTGGCGAGCCGCGCCCGCACGGGAGCGGGCAACGTTACGCGCTCCCGTGCGGGCGCGGCTCGCTAAAGCACGTCCGCCGGGAGCAGTTCGTCGAGCCGCACGCGGGCGACCTCGTCGACGTGCGCGGGCGAACCGAAACCGATGATCGCGGACGAGACTGCCGCGTGCGCCAACACGAACCGCACCGCGAGTTCGGTCGGCGTGAGGCGACCGGCGACGCGCTCGCGCAAGACGCGGGCGCGGGCCGCGTCGCGCTCGTACAGCGCCAGCGGGAAGTACGGGGTCTTCAGCGTGTGTGCGCTGGGGGGTTGGTCGAGCAGCGCGCCGCCGGCGAACACGCGGATCGCGAACACGCCCATCTGATGGGCCGCGCACTCCGCGATGATGTTCCCGTAGTCGGTTTCGCCCTCGACCGGCGCGCCGCCGGCGCTGGGGTTCAGCACGTTGAACGGCACCTGCACCGTGTCGAACGCGCCCGAGCGCACGACCTCTCGTAGCGCGTCCGCGTGCCCGGTTCCGGTCAAGCCGATGTGCGCCACCAGCCCCGCGGCGCACACCTTCGCCATCGCCTCGGCAACGCGCAGCGCGTCGCGCGGGGTGATCGCGGCAGGTTCGTCGTCGCGCCCGCGGGTGATGCCGTTGTGGAGTTGGAGCAGCGCGACGCGCGGCACGCGCAACCGCGTCAGGCTCTCTTCGACCGACTGTCGAATTAAGGCGTCGGGATCGTCGAGCGCCGCCACCGGGACCCGCACCTTCGTGGCGACCCGTACGGTCTGGCCCGCCGAAAGTTCCGCCAGCACGCGCCCGAGATTCGCTTCTGATTCGCCGCTCCCGTACCCGGGCGCGGTGTCGAACCAGTTGATGCCGCGCTCGAGCGCGCGCCGAACGGTCGCGAGTTGCGCGGCGAAGTCGGTGCCGGTCATGAGGCCCGACACCGGCCCGGCCCCGAACGCGACCGCAGACACTTTTAGCCCGGTGCGGCCGAGGGCGCGATAGGGCATCGCCCGACCCTTGCCGTCGAACGCGCGAATCACGGCGCTGTTGTCCCAGTCCCCGAACCCCTGCCCCGCGAGTTCCGCGAGCAGCGCCTCGTGAACCGTCGTCAGCGGCAGTGACGCGCCCGTTTTGTCGCCCTCGCTGCGGATCAGGCGTACGTCTTTGAGGTGCTGGTCGAGCTTCGCCTGCGGGGTGAAGTCGCCGTCGATCATCTTGCGGCCCTTCGCGTCCATCGCGCGCGAGTACGCCGCGCCGCTTTGGAGGATTTCGAGGACCGCGGCGAGGTCGAGCCCGCAGCACCGCGCGAGCGCCAGCCCCTCCGCGAGTGCCGCGCGGTTCAGGCCCAGCACGAGGTTCACGACGAGTTTGGTGCGCGCGCCGCTACCCCACGGCCCGACGTGGAACCACCGTGATGCGAACAGACGAAACAGCGGCTCGGCCCGCGCGAACACCTCGCCCGGCCCGCCGGCGGTAACGACCAGTTCGCCCGCGCGCGCGCGCTCGCTCGACCCGGTCAGTGTCGCGTCGAGGTAGTCGCACCCGGCCCCCGCGAGGTACCGGGCCACGTCCTCGGTCGCGTCCGGTTCGCCGGTCGTCGTGTCGATGACCGTCGCGCCGCGCACCAGTTCGCCGGCCCCTTCCACCACCGCGCGCACGACCTCACTATTCGGCAGACTGAGTACGACGGTGCGCGCCCCGGTGAACACCTCGCGCACCGTCGCGACCGGCTCCCCGCCGAGCGGTGCGAGCCGCGCGCGGCACCCGGCGTCCGGGTCGTAGCCGACGACGCGAAACCCGCCTGCGCGGAACCGCTCCGCCAGCGCGCTCCCCATCAGGCCCAGACCGATTACGCCCACACGTTCCACGTCAATCCTCCAACTTGCCGCCGGTCTTGCGCGGCACGAACCAGATCACCAGCATTCCCACAGCGTAAATCATGCCGCTCCACAGGCCCACTTGCGAGTAATCGCCGGCGAATGCGTCGAGCAGGAACCCGGCCGACAGCACCACGATAGCAGCGACGACCCGCCCCGTGTTGAACGAGATGCCCGTGCCGGTCGAGCGCACGCGCGTGGGGAACAGTTCCGGCAGGAACAGCGGGAGCCAGCCGAAGTAGGTGATGCCGACGAACCCCAGCGCGAACGCGAACAGTTGGAACTGCGGGTGCAGCGGGTCGAGCTGCGCGAAGATGTACGTGCTGGCCGCGAGCGCGCCGAGGCTGATGAGGAAGAAGCTGAACCGGCGGCCCAGTGCGCTCGCCAGCACGCCGCCGAGCAAGCTGCCGAACACCGCCCCGCCGGAGCGCGTCATCTGCGTGACGGCCTTGCCCCGCGGGTCCGGCTTCTTCAGCTCCGCCCCGCTCGCCTTCGCGCGCTCCTGCTGCGCGTGATCGGTCCACGGGACGAGCCAGTTGGCGTTGGCCGCGGAGCCGACGACCGGGATCGCGCCGAGCATCACGCCCAGCACCGTGCGCGACAGAAGCGGCGGGGTCAGCACCGCGCGTAAGGGTGAACTCGCCCGCTCCCCTTCAACCTTCGCCGCGCGGCTCGTGACCCAGCGCGGCGACTCCGGCACCAGCGCGAGGATCAGCACGCCGATCAGCGCCGGCGACGCGGCCACGAGGAACGTCCAGCGCCACGAATCGGCCTCGACCGGCCACAGGTAGCCGACCACGCCGAGCAGCACGAACCCGACGTTGGCCGACGCCCCGAGCAACCCGGCGAGGAACGGGCGCGAGGCGTTGGGCCACGCTTCGGCGACCAGCGCCACCGCGTTCGGCCACACCCCGCCCACGCCGAGGCACGCGAGGAACCGCACTGCGAGCATCAGTTCCGGCGCGCGCACGAAGAAGCACGCGAGCGCGCCGACCGAGTAGCACAGCACGCCCGCGCCGAGCGCACGGGAGCGGCCGATCTTGTCGCCGAGGAACCCGAACAGCCAGCCGCCGGCCGCGGCCCCGAACAAGAACGCCGCTTGGAACCACGTGAACCACCGCGTCACGTCCTTTTCGGGCGTGCCCGCGCCGAGCAGTTCGAGCGTCATCTGCCGGTGGACGAGGACGAACAGCGAGATTTCGAGGCCCGCGAACATCCACGCGAGGAACGCGGCCAGTAGCACGCCGTACCGCTGGCGGCGCGAGAGCGCGGGAAGAGGTGCGTCGTTCACCAGTCGCGCCCCAGTCGATTGGCCCGGCCGACGTCGAGCCGTCCGCCCTGCGGCAGCGCGCCGATGTCGGGCGTGCCCTTGTCGGCCTTGCGCAGCGGGTCGGGCCATTCCGCGGGAAGCGCGATTCCGGCGTCGATGAGCGGGCTGCCCTTCTCGACGCGCAGTTCCTTGTCGAGTCGCGGATCGGCGACGCGGCAGTTCGTCGTCGAACCGGCCGCGTAGAGCTTCTGACTCGCGGGAAAGGCGTCCGACTTGCGGAACTTGTCGAAGAACGCCGCGGCGGTTTTCTCCGGCGTGTTCGGTGCCCAGTACACGTTGCCGTCGGCCGCGCAGTTCGCGGCCGGGTCAGGCGGCGCGAACGCGGGGAGCCGGTCGCCGTGGAGAAACACGTTGTTGAAGACGCGCCGCTGCTGCGCCACTTTCGACGCGGCGAACGTCGCCATTGCCGCGTCGCGCGAGCCGCCGGCCGTGACGAAGGTGTTGTGGTAGATGTTCATCGCGGACCACGGGGGGGAGCCGTGATCGCCGATCACCTTCCCGGTGGCGAGGCCCGGCTCCGCGCGCCGCGCGGTCGGGCGTCCGATTTGGAGCGCGCCGCGCAGGTCGAACACGTTGCGGTAGACGAACACCTTGTCCGGCGCGAGTGGTTCCGTGCCGCCGAACGCCAGCGCCGTCAACATCGTGCCGAACCGGTTCTGGTAAAGGTGAATCTCCGCGTCCTTCTTGTCGAGCCGGTGCCGCGCGTACATCGGGCTGAGGTAGATGCCGTCGTCTTGCAGGCCGTCGAGCAGATTGTGGTGGAACTTCACGTTGATGCCGCCGAGGTACACGCCGTCGTGCGCGTCGGTGAACTCGCAGTACTCGATCTCCCAGTTGTCGTTCTGCGGGGTCGCGTACACGCCCGACTCGCGGCCGGAGTCGATCTCGATCAGCGCGTGCGTGTTCATACGCGACAGGTTGCGGTGCGGTCGGCCGGGGTAGTCGCGCTTGCTGCCGTCGGTGCGGAACGTCCACGGGGCGACGTTGCCGTAGAAGCGACACGCCGAGAGCTTCAGCGGCCCGGTGGAGCCGGCGCGGACGCCGTAGGTCCCGCACCACACCGTCACGTTGTCGAACTCGACGTGCTGCGCGTGGTCGAGCTGGATCGCGGTGTAGCCCGCGCCGCGGATCATCACATCGGCAATGCGAACGTGCTTCGCGCCGTCGAGGTGCAGTGGCACGGAGTTGAACGGCGCGAGTACGAGCGGGAGCTTGCGCGGGTCAGTCTCGCCGGTGTAGTTCGGCACCGGCTTCGGCAAGTTGGTGCGCGCGAGGCGAATGTGAACGCGGCCGGTCTCGCGGTCGTACCACACACCCGGCCCCAGATACACCGGCTTCAGGTCGCACTGGTCGATTTTATCCCAGTTCTCCCAGTCGAAGAGCTCGTTGGTCGCGCGCAGGTCCCTGGCGTGGTGGTAGGTCTGCAGGCCGATCATCGAATCGCCGAACGAGCCGAGTACGTCGCGCCGGTTCGGGTACGCCTTCTTCGAGCGGTACTCGCCGGGCCTGCCGTTCGGCTCCGGTTCCCATGCGTCTTGCGGCGCGTCGAAGAACTCACGCAGGCCGCCGTCGATGACCGCGAGTTCGCCCGGCACGGACCGTATGGTGATTGGCGCACCGGGCCGGCCCGCGAGCGCGACGTACACGTTCTCGTAGTAGGTGCCCTCGTGCAGGTAGAGCGTCTGACCGGGTTTGAGCTGGGTGAGCGCGTGCTTGATCGTCCTCCACGGAGCGGCGAGCGTACCGGCTTTCTTATCGTCGCCCTCCGTGGGGTGAACGACCCGCGCCGTATCGAGCGTCAGCGCGGCGACCGGGAACGGTCCCTTGTTCTTCGGCGTCTGGCGCAGCGGCGGGTGCGAGCGCACCTCGGCCGCGCTCGCGACGGCCGTAGCGAGGAACAGGGTGAGCCCGAGAAGGAACCGAGACATGGCGGGCTCCGTCACTTCTTGAGCGGCACGACCGCGAGGTAGATGTTGGTCTGCTTCTCATGCGTCGAGTAGTAGCTGACGAGCATGTTGTCGCCGTCGCGCACGGCCTCGGCGTAGGCGCAGTCTCCACCCGCCGGGAATCGGCTGTATGGCGCGAGCTTGCCGTCGGCGAAGGTGTAGATCACCTGCCCGTAGCGGTTGTCGGGCGGGCCGTTGCGGTCGCGACTGAACAGGTACGTCACGTCGCCGTAAGTGCGAACGCTGTGCCCGGAGAAGTGCGTCACGTCGGTCGGCCGGTTCTTCCACTCCTTGTAGGGGGCCTTCGCTTCCAGAATCTGCGCCTGCGGGCTACCGTACTTCTGGCGCAGGAACGCGAAGCAGGTGCCGTCCTTCTCGAAGTGCAGCGTCGTCTCGCTCTCCCAGTTCCCGGCGCGGATCGTGGACACCTTCTCCCACGCAATGCCGTCGCTCGACTTGATGAAGTGAACCTCGCGACCTTTCCCGCCGCTCACCTCGTCCTTCTTGTGCGCACCAGAGTAGTAGAGCTTCCCGTACTGAATGGGCTTCCAGACGATGTATTTCTCCTCGTACACAGCCTTCGGCTTGCTCCACGTCTTACCGTCTTCGGTCGTTACCGCGTAGGTGGTGAGGTCCGGTCCTTTCATCGACGCGACGTACATGATGAGCTTGTCAGCGACGACCAGCAATTGCGGATCGCGATCGTCGCGCTTGTCGATGTCGAGTTTCAGCGCCTCGGTCCACTCCTTTGCGTCGGCCGACTTTAGCACGACGATGTCGCCGTCGGCGGAGTTGTGTTCCTTCGCGGTGCGAAACGCGAGCAGGTACGTGCCCTTGAACTTCACGAACGCGGTGAACGCGTTGTGTTTGCCGTCCGCGAACATCTTGCGCACTTCGGTGGGCTTCACCGGGAACGCAGGCGGTTCCCCGGCCGGGGCGAGCGAGAGGAGAAGGAGAGGGAGCATGGGTGGCTCTGATGTAGGACAGGCCTCCCGGCCTGTCGAAGCAATGACAGGCCGGCAGGCCTGTCCTACGAAAACACTTCCGGCCGCACCTTGCCGTCGCCGGCGATGTGGGCGGGTTTGCCCTGCGCGTCGGGCACGGTGGTGTGAACGTCGATGCCCAGCGCGTGGAACGCGGTCGCGAGGATGTCTTTCGGGGATACCGGGACGTCGCGCACTTCGCCGCCGAGTCTATCGGAACTGCCGACGATCTTCCCGCGCGCGATTCCGCCACCGGCCATCGCCACCGAGTACACCTTCGACCAGTGGTGCCGGCCCGCGCCCTTCGGCTTCGGGTCGATCTTCGGCGTGCGCCCGTGTTCGCTCATCCAGATCACGAGCGTTTCGTCTAACAGACCGCGCGATTCGAGGTCGAGCAGCAGCGCCGGGAACGCGCGGTCGAAGCCCGGCAGCAGGTACTCTTTGAGCCGCGGGTAGTGGTTGGCGTGCGTGTCCCATGCGCACCCGGAGAACTGGCCGAACCCGTCCCAGAACACCGTGACGAACTTGCTCCCGGCTTCGACCAGCCGCCGCGCACACAGGCACGACTGACCGAACAGCGTCGCGCCGTAGCGCTCGCGCACGGCCAGCGGTTCGCGGCTCACGTCGAGTGCCTCGCGCATCCTGTTGGTCGTGAGGACGGAATACGCCATCTGGCGAAACTTGTCGTGCGCCGCCGGGACTCGCGACCTGTCGCCCGCAAAGCCGGGCTTCACGGCCGCTCTAGGCGCGCCGCGTGCGCGGGCCGCGTCGAACTGCTGGAGCAACGAGCGGCGGTCATCCAATCGCGCGCGCGGCACGTCGGGCGGTAGCTCGCCGGTGCTCGACAGCTTGAATTGCCCGTCGAGTCCGCACGCCGCGAACGGGTCCATGAACTCCTTCGCTTGTCCGTCGGTGTACTTGGGTGCGAGTTTCTTCCCCTCGCCCTCGTAGCTCGCCCACACCGGGTCGAAGCCCTGCCCCAAGAACGCGGCGTACGGCCCGGCGCTCACGCTCGGCATGTCCGTGCGCGCGTTCAGGAGCCACGGCAACCCGACGTTGCGCGGCACCGCCGGTACCGGGTCGCCGGTGCGCTTCGTTTCGAGGTAATCGACGACGGACCCGATGAACGGCCAGTGCCGGCCGTCGCGCGGCGCGGTTTCGAGCGCCGGCGTGTACGTGGGGATGCCGCTGACCGCGTAGGCGACCCCGTGATCCGGGTACGGGTGCGTGACGGAGCGCACCACCGTCACGCGGTCCATGATCTTGGCGATCCGCGGTAGCAGTTCGCACACGCGCACGCCGGGCAGAACGCTCGGAATCGACTTCAGCTCGCCCTGTATCTCCGCGGGAGCATCGGGCTTGGGGTCGAAGGTCTCGTGCTGCGGGGGCGAGCCGTAAGGGAACAGTAGGATGCACGCCTTCGCGCGGCCGAAAGCACTGTCGTTCGCGCGCTTCGTTGGCGCTGCGCTCGCTTGCAGCTTCAAGAAGGTCGGGAGCGTGAGGCCGAACGCGCCCAGCCCGCCGACGTGCAGCAGGTCGCGCCGCGTCAGGCCGTCGCACAGTTTCGTCGGTGATCCGGTGAGGCGAAGCACGAGTGCCTCTGGGTGGGGGCCGCCTGCCGGGCGGCACGGCTACTGAACTTATTCGCCTTCGAGCGAACGCCTACAAGTTGTTCAGCAGCGCCGCCCGGCAGGTTGCGCCTGCTACGGCTCTACGCCAATACCGCCTTGATCGGCGTGCCGTCGCCGTACAGCATGTGTGGGCGGTTGAGGCGGTCGCGGATCGTCGTGTCCGAGGCGACGCCGCACAGGTGGTACACGGTCGCGAGCACGTCCCGCGGCGACACCGGCGCGTCGGTCACGTACGCCGCGATCTTGTCGCTGCGGCCGTGGACGACTCCCGGCTTCACGCCCGCGCCGGCGAACAGCGCGCAGTGCGAGCCGACCCAGTGGTCGCGACCGGCCCGGCCGTTCACCTGAGGCGTGCGGCCCATCTCGCTCAGGCACACCACGAGCGTTTCGTCCAGCAGGCCGCGCGCGCCGAGGTCATCGAGTAGCGCGGAGAGCGCGCGGTCGAGGCCCGGCAGCAGCCACCCTTCGCAGGCCTTGAAGTGGTCCCAGTGCGTGTCCCAGCCGAGCGTCGCGATGTCCGGGCCTTCCTTCGTGCAGTCCCACATCGCGGTGACAAGCGGCACGCCGGCTTCGACCAGTCGGCGCGACAGCAGCACGCTCTGACCGAACAGGTTCCAGCCGTAGGCGTCTCGCAGTTTCATCGGTTCGGCCGACAGGTCGAGTGCCTTCCGAAAGCGCTCCGAGGTGATGACCCCGAGGGCCCGCTTGTGCGAATCGTCGAACCCGTCGAGCGCGGGCGAGGCCATCAGCGAGCCGCGGATGGCGTCGAGTTGTTGCACGAGGCTGGCGCGCGTGGACAGTTGGTCGAGGGTAACGCTCGCGGAGAGGTCCGCACCCGGCGGCGCGTAGCGGAGCGTGGCGGCCCGCACCCCGTTGAGGTTGAACAGCAGTTCGCCGTTGTTGCCGACGCGCGTACACACGGGGTCGAACTTCGCGCCGAGGAACCCGCCGTACGGCCCGGTGCGGGTGTACCCTTCGAGCAGCCCCAAGCGGTTGGGCACGCACACGTTGTTCGGGATCGCGCCGCCCGGCAGGTCGCCCGCGCGGTCGCGGACGTGCTCCAGCGCCGACATGAAGAACGGCCAGTCGTGCGGGATACCGGGGTTGATGCCCTTCACCGCGGTGCCGCCGATGGTCGCGTGCCGACCGGTGAGGACGTGGCTGGTGTTGTGGTTGGCGTCGTCGCTGTGGACCGAGCGCACGACCGCGACCTTGTCCATGCGGGTCGCGAGGCGCGGCAAGAGTTCGCACACCGGGTAGCCCGGCAGGGCGGACGCGACCGGCTTGTACGGCCCGCGAACCTCGGCCGGCGCGCCCGGCTTCATGTCGAACGTTTCGAGCTGGCTCCAGCCGCCGAATAGGAACAGGCAGATGACCGATTTCGCTTTGGGCGGCGTGCGCGGCGCACGGGCCGCGGTGAAGCCGCCGAGCAGCCCGAACCCGCCCGCGGCGAGCAGGTCGCGGCGCGAGACGCCGGCGCAAGTGCGCTTGGGGTTGCCGAGGACGCGGAACACGGCGGGCCTCTGGGTCTGACAGGCTTTCATCCTGTTCGTATAGAGTACCCGCGACCGGGGCGCGAAGTCCAGCGCGGAGCGCGCGTCACGGCCGCTTCCGGCGCGGGCGGCGCGGAACGCGCGTCGGCGACGGGGGTTCCTCGGCGGGCGGCACTTCGGGGAACCCGATTCCGGCGAGCACCTCGGCCCGGCGCTCCGGCGGCAGCTTCGCGAACGCCGCGGCCAGCGCATCTTCGACTACGCGGCGATCGAGTGAGTACCCGACCCACAGCGCGTCGCCGCGCGTGTCGTACTTCGGGTCCACGGCCTTGGCCCATTCGAGCGGGATCATGTTCACCACGGTCGCTATGGTGGGGTGGTGAGTGAGCACGCCCGCACCGCCGGTGTGGAAGTACCAGTTGGCCGTGACGCGCGGGCGCAGGTCTTGCAGCGGGCGCAGGCGGTTCGCGCCGAGCGCGCGGTAGCCCGCGGCGCGCGGGTCGGCGCGCTCGTCGAGCCAGTCGGCGAACACCAGCCGCGTCTGCCAGTCGTCCGGGTTCGCGTCGAGCGCGCGGTTGAAGTCGGCTTCCGTCGTCATGTCTTGCGCCTCCGCGCTCGGCGCTTCGGTGGAAGGGGCACGGGAGGCGCGGCGAGCAGTTCGGCGCGGCGCGCGGGCGGGAGCGTGGCGAATGCGCGTGCGACCGCGTCCTCGGCCTCGCTCCGCACCGTCGTGTACCCGACCCACAGGTCGTTGTTGGAGCGGTTGTATGCGCCGGCCTTCACCGCCTGAATCCAGTCCTCGGGGAGCATGTTGACCAGCTTCGCGATGGTGCCGTGCGACTCCATCACGCCGTTCTGCCCGCTGTGGAAGTACCACGATGTGGCATAGTTCCCGTTCGCGAGCAGCGGATACAGGCGCGCCGCGCCAAGCGCGCGGTAGCCGGCGGCGCGCGGGTCGGCGCGCTCGTCGAGCCAGTCGGCGAACACCAGCCGCGTCTGCCAGTCGGCGGGGTTCGCGTCGAGCGCGCGGTTGAAGTCGTCCTCGGTCGTCATCGGCTCAGTCTTTCCCGACGCCGAGCGCGTCGGCGATGCGGTTGATGTAATTGAAGTACGCGGCGATCATTGTGATTTGCAGCACGCCGGTGTCGTCGAACCCGGCGGCCCGGAGCTTGTCCACGTCCGCCCGCGTGTGCGTCCACGGGGCGCGCGTCATCTTCACCGCGAAGTCGAGCATGGCCCGGTCCGCGGGGGAGACGTTCGCCTTCGTGTGGTCCGACCGCAACGCGGCGGCGAGTTGGTCGTCGAGACAGGCCCGGCGTAGGAACTCGATGTGGCTCTCCGTTCAGTAGAAGCACGCGTTCTGAGCGGACACGACCGAGGCGATCATCTCGTGCTGCCGGCGCGTGAGCGGCAAGTGCGGTTGCATCATCATCGCGAGGCCGGCGAGCATGTGGCGCATGGCCTCGGGCACGAGGCTGTGCGCCGCGGTCACGCCGTCGGAGGTGCCGTCGGGCCGCGTGACCGCGGGCACCGGCGGGCCGTACTCCGCGGGGTACAGCGCGTAAATCGACTCGTAAATCGCCCGCAACTCCGGCGGCGCGTGTTCGTAAGGAGTGTTCGTGATCCACATCGGTTCGCCCCCGGTGGTGCGCAGTCGATTCTATCACGCCGGCGCACGGCGCGTCACTTGCGCCAGTACTGCGACCGCGCCGGCGGGTCGTACTTCACCGCGAGGTGCGGGGTTTCGAGGCGCTTTTCGCCCCCGGCCAGCGACTTCAGCCCGGCCTCGTTGATGCCGCTCGTGAGCAACGTGCGCTCGACCGGGTACGGCGCGTTGCCGGTGACGAACATCTCTTCGGCCTTCGACATGAGCGCCGCGGAGTACGTTACGTTCGGCGTCGGCGGCAAGTGGAACAGCACGGACAGCGGTTCCTTCTGCCCCTTGATGCGGGCCGCGAAGTTGAAGTCTTTGACCAGCCCGTTGAGCAGCAACATCGTGGACCTCAGCCCGTCCTTGTACTCGACGCGGTGTGCGATCGGCTCCTTCACCCACTCCTTCATCTGCGCGAGAGTCGGGTAGCGGTGGCTGGTCGCGGTCGGTTGCGCGAGCGTTTGGCTGCGCGCGAGGCACACCGCGAACAGTTCCGCGGTGCCCTTTTCGTCCAGCAACTTCCACACGTTCGCGCCCCTGAAGCCCTGTACCGCGACCACCCCGGTTTCGCCACCCTTGCGCCGCTCGGCCATGCACTGAATCGTTTCGTGGGCGTGGAAGTCGTACACGTCCTGCCCGCCGAACGCGACGCACATCACCTCTTCCACTTCTGCACCGTGCGGCATGTCGAGGTCCGGCATGCGCCACGTCACCGGCAGGCTCGACCCCGCGAGGAACGGGAACTTCAGGGTCTTCGACAGGTCCACCATCTTCTTTGCGAGGGTGAAGTCGTACGAGAGGTGCTTGTCGTTGAAGACCGGCGCGGCGCGGCCGTCGCGCGCGAACATGTCGGTGATCTGCTTGAAGAACTCGAACCGCGGGTACTTGATCTGGTTGAACTCGTTGCGGTCGTACTTGCCGTGCTCGCCGATCAGCAGCACCGCGTCCACGGCGAGCGTCTTCCCGCCGCGGCAGAGCGCCACGTCGATGGTGGGATAAATCTTGAACCCGAACTCCTTCGCGCGGCCGGCGCTCAGGTCGCCTTCCGGCTTCTGATCGACGAACGCGGACACGACCTCGACGGGCGGCGTGTGCCACTTCCCGTCCACCGGGTACCCGTGGAGGAACCGCTCGGCCATGTGCCACGCGTGACTGCGGTCGGCCCACAGCGTCGTCACGACGGCGAGCTTCTTCTTCGCGGGCCCGGCCGCGTACAGGTGCGGGGCCAGCAGCGACGCCCCCGCGGAGCCGAGGAAGGTGCGGCGCGTGTGCATGACGACTCCCAAAGTAGTAGGGCACACCCCGTGTGCCGTCGCGGTACGCGGATGATAAGCGACGGCACACGGAGTGTGCCTACTACTTTTTGCCACTACAACAGCCTCATTCCCACGAGGCCGGGCCATGCTGTCCACCAAGACCCGCAAGCGCGACTTCCCGTCGCTCGAAGGCAAGACGTACCTGAACTCGGCCGCGGAGGGCATCCCCCCGCTTGCCGTGGGCGAAGCACTTCAACAGTACTTCGCTGACAAGCAGCTCGGCATGGACGGCCGCAAGGCCCACGCGGCCCAGTGGGAGGCGGTGAAGGCGCTCACGGCCGAGTTCTACGGCCTCACGCCGGCGGAAATCGGCATCTGCTCGTGCGCATCAGAGGCGTACAACCTTGCGGCGCTGGCGCTGAAGCTGAAGAAGGGCGACGAGGTTGTTGTCAACGATCTCGACTTCCCGGCGGGCGCGACGCCGTGGCTCCAGCCGGCGTGCCCGGCCACCGTGAAAGTGTGGCGTAACCTGTCCGGCGCGCTGCGGCTCGAAGACCTCGTCCCGTTGCTGACGCCCAAGACGCGGCTCGTCACGGTGTCGCTGGTCAGCTTCTACAACGGGTTCCGTATCACGCTGCCGGAGGTGATCGGCGCAATCAAGAAGCGCTCGAACGCGCTGGTCGCGGTTGACGTAACGCAGGCGCTCGGGCGCGTGCCTCTCGACCTGACGGGCGCGGACCTGATCGTGAGCAGCACGCACAAGTGGATTCTGGCGTCGCACGGCGGCGGGTTGGTGGGCGTGCCGAAGGCGCGCACGGCCGAGTGGACCGCGCCCGCGGGCGGCTGGTTCAACCTCGAAGACGCCTTCGGCGCGAACCGCTTCGACAAGGCCGTGAGCAAGCCGGGCGCGGCCAGCTTCAGCGTCGGGATGCCGAACTACCCCGCGGTGTACGCGATCCGCGCCGGCCTCGAATACATCAAGGGCGTCGGCGTGGCGAACATCGACGCGCACGCCCGCCCGCTGGTGCTACAGTGCCTCGAAGAGTTGAAGAAACTGCCCGTCGAACTGCTGACCCCGGACGAGCCGGAGCACATCGCCGGCATCTTGGCGTTCAAGCACCCGAAGGCCGACGAGCTTCACGCGAAGTTGCTCAAGGCGAACGTCCACGTGATGAGCCACGCCGGGCGTCTGCGGATCGCCATTCACGGCTACAACACGGCGCAGGACGTGGAGAAGTTGGTTAAGGAGCTGAAGGCGGCGCTGAAGTAACACGCCGGGGCGATTCGCTCTCGCACGCACGGTGAACCCATGAAGCGCTGTCTCGTGTGCCAACACAGGATCGTATTTGGTGCCGTCAAGCACAACGGCGATACGTTCTGTAGTGCCGCCTGCGCCGTCGCGCGTCACCCGCCGCAGTTCTGCGCCGCATGCACCGAAGATACGACCGACGAGGGACCGGGCGAGGTAGGCTCGTTCCTACTGACCGGCAGGTAGCGAGCCCTGTACAACCCACCGGATCGTCGTAACCTGTTTGCCATGAGGACCAAAGGTACAGCGGCCGAACTGGAGGCCCGCCGCCGGCTGGCCGTGCAGCG
>VGZJ01000155.1 GCA_016872595.1 Planctomycetota bacterium
GGTCGAGCCGTGGAACTCCAACTTGATCTCGCGGTCGAAATCCACACGCAGGGGGTCATTTCGGCGGTCACCCATTGGGTTCCTCGGTCATTTCGGCAGGAAAGAGGCAGAAACGCTGGGAATCCCAGGGTTCCGGCGCACATGCCATGCCGAAAGTCGAAGGTCATCTGGGAAATAGGGGTCCAAACGGCGTGCGCACCTTGGTGCCGCGGGCCGCGCAACACCACGCTCAGCGAGAGCTGCTTCACGTCGCGGATGTCGATGTCGCACGTCTCCATCGGGTCGCCCGCAACGTGCTCGCGCGAGGTCCACAGGTCGTGCCCGTCGCCGACGACTATGAACACCACCGGCGACGAGGCCGTCGGGAGCCCGCGCGCGCTGTCGTTGAAGGACACGGCGGCGCGGAACCGGCCGTACGCGCCGCCGGGCACGAAGGTCATGTACGGCGGCACGTCTTTCGGCGGGGCCGCGTGCATGAAGATGCCGTGCTGCGCGCGGACCCCGCCGACGCGCACGGTCCCATCGACGCCCGGCGGCATCGGGCGGTCCGGCGGCGGGAACTTCTGCACCTTGATCGGGTACAACCGCGTCAGGTACTGAACATCGCCATCCAGCACGTTCGGCGCGTTCGGCTTCGATACGCTCTTCGGGGCACGTGCTGCGGGATCGTCCGGTGGCGCGACCGGGGTGGAACGCGGTGTCGGCTGGTTACTGATGACAACCGCAACGAGTGCGGCCAGTACGAGCCACACGAGCGCGACGGCTTGGAACGCGCGCCGCCGCAGGACCGGGCGGGGGGCCGGGGCGCTTGCACGCTCCGGCGCGCCGACCGTGTGCAGGCGCTGCGCGACCTCGGCCGCGGATTCGGGGCGCTCGTCCGTGTCCTTCTCCAACAACTCCGCGATGAGCTTCGACAGCGCGCGGGGCACGTCGGGGTTGAGCGCGCGAACGCGCGCCGGGGTGTCGGCCGCGAGCGCCGCAGCCTGCGCCATCGGGCTTTCCGCGACGAACGGCGGGCGGCCGGTACAGAGCGCGTACAGCACGCACCCGAAGCTGAACAGGTCGGTGCGGTGGTCGAGGTCGCGCCCGCGCACCTGCTCCGGCGACATGTACGCCGGCGTACCCATGATGGCCCCGGCCTCGGTCAGGTGCGTGTCGCCCTCGATCTCGCGCACGAGGCCGAAGTCGAGAATCTTGACCCGCACCGGAACGGGCGGTTCGTCGGCGTCGAGTGGCTCCGTGTCTTGGGTCGATTCGACCGAGAGCCAGATGTTCGCGGGCTTGATGTCGCGGTGAATCAACCCTTGCGCGTGTATGGCCGCAAGCCCGGTGGCGAGCTGCTGCGCGATTTGGAGGATTTCGGGAACCGTAAGCCGCTCGGCGCGGCGGATCCGCGCTTCGAGCGTCTCACCGTGGAGCAACTCCATCGCCAGAAAAACGGTGCCGCGGTCCTCGCCGGCCTGATACACGCTCACCAAGTTCGGGTGCTTAATCGCCGCGAGCGCGCGGGCCTCGCGTAAGAAACGTTCGCGCCAACTGAGGAGGTCTTCGCCCGGCGGAATGCGCATCACCTTGAGCGCGACCTCGCGCCTTAGCGCCATGTCTTCGGCGAGAAACACGACGCCCATACCGCCGGAACCGAGTACCCGCACGACGCGGTACCCGCCGAGCCTGCCCAATTCGCCGGGCGCTTGCGCCGGGCGCAAGAACGCGAACGCCGGGGGCAACGGATTAGGGTGCGCGCCCGCCGGGACCACGCGCGTAGCGTTGTCCGCGCCCGAGTGCATCTGGCTGCGGAGTGTCGTGGACATGGGAGTTCCCGGGCGGGGTTTCGCACCTGAACTATGGTGCGCAAACCTGCGGAAGTCCAACGCCCGGAACTACGCGTCGGCGGTCATACGGCCCCCCGCGAATACAGTGTGATGCCCTTTTGCAAACAGGTTGCACAACAGCGCGTTCCCCTTCTGTTGTGGGGACAAAGCAAAATGAGTTGCACAACGAGTGCGCCCACGGCGAAGCCGGAGCGTCAGCGACGGGGTGTCGGCGCAGGAGGTTGCACAACGCCCAACTCCCCTCGACCCGCCCTGAAGTTGCAAAACGGAAAATCCTAGTACAACAAGCGCTTATCAGAATGAGAGCCGTGAGCGCGCCGCCGAAGTTGCAAGACGAGAAGTTGGAGTACAACCGGCGCATATCGGAATGCCCCTCTCACTACGGTCCCGGTCGGCGCGAGCGCCGTCAGTGGGCGATTATGAACGCCCGTATTGTATAGTATACGAGATATCAGTTTCGATCAAGCCCCGTCGCGCATTTTTTTCGGCGCGCCTCGCGGGCGGTGCGGTAAGCTCATTAGCGGGCGGATTGAAGCTCGAACGGAGGTCGCGATGAACCGTGTACTTGCCGCGCTCGCGGTTGTCGTGTTGGGCGCGGGCGCGGCCCGTGCCGATGTGACCGTGACGAACAAAGCGCCGGGCACCATCGAGGTGAAGGTCGGCAACGGGTCGAAGACCGAGATCAAGAGCGGCGAAAAGGTCGTGTTCAACACCAACGCCGGCGAGCACAAGTTGGCGGTGTTCGCCAGCGGTTCGGAGAAGGCCAGTTCGACGGTGAAGAACAACAGCAAGGTGATTGTGACCCACAAGAACGGCGTCTGGACGATTGCCAACGAGTAATCCTCGTTCACGTCACAACAGTGAGATCGCCCGATGGCAATCATCATCTTTTGTCCGGGTTGCGGAACGCGGCTCACCGTCGGTGACGACCGCGCCGGCACTTCGCTGGAATGCCCGAAGTGCGATGTGGCGATTGCCGTTCCGAGTGTGCTTCCGCCTCCTCCTGCGCCGCCACCGACACCGCCGCGCCCATCGGGGCCAGTTCCCCCGCGCGGGATGCCGCCACTTCCGCCCGCACCGCCCCCATTGCCACCGCCTTTACCTCCGCCGACCCCGATACCCGCAGCACCGCCGGCAGTCTATGACTGGCCGAAATCTCGTGACGACGATGACAGCGCACCCCGGCGGAAACCCCGCCGAAAGCACGCCGATGATTCCGACGACGAAGACGAAGATTACCTCCCTCCGCGGAGAGGGAAGCCGGGCAAAGTGACCGCCGTTGGCGCGATGCTGCTCGCCGGCGGGATTTGTGCGATCTTGAACTCACTGTTCTTCGGCATCTTCACTGCGTTCGCCTGTTGTGTTTGGCCGGGCTTGTACTTCGGTGTGATTTGGGGAATCCTCGCAATCGTTCGAGGTGCCGAACTCCTCGGCGGCGGTTGGCGGAGCCGTGACCCTCACACGCTCGTCGTGCTTCAGATCATCCAGATCGTCAATCTTGACGGTATCAACTTGATCTTGGGGATCGTCGGGATCGTTTTCTTGGGTGATCGCGCGGTCCACCGGGGCTTTCGTGGGTGATGGCCAGCGCCTACTCCTCCGGGCGCGGCGTGAACGCGCCGTCCCAGCCGGGGGGCGGGGCGTTGCGCGTGCGCTGCATGTAGCGCACGAAGCACTTCGCCGCCGGGTCTTCGGGGAACAGGTCGTTGAACCGCTCCGCGGCCTCCGGCCACTGGCCCTTGATGAACAGCTCGACCGCCTCGTTCCACTGTTGGAGCTGGCTCTCGTACCATTCGCCCGTGACCCAGTTGTCGTTGCCGGCGGCGGTCGCGGTCGCGGGCGAGAGTTCGTGCGCGACGAGGGGCGTTTTCATCCCGCGCGGGCGCACCGAGCCGAGTTGCCGCAGCCGCCACTTGGTCAGGGTCGAATCCGCGGCCAGCAAGCGCTTCGCAACGTGGTCGCTGACCACGATGCCGACGCCGTAAGCCTTCGTCATCTCTTCGAGGCGGAACGCGAGGTTCACAACGGGGCCGTACAGATCGACGACGGCGAGGTCGTGCGCGCCGAGCCGCCCGGCGAGCGCGCGACCGTGCGTCAGGCCGAGCCCGCACTTGCGATGGACCATCCACCCGGACAGCTTCTCGTAAATGCGGAGCGCGGCCTCGGCCGCGAGCTCGATCTGGTTCGGGTGCGGGTTCGGCCAGCCCCAGAACCCGAGCACCGCGTCGCCGCGGAACCCGGCCACGATGCCGCCCTTTTCCGTGACCGCGCCGCTCATCGTGTCGAGCGCCTTCTGGATCTCGCCCCACGCGGCGGTGAGGCTCGCGCCCTGCGCTTCGGCGAACCCGCTGTACCCGCGCAGGTCGCAGAACAGCACGGTCACGTCGCGCTCTTGCGGTTTGAGCAGGGCGTCGATCTTGTCCGGGTCGTCGAGGAACTTGCGCACCCCGGTGGGCCACGCCTCTCGGATCACCGCGTTCTGGCGCGTCAGGCGGATCGTGCGGCGCGTCGTTTCGAGAAGCCCGACCAAGATTTCGATGAACTTCTGGTACTCGGTCAGGTGGCTCTGGTCGGCCTTCGGCTCGGGCGGCTTGGCGACCAACCGGCCGCTGACGTAGAGCGCGTACTGGGAGTTGTCTTGGAACGGCGTGCAGATGGCCCACGGGGTCGCGCCCTGTTGGTGCAGCACGCCGAGCGTGAGGTTGTGGTCCGAGCCGCCCATCGGGGAGAAGTTGCTCGGGTCGGTGGACCAGACGTGCAGGCAGCTCTTGCGCTGCTGGCACACGGCCCGGCGCACGAGCTTGCGCGACGGGACGAACTCGCCCTGCGCGCCCGCGCCGGGGTTGCGCACGTTCTGCTCGACGAGGGCGACGCGCAGCTCCCCGACCGGGCAGTCGGGGGGCACCCGCACGATGGCCGCGGCGTCGCACTTCGGCAGCGCGCCCAGCGCCACCTTCAGCATCTGGCGGAACAGCGCCGCCTCGGTCTGAACCACTTTCAGGTACTGCGGCAGTTGCTCCATCGCCTTGAGCAGGATCGACGGGTTGGTGAACGGGACGTGCTCCAGCTCGGCGCGGCTGCGCTCCTCCTGCCGCTGCACGAGGGTGGCGTCGACGGGGCACTCCGGTTCGGAGTCGGCGTCGCCGCGGAGCGTGAACCGCGTTTGGCCGATCACGAACCACTCGCCGGGCTTCACGACGCACTGCTCAACCGGCTTGTTGTGGAACCAGATGTGGTTCTGCGGGGGCGTGGGAAAGTCCGGCTTGATGACGCCGCGGCGCTCGACCGCGAGCGCGGTGCCGGTCCACTCGAGGGTGGCGTGGAACCGCGAGATCATGCGGTCCTCGGCCACGACCCAGTCGCAGAAGGTGGGGTCGCTGCCGAGTTTCAGCACCTTCTTTTCGGGGAGCGCGTACCGCCAACTGTACTGCCCGGCGGCCCCGCTGCTGGAGCCGGTCGGCCCGGTGCTCTCGATCCGGGTGAGTGCTTCGAGGTCAGCCATGAGTCGCGAACTCCAAGCGGCGCAGGACCGCGACCAGCCCGGCCCAGAGCGCGACCGCGATGAGGGCCAGCGCGCCGACGACCGCGAACCCGGCGCGCATCATCTGGCCGCGCATCTCGTCGAGCGGGCGGAGGGCGTTCTGCCGGTCCACCTGTGCGGCCAGCACCCAGCGGCGCGGCGCGGCCGGCGCGCCGGTGGCGTCGTGCCCGCGGTACCGGCTCCGCGCGTACGGGTCGAAGCGCGTGAAGCAGGCAATTTCCGCTTGCGCGTCGCCGCGCAACTCGGTCTCGAGCGCGTCCACGTAGCGGTCGGACTCGGTGTAGCCGTTCGCCGCGCCGAGGGCGAGCCACGGCCCGGCGCGGTCGTCGGCGTACCCGTGCTTGCGCACGAGGTCCGGGTAGGCGTGCGGGTGCCGCAGCTCCGGCGTGTCTGATTGTAGCACGGCGTCGCAGTCCGGGTGCCACACCCAGCGCCCGCGGTGGTCGGTCACGACGACCTTCACCAGTCGGTCGATGCCGTACCCGGTGTCGCTCGAGCGCTCGAAGCCCATCGGGTACAGCAGGGGCTTCACGTCGTACTCGACGTCGAGGCCGAGCACGATCAGGCCGACGACGCGGGCGCGGGTCGCGGGGTCGTCCCAGATCGGTGTGACCACGTTCAGCTTCCAGCGGTCGCGGAGCGCGCCCCCGGTGCCGGTGCGGTCCACCCCGCGCGAGCGGAACGGGTGGCTGATGTGCGCGGCGCGCACCACCGGGTGCGGGGTGCCGTCGTCCTTCGCCTCGCCCGGTCCGGCGTGGAAGTAGTCGCGGTAGGAAAGGTCGGTCGAGAAGAACGAACGGTCGCGGGCGCTGGCTTGCGTGGCCGCGTCCTCGTAGGTGCCGTCGGACTGGACGCGCGCGAGGTAGAACCCGCGGGCCGCGGGCGCGCCGGTGTCCGCGTCGGTCACGAGCATCAGCCCCAGACTGGGAACGTGGTCGTGCGGGGCGGCGCGCTGCCGCCGCTCGCGGTGCAACCGCTCCAGCCACGCGCGCGCCACCGACTGGCCCTCGTCGGCGAGGACGGGGCCGGGCAGCTCGCGCCCGCGCGGGACCGCACTCGCGCCCTTCAGCGCGGGCACGAGGCCGGGTTCCTTGTGAACGTCGTCGGCCCAGCGGTCGAGCGTGGCGACGTGGCGCTGGAGCCGGTCCTCGATGGCGCGCGTGCCGAACCCGGCGGTGCGCGCGAGGCTGCTCGTCACCTCCGCGGTCACGTTCGTCTTGGTGCGCTCGGTCACGACGTTCGCGGCCCACACCCCGAGGCCCACGACGAGGAGCACCACGAGGAGCGTGGCGGCGACGGCGAGGCCCAGCACCGGGCGCGTGCGCCGCCACCGCGCGCGGGCGTCCAGCAGCGCGACCACCGCCCCGGCGTCCGCGGGCCGGTTCTCGGGGCGCAGCGTCAGGCAGCGGTCGATGATCTTCACCAGTACCGGGTCGGCGACGGCGCGGTGGGCGGCCGGCGGCGGCGCGGCGGCGAGGCCCTCGCGGTACACCTTCATGCGCGCCGTCAGGTTCCGCGGCGACTGCTTGATCGCGGCCACCAGTTCCGGCGAGCGGCGCGGCGGCTCGCCGGTCAGCATCTCGTACACGACCGCGCCGAGCGCGTACACGTCCCAGCGCGTGTCCGGCGGGGTGCCGGCCTGCGCCGCGTCGATCTGGTCCGGGGGCATGTAGAAGAACGTGCCGAGCGCGGGCGTGTCGTCGGTGGCGAGGTGCGCTTGGCCGAAGTCCGCGACCAGCGGTTCCGGCGGCGTGCCCGGCTCCGGGCTGTGGAGCAGGATGTTCTGCGGTTTCAGATCGCAGTGGTGGATGCCGCGCCGGTGGACCACGGCCATCGCCCGCGCGACCGCGGTAAAGAACCCGACGGCGCGGCGCAGGCGCTCGCGCGGGGCCAAACCGCCGGCCGACTTCAGCCACTCCGCGAGCGACCCGCTGTTGGCGAGTTGCATAATGTAGTGGGGCCGCGCGCCCGGCCCGCCGGGGCGCACGTCCTTCACCATCACGATCCCGCGACACCCCTCGACCGTTTGCAACAGTCCGACTTCACCCAACAGTTTGGCCCAGTCCGAATCGCCCGCGGTGAAGAACTTGATGGCGACGCGCTCGCGCGAGAGCCGGTTCTCGGCCTCCCATACCGCGCCGAACGAGCCGGTGCCCAGCTTCTTGATGAGCGTGTACCCGTCAGCCACGTCGGTGCCGCCGGCGCTCTGGCTGCGAACGAGTTCGCGGTCGAGTTCGTGGACGGCCTTGCCGGAGCGCGAGGCGTCGGCGGAGCCGGGCGTGCCGCCGGTGGTCGCCCCCGCGCCCGCGGTGTACGCGGCCGTACTCTTCTGCACCCACGAGGGCGGGCCGTGCTGTTCCAGTGTGCCGCCGGCCGCGCCGAGGTCAACGGCCCCGTCGTCGCCGGGCGGGGCCGGGTCGGGCGCGCCACGGCGCGGGTTCGGGTCGGGGCTGTCTGCGGGCATCGCAAACTCGGAACGGGTGCGGCGCGGGCTACCCCCGTTTTCTAGCCCGCCGCGCGCTCAGATGCAACCGCCGGCCGCGCGCCGGGCCCGCGACGGCCCGCGCCGCCGCTGCCGCGGGCGCACCCTCTCCTCGTACACGGCGTCCCGCGGGTCGTCGCTGACCACCCACGGCTTGCCGTTCCGAAGGTACATCTTGTGCTGTTCCTTCTCGTTCAGCGGGCGCGACCCGACCCGCCCGAATACGCCGATCTGGTTCCCGCTCTCGTCCACCGCGCGGTCGCGGTCGAGGCCGCGGGCGATGTTCTTGATGTGCCCCCCGTGCGGCAGGCGGAACGTCGCTACCAGTCGCGGCGTCGGGCGCGGGCCGAAGCCCTCGTACCCCGGCGTTTCCGGCGACATCAGTTGCACCACGCGCATCCCGTTCTTGCCGTCCGCGATGTACGCGAACAGCGAGTTGTACGTGATCCCGAGCTTCACGTCGTGCGCGTCGTTGATGTGCCCGCCGGCGCTGAACACCTGATCGACCTTCGGCTCCTCGGCGTTGGTGATGTCGAGGATCGCCAGCCCGCGCGACCCGGCCGCGACGTAGGCGTAGGTGCGGGCCAAGTAGATGCTGTGCGCCTCGGGCACCCGCAGCACCGACTTCGGCACCGGCTTCGCGAGGTCCGTCGCGTCCAGAATCTTCACGCCCTCCTCGTCGCACACGTAGCAGTACCGGAACTGAACGGCGCTCATCCGCGCGCCCTTCAGGTGCTTCTCGCCGACGATCGACGTAATCTTCGGTTTCTTCGGGTCGTCGATGTCCACCACCACCAGCCCCGCGGCGCACGACACGTAGGCGTAGTGCCCCACGATCTGCACGTGCTTCGCGTCGTACAGCAGGCCGTCCGGGTTGAAGCACACTTCCTTCTTCAAGAAGTTGTTGACCGGGTTGCCGTCGATGGTCGTGGCCGCGCCCGTGAGGATCAGGCCCTCGTATTTGTCGGCGATGTAGAGGTACCCGAATAGCGGGTGGATCGGCTGCTCCTTGTTGCCGGGGATCATCTTCCGCGTCGGGTCCACGGGCACGGTCGTCGGCGCGGCGACCCACGTGGCGTACTTGGTGTCGAGGTAGAACTTCTGGCCGACCGGCGAGACCGGGGCCGTGGTGATGCGCTCGGCGAACGCCTTGTCGTCGATGAACGCGATGTCGAACACGCGGACCCCGCCCTCGCCGCACGCGGCGTACAGGTACTCGCCGCGGTTCTGCACCATGAGCACCTCGGACTTCTTGAGCGGGCGCAGCGCGCCCTTCGCGATGTCGCGCCCGGGGTGCTCGTGCGACTGCTTCAGCAGCCCGCCGGCCGCGGCGTGCGCCTTGTAATGGTCGGGGTACGCCCAGCGGTGCAGGTCGCTGCCGAACACCGCCAGCGGCTCGGTCGTCTCGGTCACGGCGATGCCGAACAACCCCTCCTCGCCGGCCGCGGCCCACGCGTACTTGCCCACGAAGTTCATGAACCCGGTGCCGTGCATGAGCAGCTGGCCCATCCACGCGTTGTTGTCGTTGTTCTTCGACAGGTGGCAGTCGGTACACTGCTTCGTCTCGCGCGCCCCGCGCCCGCGGACCGTGTGCGGCACGTTCGTGCTGAACGCCATGCCGCCGTACCCCTCGGCCGAGATCGTCGGCTGTTGGATGTAGATGGACTCGCGGTTGCCGTTCGCACTGGTGACGTGGATCGCGCAGCTCGACCGCGACGGGTTGATCTTGTTCCCGGTCGCGGACCCGTCGCGGGCCAGCATGTACGTGTCGTCGCGCAGCGTCTGGAAGTTGTACGCGGTGTAGTTCCGTTGCGTGTCGCCGCTGGCGTGCAACATCGGCGCTTTGATGTTGGCGCGTTGCGGCAGGTGGCACCCGAAGCAACTCGGGTTCCACGACGTGTGGCACGCGATGCAACTCATGTTATCGTTGGTGTGCGCGCACTTGTCCTTGTCGCCGGGGGGCAGATCGCCCCACACCATCTTGCCCGTGTTCTGGTCGAAGCGCACGGTCTTCGCCATCGCGGACTTCTCGTTGTACCGGGCGTGGCCCTTCGTCACCGTGTCCTTCGTCTGCACCAGCTCCCACTGGAGCCCCTTCTCGACGCACGAGTTCTGGAAGTAGCGGCGGGTGCCGTTCGGCCCCTCGCGGACCTCGAACCGGGGCGTGCCGAACGGGGTCTTGAGCGCGTACAGGTTGCGCCCCTTGCCGTCCGGGGCGGACGTGTAACTCGCCGGGCCGCTGGTCTTCAGGTTCGCGTACTCGGCCGCCGTGCCGTGGCAGTCCACACACTGAATCTCGATGGCCGCGCGCACCTCCTTGTGCAACCGGTTGTTGCCGTGCATGTCTTGCGAGAAGTGGCAGTCGATGCAGTGCATGCCCTTCTCCATGTGGATGTCCATGAGGTGAACGGGCATCCCGTTGCGGCACGAGTCGTTGAGCTTGTCTTCTGCCGCGCGGGCGCTCTTGGGCCCCGTGTTGGCGTCGGTGTACCGGATGTCGGCGTGGAACTTCTTGGCCTTCAGCGGCCACTCCACGGCCGCGGCCATGCTCTCCGCCGTGAGCGGGCCGACGAACGCGCCGGCGTGGTCCGTGTGGTTCCCCTTCCGGTCCTTCTTGAACACCGCGCGGAACGCCCAGCCGTGGCTGTGGAAGTCCGCGAAGTGCGTGTTCTTCAGGTGCGGGTTCAGCTTGGTCAGTTCGGTGACGAACTCCGGGTCGTGTAGGTTCCCGCGCGCCGCGGACTCGTTCGGGTTCCTCATCAGCGACGTGATGAGTTGCTCCGCGGTCGGGTTCCGCTGCTTCGCGGGGTACATGAACCGCGCGTCGCTCTCCTCGTCCCACCACATGTACCCGATGTAGGCGTTGTTCACGGTCGTGCCGGGGTGGATGTGGCACACCATGCACTGGCTCGTCGGGATCGAGTTCGTGAACTTGTGGTCGATGGGGTGGCCGCTCTCGTGCTTCGGGATCATCGGGTCCGGGTTGAAGCTCCGGCCGCGGTTCCCGTACTGCGCGAACGGGCCGCTGTGGATCGGCGAGCGGTCGTTCGCGTACACCACGTGGCACGCGGTACACCCGCTCTGGCGGTAGTCGCCGGGGTGCTCGTTGGTGCCCATGAAGTTGAGCGTCGGGTCGAACAGGCGCGTCTTGTTCGCGCTGACCAGAACGGGGTCGGTGCGGTTCCCGGTGCCGAGGCCGCGGATGCTCAGGCGCACGCGCGTCCGGCCCGGCTCGTCGAGGCGCTCGGGGATGCCGATTTCCGGCAGGAACCGGCCGCCCGGCTCGAAGATGCGGAGCACGTTCCCCGGCTGGCTCATCTGGAACCGCGGCAGCGGGTCGAGCTGCGCGATCACGCCGCGCTCCATCTCCGCCTCGGTCGGCGGCGGGTACGTCTTCAAGCGTAGCGGCGCGCCGTTCATGCCGTAGGCCTCGCCCAGTACGGCGTTCTTCACCGGCAGCGTGCCGTTGTTGTACGCCGCCGCGCCCCACAGCATGCACCCGGTGCTCATGATCTGCTTGCGGTTCGTTTGAACCTCTTTCGGGTGGCACCCGCTGGTGCCGCAACTGATGTGCGCGACGCGGAAGTCGCCGGGGTTCACGAACCGGATGAACGCCGGCGACTCGTTATTGAGCAGCGTGTACGAGCGCACCGGGTTCGCGGAGGTCGGCCAAAACTGTGCGTTCCGCGGCAGCACGTGGGCCTTGTTCTTGTCGGTGGACGTGGCGTCCCCGCCGTGGCAGTCGGTGCAGCCGATGCGGAGCGTGTCCTTGCAGTGCGGGTCGCCCACGCCCTTGTGACAGCCGATGCAGCTCGCGGACTTGGCGTAGCACTCGGCCGCGGTCTGCTTCATCAGTTCGAGGTTGGCGAACTCCGGGGGCATCGGGAAGGGGTCCGCGGGGTCCGTGGACCAGTCCGGGTTCTTGAGGTCGCGAAGGCCGTCGCCGCCGGCCGGGAGGATCGGGTTCGCGGGCGGCTTCGGTGCGACCGGCTGCCGGGCCTGCGCCGCGATTGCCCCGACAATCGTGAGGCACGCGAGGGGCATGAACATCGCGAACGCGCGGGCGAATGCGCTCCGCGAGCGCGGGCGTGTGGCTTTCGACTGGACCGCGTCCATGCGGCTTCCTCCCCCGAGAGTCCGCGGGTGTGCGCTGAGAACCGGCGGCTATACCGCGGCGCGCCGGCAGGTCAAGCAGTTTCGCCGCGCTTTCGGGCGCGGGCGCGCGAAACGGCGCGCTCTGCGCGAACTGCGCCCCCGCCGGCCCCGTGCGCGATAGAAAAGTGGTAACACACGTCTCACACTCGCCCCGTTCCGGAAGTACCATAACGGGTGAGCCGGACCGCCGCGCGTTCGCACGCACCGGCCCGGCCCGCACGGACGGAGTCCTCAGACGATGGCCGAGATCGAAGCGATCACCGAGGTTCAGGCCGACCCGAAGAAGTCCGCGGTTCAGGCCCGACAGTACGGGCGGCGGTTCGTCCTCGCCGCGGGCAAGCCCATGCACCTCGGCCGGGACGAGGGCAAGATGGACATTGCCATTCCCGAGGACGACCAGATTTCGCGGTTCCAAGCGATCCTGCTCTGGGAGCCGAGCAAGGAAAAACTCACCGTTCAGACGCGGCCGCCCACGCCCCCCGCGTACCCCACGCCCCCGGCGAACCAGACCCTCGTATTCGACGACAAGCAGAAGAAACTCGTCGAGGTGCCGGGCGGGAAGTGCCAAGTCGGGCGCGGCGAATCGTTCTGGATCGGCCAGACGCGCTTCACCCTGCACAGCGACGGCGAACCGGAACCGGAAAGTCCGGCCGACATGACCGTCGCGCCGCGGCAGGAGGAGCGCACCCGCGCGCAGCTCGAGGAGATCCCGTTCGCGAACCCCGGAGCGGCCCAGCGCGCGATGGAGCAACTGCCGGCCACGATCCGCGCCGTCACCAGCGAGCAGGGGTTGTTCCGCCAGATGCTGAAGGTGGTGATGGACGCGATGCCGCGCGCCGACGCCACGGCCGTTGTTCGCGTACCGCTCGACAACCCGCCGACCGAGCAGCGCATCGTCCTCGTTGAATCGAACGTGCGCCCCAAGTCGTCGCACGGCGCGAACGGGTTCATGCCCTCGAAGCGGCTCTCGCACCGCGCGATCATGGAGCGCCGCCGCAGTTGCCTGCACTGCTGGTCCCCGGACCAAGCGGGCCAGACCGGGGTCGACCCGACGATGGCCGACACCCACGTTCACGGCGTCACCCCGTGGGCCATCTGCACCCCGTTCCAAGACGGCTCGCGGTACGCGCTCTACGTCGCCGGCCAGACTGCGGGGCAGTGGAACCTGCTCGACAAGCCCGCGCAGGACAAGATCGTCAACGACCTCACGCAGTACCAGAAGATCGCCGAACTCCTCGTCGGGATGATCGAGACGACCCTGCGCGTCAGCCGCCTCACGCAGCAGAACAAGGTCATCCGCCGCGCGTGGCCGCAGAGCCTGTGGAAGTTCCTCGACGACCCGGACGAACTGGAGAAGATGCTCGCGCCGAAGGAGAAGGAGATCACCACGCTGTTCTGCGACCTGCGGAACTACTCGCTGTTCGCGTCGCAGAACGCATCGGACCTGCTCGGCGCGCAGCGCGAGGTGAGCAACGCGCTCAGCGTGATGTCGGGCGCGATCACCGACCGCGACGGCGTGGTGGGCGGATTCCGTGGCGACGCGGTCCTCGGCTTCTGGGGCTGGCCGAAGGTCCAGGACAAGCAGGTGGAGATGGCCGCGCGCGCGGCGCTGACGATTCAAGGCCGGCTCAACTCGTGGTCGCAGGCCGGGCGGTGCGGGGTCGGCCTCACGCACGGCACCGCCGTCGCCGGGCGGCTCGGCGCGCACGACCTCGCCGTCGTCGACCTGTACGGCCCGGTGGTGAACCTCACTTTCCGCCTCGAAGCGATGACGAAGGCGTTCGGCGTGCCGATCATCGTGTCGCAAGAAGTGGCCGAGCGCATCGCGGCGTGCGACCCCTCCGGGCGCGAGATGCTGACGCGCCCGCTGGGGAATGTGCGCGCGAAGGGGTTCCCCGATCCGCTGTGGGCGCACGAACTGTACTCCGCGCACACGCCGAGCATCCACGACTGGCAGCGGGCCGAGTGGAGCGGGATCGTCGATCAGTTCACCGCGGGCCAGTGGGCCGAGGCCTACGACGCCCTCACCGCGCAGTTCTCGTCCGACCCCGCGGCCCACTGCCTCATGCGCGTCATGGACAAGACCAAGCGCAAGCCGCCGCAAGACTGGGACGGCTCCTTCGCCCCGCCCAGCCCGGACTGAAGCTTCGGTATTGTGGGGCGGGCCGCTGGCCTGCCTCGGCGTCGGGCAGGCCAGCGGCCCGCCCCACGAAAAAACCAGCACCTACGCCAACTCGCTTTCGCGCAACAGCGCGGCCATGTCGCGGTGGACGCGCTGCCTGATCAGGAACTCGTCGCCGTCCAGCCACGCGCGTACCGAGGTACCGAGGGTGAACTCGTCGGTCACGACGGCGCGCACCGCGGCGTCGATCAGCCGCAGTGGGTTCAGCGTGTAATAGCAGTTCGACGAGCCGTGGACCGCGACGCGGCCGAGGCGCTGGAACACCTCTTCCAGCCGGCCGAGGGCGATCACCCCCGGCGCGAACCCGAGTGCATCGGCGTAGGCCAGCGCGAGCGCGGTGCGCTCGTGGGCCGACACGTCGCCCGGCGCGAACAGCACTTCGCGCGCCGCGTTCAGCACCTCGAACCCGGCCTCTTCGTCGCCCGCGGCGAACCATCCCGCGGCCAGCCCGACGCGCTCCGCGGTCATCGGCCCGCCGCGCCGGCGCTCCGGGTCGAGCACGCGGACGAGGGCGAGCGC
>VGZJ01000156.1 GCA_016872595.1 Planctomycetota bacterium
ACCTTGTCGAACTCGTCGGCCGAGAGCCCCGTGAACATGCGGAACAACAACGGCTTCCGACGCAATTTCTCGTAATTCGTCATAACCCTATGAATAGGCCATCGATCGCTATTGCGCAACGAGTCTACTGTTCTCGATCTCGTTCAGCGGTTTAACGCGAACGTGGCGAACTACCGTTCACCCGACTACAAGGAGGCCGAACTCCGCCAAGAGTTCATCAACCCACTGTTCGAGTGCCTCGGCTGGGACATGGCGAACAAGCGGGGGCACGCGGAAGCCTACAAGGATGTGGTTCACGAAGAGTCCATCAAGATCGGGGCCAACATGAAGGCTCCGGATTACTCCTTCCGCGTAGGCGGTAGTCGCAAGTTCTTTCTGGAAGCCAAGAAGCCCGCCGTGGGCATCAAGAGCGATTCCGGCCCAGCGTACCAACTCCGGCGCTACGCTTGGTCCGCAAAACTTCCCCTCTCGATCCTTACCAACTTCGCCGAGTTCGCCGTCTACGAGTGCAAGAAGAAACCCGACCAGAACGACAAAGCCGCGACGGGGCGCATTCACTACTTCAGGCACACCGAGTACGTGGAGAAGTGGGACGAGATCGCCGACATCTTCTCGAAAGACGCCGTCCTGAAAGGCTCCTTCGACCGGTACGCCGAGGCTGGGGGGCGGCGCGGCACCGCCACCGTCGATAGCGCGTTCCTCGCCGAGATCGAGGAGTGGCGCGGGCAACTGGCCCGCAACATCGCCGTGCGGAACCCCACACTCTCGCAGCGCGATCTCAACTTCGCCGTACAGATCACCATCGACCGCATCATCTTCCTGCGCATCTGCGAGGACCGCGGCGTCGAGGCCTACGGCCAGTTGCAAGACCTGCTGCGCCACACGGAGGACGTGTACGCGGGACTGCTGACCGCGTTCAAATGCGCCGACACCAAGTACAACTCCGGGCTGTTCCACTTCGACGACGAGGACGGGCGCGACGCCCCCGACGCCCTCACGCCCGGTCTGGTGATCGACGACAAGGTGCTCAAGGACATCATCAAGGGGTTGTACTTCCCCGAAAGCCCTTACGAGTTCTCGGTGATCTCGGCCGACATTCTGGGGCAGGTGTACGAGCAGTTTCTGGGCAAGGTGATCCGCCTCACGGACAACCACACCGCGAAGGTGGAGGACAAGCCGGAGGTGCGCAAGGCCGGCGGCGTGTACTACACCCCGACCTACATCGTGCGGTACATAGTCGAGCAGACCGTGGGCAAGTTGCTCGGCCCGGCGAACGTGGTGGACGGGGCCACCATGACGCCCAAGCAGGCGCGGAAGCTGCGCGTCCTCGACCCGGCGTGCGGGTCCGGCTCGTTTCTGCTCGGCGCGTACGACTACTTGCTCGACTGGCACCGCGACCGCTACATCGCCGAGGGGCCGGAGAACCACAAGAAGGAACTCGTCGCGCTGCCCGGCGGCGGCTACCGGCTCACGACCGCCGAACGCAAGCGCATCCTCAAGACCAACATCTACGGCGTGGACATCGACCCGCAGGCCGTGGAAGTGACCAAGCTCTCGCTGCTGCTGAAGGTGCTCGAAGGTGAGACGCAACAATCGCTGCAAGCGCTGCTGTTCAGCAAGGAGCGTGTACTGCCGGACCTCGACGACACCATCCGCTGCGGCAACTCGCTCATCGGCGGCGACTACTACGCCGACAAGCTCGAACTGATCAATAATGAGGAGCATGTTCAGCGCGTCAACGCCTTCGACTGGAAAATAGCATTCCCAAAGATCATGAAAGCCGGCGGTTTTGACGCGGTGATCGGCAACCCGCCTTATGTGCTGCTTCAAGGTGAGTTGCGAGACGACCTCCAACTGGAGTATTATCGGAAGTCCTACCCGGCTGCGTCCTATAAGATCGACACCTATCACCTCTTTCTGGATAAAGGCACGAGGTTGACCAAGCCGAAAGGTGTATTTTCGATGATTACCCCATCAAACTACTTGACCAATAACTTCCTTGCCCCGTTGCGAAAGTATCTACTGGAGTCAACTCAGATCGATCACGTCTTGGTTCTCGATAGACCCGTCTTCGCAGGCGTAAGCGTTGACACTGCAATCCTTGTTGTGAATGGCCGCGCGAAGCCGAGTGAATCCTTCCTACTCGTCCATGCCGACCCTGCGGCAGAACAACTCAAGATCACGAGCAATGAACGTGTTTCTGCCTCGCGCTGCTTACAGGACAAACACGTTCTATTCACCTGCGGAATCGTTGGCGTGGCAACTGCGCTCTGGGACCGACTGACACAACACAACACAACACAACACAACACAACACAACAATTCGCTCAAGAATTATGCCAGCGTTAATTTCGGCAAGCAACTTCGCAACCGTGAAGTTTACAAATCGGATGTAGTTACGGTCGCGAATCTCGCTGCAGTTCGTGAACCCTACAAGCCCTGTTATACTGGCGAAGATGCCGCTAGGTATCACGTCCAGTGGAACAACTTGGCCTGTCTGGATGATCCTAGCGCACAATGCGGAGGCTGCTGGGAACCAACTACGCAAAATGCACCCAACAAACTGCTGACCCGGCAGGTCGGGATGTACCCGGCATTTGCAATCGATGTGTTAGGTTACCAGTGCCTGAATTCAGTGTTCATGATCAGCGTTCGGGACAAGGACATTCAGCCAAAGTACCTCTTGGGCATTCTCAATTCACGGCTCCTGCGCGCGTTCTGGATCGGTCACTATTACGACCGTCGTCGCACGTTCCCAAAGATCAAGGGTACATATCTGGAAGAGTTGCCTGTCTACTTCGATACTGGGGTTCAAGACCGCCTCGTTTCGCTCGTGGATCGGATGCTGGGGCTTCACACGCAGCTCGCGCGGGCGAAGACGGCGCAAGTTCGCGACACGATCCAATCGCACATCGACACCACCGACGGGGAGATCGACCGGCTGGTGTACGATCTGTACGGGCTGACCGCGGACGAAATCCGCATCGTCGAGCAGTCTCTCGCCGGCACCCCGACCGCGCCCGCCAAAGAAGAGGACTGACCGGCACGAGACGTATTCGCCATCCGCGCTGCGGTCGCTCACGGCACGAACCAGTAGTACGCGGCCACGCTCACGGCGGTGCCCAGCAGGAACAGGGCCGCGCCCCACTTCCCGCGGCTCTTCAGCGACCACCACATCACGAGGCCGGTCGCGGAGATGATGAGCATCACGAAGCACGTCGCGTCGATCACGAAGCTCCACACGCGGCCCGTGCGCTTCACCTCGTTCGAGAGGTTCCCGCGGTTACCCCGGTGAAGGTCCGTCATCACCATTGCCCAGCCCTGATACACGAACGCCACGTCGGTCTTCGCGCTCTCCACGTCGATGGTCGCGGTCGTCTCGCCGCCGGCCCGCTTGAACTCCACCTTGATCTGGTACTTGTCGTTGTCGTCCTTCACGAACCCGAACGAACTCATCTCGCCGCGGATGTCGAACTCCTTGCGCAGCGCTTCCACAACGGCCAGTTTTTCGTCGCCGGTCGCCTCGCCGGTTTCGGGGTTGGGCGCGGGCAGTTTGCCGCCGGGCAGCTTGTCGCGGGGCAACTCGCGCGATTCCTTGCGGGTCTGCTTTTCGAGCTTCGCGTCGTCCGGCAGGAACCATTCCGTGTGGTTCAGCATGAACCCGGTGACGGCGAAGAACAGGATCAGCGTCAGCCCGAACAGCGTCAGGTACACGTGGATCGTGCGCGCGGTCTTGAGCAGCCAGCGGTGAAAGCGCGACATGGTGTGAGGTTGGATCGATGGTGAGCGAGCGGCGCGGCGTAAGCCCGCCGGTAGCTACACACCACAGATACGCATTGCGGTTGTGAGTTGTGTAGCTACCGGCGGGCTTACGCGCGCCGCTCGCGGTGCAAGTTACTTCTTCTTCAATTCCTTGAACTCGATCAGGGTCTCGGCGGTTTCGGCGTTCTTGTCGAGCTTCGCGCTCGCGGGCTTGTCCTTGCACTCGATCTTGCCGCTCTGCCGGAGGTGCGCGCCGAACTCGCGGTGAACTTCCACGCGCACCGTGTACACACCTTGCGGGAGCGCCTTGCCCTTGTCGTCCTTGCCGTCCCACGCGAGGTCGTACTTGCCCGGCCCGCGGGTGGCGCGCGTTACGGCGCGGACGAGGTCGGCGTCGCCCTTGCCGATCTTCCACCAGTCGCTGAGGTCTTTGAGGTACTTCGGCGAGTTGCCCCACACCGCGAGCGTGCGGACCGCCTTGCCCTTGTCGTCCTCGATCCAAACGGCGGTGTACGGCTTGCGGTAGCGCTTCGCGGCGGCAACGTTCGGCAACTCGATGGCGACCGTCACCTGATAGCCCGCGGGCCAGTTGGTCGCCTTCGGTTCGTCCTTCTGGAGTGCGGCGAAGCGCAGCGGCGCGACCTCGAACGCTTTCAGCCCGGCGCTGTGGTGCCGCGTGCCGTCCGCGCTCACGATAAGGCACTCCGCGCCCGGCACGCTCGCGACCAGCTTCAACCCGTCTTCCGGCGACAGCACGCACAGCGTCGTGGCGAGCGCGTTCGCCGTCAGGTTGTCGCCGGCGATCACGGTCGCGCTGGCCGGGCCGTTGGCCGGGCGACCGGTGCGCGGGTCGAAGATGTGCGAGTACCGCTTGCCGCCGATGGTGTAGAACCGCTGGTAGCCGCCGCTGGTGGCGACCGCCTGATTCGTGAGCCGCAACCCGGCGAGCGGGGCGGCGTTGTCGAAGTGGTTGGCCGGGTCTTGCACGCCGACCGCCCAGCCGGTGCCAGCCGGCGGCGCGCCGCGCGCGAGCACGTCGCCGCCGAGGTTGATGAGCAAGCCGCCAACGGTGGGGTGTTCCTTCCGCACCGCGTCCGCGGCCTTCTGGATGATGTAGCCCTTCGCGATGGCGTTCAGGTTCAGCGGTTGGTCGGTGAGGCGCGTCACGGTGTTGGTCGCGTCGTCGAGCTTCCAACCGGGCTTGGCGAGGTCGGCGACGATGCGCGCCAGTTCGAGCGCGGCCGGCTCGCGGTCGGCCTTCTCGCCGTCCTTCCACGCGCGCACGAGGTCGCCGACCTGCCCGTTGAACGCCCCGCCGCTCTTCCGCTGCCACACCTCGTACGCCTTCAGCACAGCGGCCATGTCCGCGCTCACCTTCACCGGCTCGCGGGTGCGGTTCAGCTTGCTGATCTCGCTCGTGGCGTCGTAGGTGCTGAACACCTTCCGCAGGCGCTCGATCTCGTTGAGCGCCGTCAGTTCCGCGCCCTCCGCGGTGTACTCGTCGGGCGCGACGACGTGCAGGTCGAGCGACGTGCCGAGAACGTGGTCGCGGTGGAAGTCGAACACGTGCGGCGCGGGCGCGGGGGGAACCGTGAGCAGCGCGACGAGCGCGAACAGCGCGGGCATCTGGCGGGCCTCGTGTGTGGGTGGCGCGAGAGAATATCTATGAAACGGGGCGAGTTGGAGAAGGAGACATTCTCGCGGGCGTCGTTGTAAAAATTGCACCCGGAGGTGCCGCGCTTCCGGCGGTACTTATTACACCGCGCGCGCCGCGTGCCGGCCCCACCCGCGCCACGCGCGGAATCCCGAACTGTTGCCCACGTCGAACGTTGCGCCGCTACTTTTCCGCGCCGAACGGCCCGCCGACCTTCGCGGCACACCGAATGCGGTTAGACTTCCGACGCACCCTTGATTCATGGCCGAACGACCGGGCCGCGTCACTCACCACGGAGGTCAAGGGAATGACTCTTCGTCGGCACTTTGGTGCGCTCGTCGCGGTGCTGCTGGCACCCGCGCTCGCCCCCGCCGCGACGTACAACACCGACAACTTCGCCACCGAAGCCCCGACCCCGGAACTCGCGAAGAAGTTCGGCGACATGGCCGAGTTCTATCGCAAGGAAAAGGCGCTGGAGTGGACCGGGCGCGAGATGCCCCAGTGGTCCCGCCGGTGCCCGCTCAAGGTGCAGGTCACGGCCGGCAACGCCGGCGGCGCGACCACGTTCACCTTCGGCCAAGACGCCAACGGCAAGCCCGTCGTCAGCAGCATCTCGATGGAGATCCGCGGCGACGCGAAGCAACTCCTCAACAGCGTGCTGCCGCACGAGGTCACGCACACGGTGCTGGCGAACCACTTCGGCCGCCCGGTGCCACGCTGGGCCGACGAGGGCGGCAGCGTGCTGAGCGAGAACGACGACGAGCGCTACAGCCACGACGTCAAGTGCCGCGAGCTGCTGAACGCCGGGCGCGGCATCCGGTGCCGCGTGCTGTTCCGCATGACCGAGTACCCTCGCGACATCGGCGTGCTGTACGCGCAGGGTTACTCGCTGACGCACTACCTCGTGAAGAGGGGCGGCGACGGGCGCGACGGCCGCGGCAAGCTGCTCCAATTCCTTGACACCGGGATGCGCGGCAACACGATGGAGAGCTGGAACGCCGCCGCGTCGCGGGTGTACGGGTTCGACACCGTGGACGACCTCGAAGAGTCGTGGCTGACGGCGCTGAAGACGCCGCCGGCGCGCGTGGTCGCCCGAGACACGCTGCCCGGCGGTCTGGCCAGCAACGGCGGCGCGCGAACCGAACTGCGGACCTCGGCCGCGCCGGGCGCGCCGTTCCTCGAGCCGCCGGTGAAGGCCGTGCGCGGCTCGACCCCCGACCGCGAGCCAACCCGCCCGGCCCACCTGCCGGCCCCCGACTTCGGCAGCAGCCCGGTGCCGAAGCCGCTGGCCCCGGACCGCCCGCCCCCGGTGCTACTGCCGCCGGAACTCCCCAAGCCGATCCGCCCGTAGCTCTTGAGCCCCGGAGGGTCGGCGGATGGTAGCCGGGGGTGGAGCGAGTCTTCGAGCGCAACCCCCGGCGCGCCCCAATAACCGAGAAGCCCCGGAGGGGCGACGGAACCTCTGCTCGGGTTCCGTCGCCCCTCCGGGGCTTCATACATTCCGCGCTCGGTTCCGGGGGTTGCGCTCGCGTCGCCTTCGGCTCGCTCGCTCCACCCCCGGCTACCATCCGCCGCCCTCCGGGGCTGTAATCAACTGCTCGCGAGGGCAACCGTCGAACGTCGGAGGTTCCGGGAGAAGTACTTGGGGGCTTCGTTAGGCACGATCTGTTTGACGAGAAAGGCGGCCCACAAGCCGAACCGCTCGTAGCCCGCGGCCAGTGCGTCCTCTTCGGCTAGGTTCACACCGGCGACGGCCGGCGGGTCGCCACCGATCAACACGGTTCGGCCGATGTTGGTTGGATCGGCCAGCAGCGCCGGCAGTTCGCGCCGGAACACTTCCATCTCGCGCTCGAGTGCCACGACCTGCCCTCTGGGTTTGCTCGCCCGATTACACCGCGACCGGCCCGGCGCAACTCCCGTTTCCTCCGCGGTCGCGGCGCGGTAGCCTCTTGCCACTCTCGTTGCGAGGTGGCGCATGGAACGGACCAAGTGGGCCGCGGGGTTCTGGGCCGCGGGTGCGTTCAACGTGCTCGGCGTGCTCGCGTTCTCGCGCGCCGGGACCAACACCTACCTCAGCGAACTGTACCCCGACGTGTTCAGCGGGTTCGGGCTGCTGTGCATCGTGCTTTGGGGCTGCGCCTACATCGCGGCCGGCGGATCGCGGTTGCCGAACCCGGCGCTGTGTGCGGTCTTCGCCGTCGAAAAGGCGGTCTATGTTGGAACGTGGGTGGTGTGGCTCGCGCGGCACGGCGGGACACTACCAACGGTCTGGGACCGCGACCCACTGACGGCGGTTTTCTACGCCGTGTACGGCGCGGGCGACCTCGCGTTCGGCCTGTTTTTCCTGCTCGCCGCTCGCGCCGCGCGGCGAACCTGAGCGCTGTTGGCGCAAGAAGTGCGTTGGAATGCGTTCGACCAACGGGCGACCCGGTCGCCCCCACTGCGCCCGGAGGTGAAACCATGAGAACCAAGTTCCCGAAACTCCTCGCCGCGACCGCGCTCGGCGCGCTGGTGCTCGCGCTCGTCGGCGCGGGCACGACGGCGCAAGAGCCGATCCCGCTGTTCCCGCCCGGCGGCGCGCCGCCGGCCGACGCGCAACCGGACGGCGCGGACGTGCTCGCGCGCGGCCCCGTTCACGAGGCCTTCGCCACGAGCGCCGAGGCCGCGGTCCCCGGCCCCGTCGTGACCAAGCGCCCGCCCGAACCTATCGAAGAGTTGCCGCCGGACCAGAAGCCGGACGGCGACAACGTGCAGTGGATCCCGGGCTACTGGCACTGGGACGACGACGCCGAACAGTTCCTCTGGATCAGCGGGTGCTGGCGCGACACGCCGCCGGGCCGGTTGTGGGTGCCGGGGTCGTGGCGCGAGGTGCGCGACGGCTGGCAGTGGGCACCGGGGTTCTGGCAGGAACCCGACCGCGACGAGCCGACGCAGCCCGAAATCAGCTACCTGCCCGAACCGCCGGCGTCGCTCGAGATCGGCCCGACCGTGGCCGCGCCGACCGCGACCAGTTTCTACGTGCCCGGCTCGTGGGTGTGGCGGACCAAGTACGTCTGGCGGCCCGGCGTGTGGGTGGAGTACCGCACCAACTGGGTGTGGGTGCCGGCGCACTACCGCTGGACGCCGCTCGGGTTCGTGTTCGTGGACGGCTACTGGGACTACGCGCTGGCGCGGCGCGGGGTGCTGTTCGCGCCGGTGACGTTCGCGCGGCCCGTGCGCCCGGCGTTCGTGTACACCCCGGTGTACGTGGTGAGCGAACCGGCCCTCGTCGGCGCGCTGTTCGTGCGCCGCGGGCACGGCAACTACTACTTCGGCGACTACTTCGACCGGCGCTACGTCGGCCGCGGGTACAACCCGTGGGCCGGGCGCGTCGCGGGCGTGACCTTCACCATCGGGTTCGGCACCGGGCGCAACTGGGGCTACGACCCGCTGTGGAGCTACTACTCGTACACCCGCCGCGCCGACCGCGACTGGAACGCGCGCGTCAACGACCTGTACGTCGGGCGCTACGCCGGCAAGGTCGCGCGCCCGCCCGTCAACCTGACCCAGCAGAACACGGTCATCAACACCATCACCAACACCACGGTGAACAACGTGACGAACAACGTCACGGTGGTGAACCGCACGGTGACGGTGAACAAGCAGAACGTGACCGACGTGGCGATGCTGGCCCCGGCCCGCGTCGCGCCGGCCCTTCAACCGGAAGCGCAGATCAAGGCGATCACGCCGGAAGTGCGGCGCTCCGAGGCGACCGCCGCGAAGCAGACCCGCGACTTCGGCGCGGCGCGCCAAAAGGCCGAGGCCGCGGCGCTCGCCAAGCAACCGGCCCCGCAACCCGGCGTGCAAGTTCAGCCGAAGTCGCTCAAGCTCGAAGTGCCGAAAGCGGTCGCGGCCAAGGCGCAGGTGAAGGACGAGAAGAAGGCCCCGCCGCCGCCCGCGGTGAAGCCCGAACCGCGCCCGAACCTCAAGGTTGATCCGAAGCCGAAGGTCGATCCCAAGCCGAAAGACCCGGACCCGAAGCCGAAAGTCGATCCGAAGCCGAAGGTCGATCCGAAGCCGAAGGTTGATCCGCCGCCCAAGCCGAAAGACCCGGACCCGAAACCGAAAGTCGATCCGAAACCGAAAGACCCGGACCCGAAACCGAAGGTCGATCCGAAGCCCAAAGACCCGGACCCCAAGCCGAAAGTCGATCCGAAACCCAAGGTAGACCCGAAGCCGAAGGACCCCGACCCGAAGCCCAAGGTGGACCCGCCGAAGAAGGAGCCGGACCCGAAGCCGAAGGTCGATCCGCCGCCGAAACCGAAGGTAGACCCGCCGAAGGTTGATCCCCCGAAGAAGGAGCCTCCGAAGAAGGAGCCTCCGAAGAAGGACGACAAGAAGCCCCCGACGCCCGCGGCCCCCGCGCCGGCCGAGCGCGAGTGATCGCGGAGTAGTCGGCACACTCCGTGTGCCGACTACTCCCTTCGAGCGCGAAACTGTCCTTGCGTACCGGCCCGGTCCGCGCCACACTCAAGAGGGGAGTTTGGCGGGGGCCGGGCCGTGACCACTGAAGAAGACTTCCGGCGCGCGATCAACAAGAACCGCAACGACTGGCAGTCGCGGTTGGTGTTCGCCGACTGGTTGGAGGAGCAGGGCGACCCGCGCGCCATGGGCTACCGCGCGCTCGCGGCCCTGCGCCGCGTGCCCGTGCGCCCGAACACGCCCAGCAGCTTCATCCACCCCGGGTACTGCACGCGCGCCGCCGCTAAGGACGTGTACGGCGAGGCCGCGCTCGAGGAGGCCGCGCACGCGGTCCTGCCGTGGGACTGGTTCCGCGCGCTGAAGAAGGAACTGGGCGACACGGACCCGCTGGGCGACCGGCGCTGGGCCGTGGGCCGCACGGTGCGCGGCATCGAGGACGCCGCGGCCCGCGCGTTCCTGCGCCTCGGCCCCAAGCGCCGCGCCGAACTGCTCGCCAAGGGCGCGTGACTCACGGGGCGTCGTCGGGCGCGTCGATGCCGAACTGCCGGATCGTGAACACGCGCCGATAGTCCGTGATGCCGTTGTCGCGGAACAGCGCCCGCGCCCCTTGCAACCGGTCCACCAGCGCCAGCACCGCCAGCACCTCGCACCCGAACGCCCGCGCCGCCTGACACGCCTTCAGCGTCGACCCGCCCTTCGTGAACACGTCGTCCACGACGACGACGCGCATGCCGGGCTTCAGCCCGCCCTCGATCTGCTTCTTCGTGCCGTGGTCCTTCGCCTCGTCGCGCGCCCAGAAGCCCTCGATGGCGCGCCCGTGCCGGTGGTAACTGATGACCGCGGCCGTCACCAGCGGCACCGCGCCCACCTGCAAACCCCCGATGGCGTCGGCGTTCAGGTCCTTGGTGTGCTCGTACAGTACCTCGCCGATGAGCGCCGCGCCCTCGGCGCACACCGCGGTCATCTTACCGTCGATGAAGTACTCGCTCTTGGCCCCGGACGCGAGCGTGAACAGCTCGCCCGGTTTGGCACGGGTGAACGAGCGCGCGGTAAGCAGGGTCAGCAACCGCTGTTCGGTTTCGGTCATTGGCGGGTCCGTCGCTGGGGTGAAGAGAAAGCGCGAAGTCGATTGTAGAAGCGCGCCCCGCGGCGCGGTAGGCTGTCCCCGCTCCCCTAACCTCAAGGTAGCTGCCATGCGCCTGCTCTCCTGTGTGCTCCTGCTCGGTGTGTCGTGCGCCGCGGTCCTCGCGGCCGACGAGTTCAAACTCGAACCGGGGTACAAGCTCCTCTTCAACGGCAAGAACCTCGACGGCTGGCAGACGAAGGCCGCGAAGGACGGCAAGGGCGAGAAGCTCGACGGCAAGACCGAGGCCTACGGCAAGCGGTACGTCGTGAAGGACGGCGAACTGGTCATCGACCCCGCGGTGAAGGGCGACCGGTACATCGAGACCGCGACCCCGCTGAGCGGCGATTTCACGATCCGGTTCGACTTCAAGCCGGACGACAAGTGCAACAACGACCTGCTGTTCATGGGTACCAAGTTCGACATCAACCCGACCGCCAAGAACCTGAAGATCAAGGTCGGCGAGTGGAACAAGATGGAGATCGTGGCGAAGGGCGGGAACGTCGCGTACTCGATCAACGGCGAGTCCGCCGGCACCAAGAAGGCCACCGCGGACAAGGGGCCGTTCATCCTCCGCGCCGAGTTCGGCGGGATCGCCATCAAGAACTTCCGCATGACGGACGGGAAGTAGGGCGAGGACCGAAGGCGGAAGACACTCGGTTAGCGGGCGTCCCGGGGGGACGCCCCGCGCGATCAACCCCACTCACTCCTACAGCGGAGGCGCGTCGTGATCCGTCGCTTGTTGCCAATGGTCGCCATGCTCGCGCTCGCCGCGTGCGGGTGCGTGCCCGTCACGGAACCGGTCGGCGACATCACCTAGGCGGAACCGGACATGGCTCTCGTCGGCACGTGGAACGATTCCGACGGGAAGGCCGTGCTCAAGATCGACGCCCCGGTCGTGAAGGGGAACCCGAAGGGACTGATGCGGTGGACGTTCACCGAAAGCAAGAACGAGAAATCGATCTGGTTCTTCGTCGCTACCGTGGGCGAGGAGAAGTACGGCAACCTGTGCCTCTCGACGGACGATTCCAAGGGGGCGCTCGACTTCAGCAAGGAAGGCGCGTACGAGAAGTGGACGAAGACGAAAACGCGGGCCTACGTCGTCTTCCACTACACGACGGGTAAGGACCAAATCTCTCTCAACTTCGGCAACGAGAAGGCGTTCAAGGCGATTGCGACGGAAGCCAAGTTGAAGAAAGTGACCGAGTCTTCGGACGTGTACGTCACGCCGGCCGGATGGCTCGACAAGTACCTCGACATGAACGGCCGCGAGAAGGTGTTCCCGAACGACGACGCGAAGAAGTTCACGCGCTCGAAGTAAGTTCCCCCCTCGAGACCCGAACCATGAACCGGTACGTCTCGCTGGTCGCCGCCGCGCTCCTGTGCGGCGGGTGCGTGCCCGTCACGGAACCGCTCGCTCCGGTCGATAAGGCCGAGCAGGACAAAGACCTCATCGGCACGTGGGCCGTGAAGAAGTCGAAGGGGCAACTGGTGCAGGCGTTCGAGTTCGAGGCGCTGGAGGTGTCCGCGCCCGCGGTGAAGGGGAACCCGAAGGGACTGATGCGCTGGAGCACGACCGGCAAAAGCGACACCATGACCGCGTGGTTCTACTTCACCACGATCGGCAAGGACACCTACGCAACGATCCTACTGGCCGAAGGCGACCGTGAGGTCTCATCGCTCGACAAAGAAGGCGGATACGCGAAGTGGCTTAAGGAGAAGGAGAAGAAGTACTTCGTGTTCAAGGTCGCCCGCGCCGGCGACAAGTTGACCATCGACTGCGGGAACTACGAGACGTTCGTGAAGCTGATGACCGACGCAAAAATCGGTCACAACGGGAACAAACACTTCTGGTACTATCACACGCCGGCCGGGTGGCTGCGCGAGCACCTCGAAAAAACCGGCCCGGCGAAGCTGTACGACGGCTCGAGCGTGATCGAGCTGGAACGCAAGAAGTAGCCGACCTTACGCCGCGTGGTTGCGCACGAGTTGCACGGGCGGGAACAGCCAGCCGGCGGGCGGGGGCGTGCCCTGCGGCCCGCGCGGGCCGTCCGCAGTGCCCTCCCACGGGTGCGTGCGCAGCGCGGCCAGCACGCGCTCGGCCAGTTCGAGCGCGCCGCGCCCGTCCGCGCCGCTCACCCGCGGCCGGTTCCCGGTGCGCACGCAGTCGATGAAGTGCCGCAGCTCGGACGTCAGTTGGTCCTGCTTGCGGTCCCCGTCGAGGTTCAGCACTTGGAGGTAGCGGCCGAACACCTCGTCCTTCAAGCGGGCCTTCGCCGCCGCGTCCATCTCGCCCGCGCGGATGCCGTGCTCGCGCAGTTCCTCGCTCTGCTGCACCAGTGTGAGTTTGCGGGTCACGAAGTCGATGCCCGCGTAGCCCTCCGGTGCCCACACGCGGAGCCGGCGCTTCGCGTGCCGCGTGATGCGGCTCGTAGTCAGGTGCGCGACGCACCCGTTCTCGAACTCCAGCCGCGCGTTCACCATGTCCTCGTGCCCGCCGAACACGGCCGCGCCCACCGCGAACACCCGCGCCACCGGCGCGCCGACCAGCGCGAGCAGCAGGTCGAGGTCGTGGATCATCAGGTCCAGTACGACGCCGATGTCGATGGAGCGCCCGGTGAACGGCCCGTGCCGCTCGGCCTCCACGAACTTCGGGCGGATGGGCCGCTTCGCCAGTTCCTCGAACGCCGGGTTGAAGCGCTCGATGTGGCCCACTTGCAGCGGCACGCCCGCGGCGTCCGCGAGGGCGATCAGTTCGTCCGCTTCGGCGACCGTGCGGCAGATCGGCTTCTCGACCAAGACCGGGACGCCGGCGCGCAGGAACTCCGCGGCCACCGCGTGGTGGTGGATCGTGGGGGTGACGACGCTGACCGCGTCCACTGCGCCGATGAGCGGCTCGAAGTGGTCGTACGGCGTGGTGCCGAGCTTGGCGGCGATCGCGCGCGCTTGTTCGGTGTACGAATCGACGACGCCCACCAGTTCCACGTCGGGTTGGAGCGAGAGAATGCGCGCGTGGTGCTGGCCGAGGTGCCCGACGCCGATCACCGCCATCCGCAGCCGGTTCATTGAAGCCTCGATCCCAAGTCGCGTAGTCAGAGGTCGCGAAGTCGCAAGTTACGCCGCGCGTTTGGCGGGGCGGGGCGGGGCGCTCAGCGTGCGCGCGAGTTCCACGTTCAGCGCGTGCCCGGAGCGGTACGCGACCGCGTGCCCGGCGAGGTCGAACCCGCACAGCGCGAGGTCGCCCACGAGGTCGAGCACCTTGTGCCGGGCCGGTTCGTCGGCGAACCGCAACCGATTATCAATCGGCCCGCGCGGGCCGAACACGAGCACATCGGCCGGTTCGAGGTGAACGCCGACGCCTTCTTTTTTCAGGGCGACGCTCTCCGCTTGGGTCAGGAACGTGCGGCACGGGGCCACGTCGCGCGCGAACGTGTCCGGGCACAACTCTGCGGTGAACGCCTGCGGCGGGATCGCCGCGGCCGGGCCGTAGTCGAGTCGGTAGGTGGCGCGCAGGGCGGTGTCGCCGGGCGCGGCCGGGTGCAGGGCGAGGGTCGCGCCGCCCGCGCGCACGAGGAC
>VGZJ01000157.1 GCA_016872595.1 Planctomycetota bacterium
CCGGATCGGCGTGGTGAGCGCTGTGCCTGCCATCGGTCCCGCCTCCTTCCTCCTTGGCTCCAACACCAAGTAGGGGAGGCGTTTCCGTTTCAACTGTCAAGTAACTTCCACACTGGGTGAACTCCAGACGGTGCAGGTCGAGGCGGCAGCGCAGCGCTCGTGGATGGAAGCGGTGGACGGGATCGAGTCGCCCGCGAGCGGCCCGGCCGGGCGCGACGACAAGGGGTTCCTGCGCCTCCTGCGCGGCGGGTACCGACTGGCCCAGACGTCGCGCGCGAGCGATACGCTCCAAGAGGTGCTGAACGACGCGGTCGCGTTCTTCGGCGCGCGGCGCGGCGGCATCTTCCTGCTCGACGACGCGACCAACCAACTCGCGGTGCGGTGCTACGCGACCCGCGCCGGCGGGACCGCGGCCCCGCGCCCGCCGAGCAAGACGCTGGCAGCGGTCGCGTTCAAGGGGCGGCAGTCACTCTTGTTCCGCGACCGCAACGAGGCCGCGCAGCACGCCGCCGATAGCGCGGTGCGCGGCGAGGTGAACTCGGCAATTTGCGCCGTGCTCCGCGCCCCGGACCGCGAACTCGGCGTGCTACATCTCGACCGCGGCCCGGACGCCGCACCGTTCACCGAAGCCGACCTGAACCTCGCCGACTCGGTGGCCGCGGCCGTCGCGCTCGGGTTGGACCGGCACCAGTTGGTCGAGCGCCACGAGGCGCTGTTCGTGCAGACCGTGACCGCGCTGGCACAGGCCGTCGAAATGCGCGACGAGTATACCGGGAACCACACCCAGCGCGTGACCGCGTACTCACTGCTGCTGGCAGAAGAGATGGGGCTGCCCGAGGGCGAGCGCCGCCGCCTGCGGGTCGCGACACTGTTGCACGACATCGGCAAGATCGCCATCGACGACCAAATCCTGCGCAAACCCGGCCGGCTGTCGGACGCGGAGTTCGAGCAGATGCGCACGCACGTCGTGCGCGGGGCCGAGATCGTCCAAATGATTCCCGGCCTGAAGTGGGCGCTGCCGGTGGTCCGCGGGCACCACGAGCGGTACGACGGGAAGGGGTACCCGGACAAGCTGGCCGGCGTGGGTATCGAGCTGACGGCGCGGATCGTGGCCGTGGCCGATGCGTTCGACGCCATGACCTCGGACCGCCCGTACCGCACCGGGATGCCGGCGGCGCGGGCGTTCGAGGAACTGCAAAAGTGTTCCGGCACGCACTTCGACCCGGAGTGCGTGGCCGCGTTCTTCCGCGCGCGCCCGAAGATCGAAGCGCTGTTGGAGAAGGACGCCGCCGAGCGGCGCTCCGCCGAAGGCGGCTGTCACACCCTGTCGCGTCAGGAACTGGAGCGCGAGCGCGCGGCCGCGCGCGAGGCGCTGGCCCAAACCGGGCCGCCGCGCGCATCGCCCATTGCTCAGGGGCCGACCGGCACCCGCGTCCACTCGATTCCGGTGCCGGGGTCGGCCTGACACGCCCCGCGCGCCCGGCGTTCATACAACAGCCCGGTTGCCTCCCCACCGGACTACACGCCGCGACCGTGGACAACTCCATCACAATCGACTCGTTCGGCCCGCTGCCGGTGCGCCGGCCCGCGTCCGTCGCCGAACTGTGCGACCTCGTCAAAGCGACGCGGGCCGCGAAGCACGGCCTCTACCCCGTCGGCGGGCGCACGACGCTCGACCTCGGCCTGCCGCCGACGAAGCCGGGCGTCGGGTGCGATACGACCGCACTTTCCGCGGTGCTGGATTACCCCGCGCGCGACATGACCGTGACGGTGCAAGCCGGCGTCACCGTGGCCGCGCTTCAGGACCTGCTCGCGAGGGAAGGGCAGTGGCTCCCGGTTGATGTGTCTTCGCCGGAAAAGGCCACGCTCGGCGGCGCGGTCGCGACCAACGCCAGCGGCCCGCGGCGCTACGGCTACGGCACGCTCCGCGACTACGTCATCGGCATCAGCTTCGTGACCGACGACGGCGTCGAGGTGAAGGCCGGCGGGCGCGTGGTGAAGAACGTCGCCGGTTACGACCTGATGAAGCTGCAAATCGGCGCGCTCGGCACGCTCGGTGTCGTCACGCAACTCACGCTCAAGGTGAAGCCGAAACCGGAAGCGAGCGCAACGGTCGGCTTCGACTGCGACACGTCGGCGATTCCTGCCGTTCTGGATGCGCTGGCCGCGAGCAAGACGCGCCCGGTCGCGGTAGAGTTGTCGCGCGCGACCGAAGGGCCGTGGCAGCTCCACGTCGGCTTCGAGGAGAAGGCCGCGGCCGTGCGATGGCAGGTCGATACGCTGCTCGCCGAACTGAAAGCCGTGCCCGCGGTGAACGCACGAGAAGAAGATCGCATCGCGTTCTGCGCGCGGCACACCGCGTTGCAACTGCGGCCGGAATCGTGGTTCATCGGCAAGTTGAACGTGCAGCCGAGCAAGGTCGCGGAAACGGTCGCGCAACTGCCCGCGGGCGCGATCGTCCACGCGCACGCGCTTACGGGCGTGATCTGGGTACACGCCGACGCGCCTGTGGCCGGGTGCGAGCCGCGCCGCGGGCACGCCCCCCGCCCGGCGCCGTCCCCGGCGTGGGAGCTCATGCGCCACGTGAAGAAAACCCTCGACCCCGACAATGTGTTCAACCCCGGCCGCCTGTTCGGGGAGTGACTCGTTTCGTCCCCCTCGGGACGAACGCGTAACAGCTCTTCGTAGAAGTGACCACCTGACTATGGAAGCCACAGCATCACGAACCTCATTGCCCCTTGCGCCCACCGAGGCCGGCGCGTGCCCGACCGCGCGGGGGCCGCACCTCGATTACGAACTCGTACTCGACTGCGTTCACTGCGGGCTTTGCACGGCGAGTTGCCCTACCTACGTTGAAACATCGAATGAGGCTGACTCGCCGCGGGGCCGCATCTACCTGATGCGCAACGTCATCGACGGCACGCTCGCCCTCGACGACGATGTGAAGCGGCACCTCGACCTGTGCCTCAACTGCCGCGCGTGCGAGACCGCGTGCCCGTCCGGGGTGCAGTACGGCCGGCTCATCGAGCCGTTCCGCGAGTTCATGAACCAACAGGAACCCGGACGGCAGGTGAAGTCGCTGAACGCGGTCCAGCGGTTCCTGCTGTTCCACGTCTTCCCGTACCGCTGGCGGAACCGGGTGTCGCTCGCCCCGGCGCGGCTCATGCAGTGGACCGGTCTCGACTGGCTCGCCGAGAAGAGCGGGCTGATGAACCTCGTGCCGAGGTCGCTCCGCAACATGAAGCAGATGTTGCCGAAACTGAAGCCGCACTACGGCCAGTTGCCCGAGGTTCTGGAACCGGAAGGGAAGCCGCGGGCGCGGGTCGCGCTGTTCCTCGGGTGCGTCGCGGACTCGCTGTACCCCGAGACGAACTACAACACCGCGAAGGTGCTCCAAGCGAACGGCTGCGAGGTGTGGATCCCGCGCGCACAGGGTTGCTGCGGCGCGCTGCACTACCACGCGGCGGAGGAAGCCCCGGCCCGCGACTTCGCCACCGCCAACTGCGAGGCGTTCGGCGCGACCGACGAAGCGAAGTTCAAGAACGTGGACGCGATCATCACCAACGCAGCCGGCTGCGGCTACCAGCTCAAAGACTACGCCCACATGATGCACGCGACCCCGCACGCGGGGGCTGCCGCCCGGTTCCAGAGCAAGGTGCGCGACATCAGCGAGTTCCTGATGGAACTCGGCCCGGTGAAGCCGACGCACCCGCTGAACATCAAGGCGACCTATCACGACGCCTGCCACCTGCGGCACGCGCAGCAGGTGTTCAAGCAACCGCGGGCGCTGCTCGAAATGATCCCCGGCCTCGAACTGGTTCCGCTCCCCGAAAGCGAACTGTGTTGCGGAGCGGCCGGGAGCTACAACCTGACGCAACCGGAAATGGCCGACCGGCTCGGCGCGCGCAAGACGTCCAACATTGCCGCGACCGGCGCGAAGGCGCTGTTCACCGGCAACGTCGGCTGCCTGATGCAAATCACACGGCACCTGAAGGCACTCGACCCGGACGTGTGGTGCGCGCACCCCGTCGACGCGCTCTGGGCCAGCTACAGTGGCGACGTGCCGCGCGAGTTGCAAGGCTGAATCCGCTTTCACATCGCGGGCGCGGCGAGCGCCTCCTGTACGGCGGCGGTTAGCTCGCTGGGCGTGTACGGCTTGCTGAGGAACCGTGCGCCGGGCGCGGTCGTGGCGGCGTCCGGGTACCCGCTCGCGAACAGCACCGGCACCGCCGGGGCCAGCGCCCGGATCGCCTCGAACGCTTGCCGCTCGGACATCCGAGGCATCCCGGCGTCCAACAGCACCAGCCGCACGAGCGCGGCGCTCGCGCGGAACGCCTCGACCGCCTCGGCCCCGTCCCGGGCTGCGAGCACGGTGTACCCCGACAGTTCCAGCGTGGAGCGCGCGAGTCCGCGCACGTCGTCGTCGTCGTCCGCCAGCAGAACCAGCGCGCCGTCGCCGCCGCTCGACCCGCGGGGCGCGACCGGGGCGTCGGGCACGGGCACGTCGGCCGCGCCCGCGGCACACGGCAGGTACACGTCGAACCGGCTCCCCGCGCCCGGGACCGACGCGACCTCGACACTGCCGCCGTGCGCCTTCGCCACGCCGTACACGACCGCCAGCCCCAGCCCCGTGCCTTGCCCCACGCCCTTCGTAGTGAAGAACGGGTCGAAGATCTTCGCCCGCACCTCGTCCGTCATCCCGACGCCGGTATCGGACACCGCGAGGCGCACGCACGCGCGGCCGTCGGCCGCGGTTCGGTCGGCGCTTGCACTCGTTTCGAGGGTGAGCGCGCCGCCGTTGGGCATCGCGTCGCGGGCGTTGAGGCACAGGTTCATCACGATCTGCTGCACCTGCACCGGGTCCGCGGCGACCGCGGGCAGCCCGGCGGCCGGCGCGAACCGGATCGCGACGCGCGGGTCGATTGTGCGGCGGAGCAGGGCGAGGGAGTCGCGCACCAGAGCGTTCAGATCGACCGCGGTCGTGCGCAGCGGCTCCCGCCGGGCGAACCCGAGCATCTGTTTAGTGAGGTCCGCGGCCTGCTTGGCCGCGCGCTCGGTCGCGGCCAGCATCTCGTCGGCCTCGGCCCCGACCGCGGCCCCGGTGCGGACCAACTCCAAGTTCCCGATCACCACGGTCAGCAGGTTGTTGAAGTCGTGGGCGATGCCGCCCGCGAGCCGGCCGAGGGCCTCGAGCTTGTGCGCTTGGCGCAACTCCTCTTCCAGTCGGTCCTGTTCGGTCACGTCGCGGCCGAGGACGATGAGGCCGGTGGGCGCGCCGTCGTCACCCCTCAGAGGGGCAATGGCGAAGTCGAGCAGCGCCTTGCGGCCGTCCGGGTAGGTCACCCACTCCTTGCCGCGCGCGGTCTCGCCGGTCGCGAACACGCGGTCCTCGGCCGCGCGGACGCGCACGGCCCACTCGTCGGTGAACAGGTCGGCGCAGTGCTTCCCCACAACGGCCGCGACCGGCCCGCCGCATAGGGCCTCGAACGCCGGGTTCCCGCCGAGGAACAGCCCGGCCCGGTCCTTGTACACGAGCACGTCCGGCACCGACGCGAACAGCCCGCCGAGGAGCGCGTGCTTGTCGGCCAGTTCGCGCGCCGCACGGTCGCGCTCGGTCACGTCGCGGTAGTTCGCGACGACCGCGCGCACGCTCGGGTCGGCGAGCCGGTTGACCGCGTTCGCCTCGATCGCGCGCGCGGAGCCGTCGGCAGCCACGGCGCGGAACGTAACGAGTACGTCCTCACCCGGCCGCCGCACCGCGTCGGCGAGGCGCTTGCGCACCGCGGTCGCGTCGTCCGGGTGCACCAGCGCGAGCGCGTCGGTCCCGGCCAGCTCGCGCGGCTCGTACCCGAGAACGTGCTTCGCGGCCGGGGTCGCGTACAGGACCGCGCCGTACTCGTCGAGCAGCAGGATCCCGTCGCGGCTCTTCTCCACGAGCGCGCGGAACCGCTCCTCGCTCTGGCGCACGGCCTCTTCCGCGCGGCGCTGGTCGGTCACGTCGGTCACGCACCCGTCGAGCCGCACCGGTCGGCCGCTCGCGTCGCGCACCACCTGTAGTCGGTCGCGCACCCAACGGACCGAGCCGTCGGCGGCCTGTACGCGGTACAGTTGCTCCGGGTTCGGGCCGTGCGTGAGCAGCCGGCGCAGGGCCGCGCGGTAGGCCTCGCGGTCCAGCGGGTGAACGGCCTCGGCCCACTTGAACGGGTGGTCGAGGAAGTTCGCCGCGCGCCCGGCGATTTGGGCGAGCAGGGGCGACACGTACCGGAACTGCCACCCGGCGAACAGGTCCGGCCCCGGCGCGCGCTCGGCGCTCCACAGGGCCGCGGGCGAGCTGCTCAGCACCGCCCGCAGTTCGGCTTCCACCCGCTTCGCTTGGGCCAGCGCCGCCCGGCGCTCGCGGTCGTCGCGCGCGATGATCAGGCCCAGCGGCTTCGGCTCGACGTGCAACCGCGACACCGTCAGGCTCACCGGCACCCACGATCCGTCGCGGGCGCGCAGCAGGAATCCGTCCTGCCCGTGGAACGCCATCGTCTTGGCGAACGCGCCCTTGAGGCGCTGCACCCCGCCGGGCGCGTCGAACCGGAACAGGTACGTCGCGGCCAGCGTCAGCAGTTCCTCGCGCGGGAACCCCGTCAGCCGCTCCGCGACCGGGTTCACCTCGACCAACTGGTCGGTGTCCGGGTCGAGCAGGAACAGCGCGTCCCCGATCTCGGTGAACAGCGCCTCGGCGAGTTCGGCCTGATCGAAGTCGATCATAGGGCGGAGCAGAATGGGTGGTGGCGCGGGCGAGGTGGTGCGGGCGAACACTCAACGATTGTCAGAGTATATCACGCGCCGCACGCGCCGCCACCAATCCGTGGGCGAACGCGGATAATGAGACCGGCCGCGCCTCAGTAGTCCGAGACGGACCCGTCTTTCAGCTTCGCCCCGGGCCACTTGTACGTCTGCGGCTTCTTCGCTTCCTCGTCGAGCTTCTTCTCGTCCACGTCCACGCCCAACCCCGGGCCCGGCGGTAGGCCGGTATAGCCGTCCTTGTCGAGCTTCCACTCCATGCGCGTGATGCCCGGTTTGTTGAACCCGCCGTTGTCCGGGTAGAACTCGTGGATCAGGAACAACGGGATCGACGACACGACGTGCAGACTGGCCGCGATGCCGAGGAACCCCGCCGTACAGTGCGGCGCGAGAGGCACCTGAAACGCTTCCGCCAGAATCGCGACCTTCCGCATCGCGGTGATGCCGCCGCCGTGACAACAATCGGGTTGCAGGATGTCGAGGCAGCGGTTCGTGAGGTACGGCAGAAACTCCCAGATGGTGCGGTCGCGCTCCCCGGCCGCTAGCGGGATCGAGATCTTCTCCTTCAACCGCTTGAACACCTCGATGTTGCCCGGTACCGCGGGTTCCTCGATGAACAGCACGTCGTAGGGCTTCAGCGCCGCTGCGAGTTGAATGAGGCTCGCGGGCGGAATGGCGCAGTGAGCGTCGAACATGACCGCGCCGCCCGGCCCGACCTGCTCGCGCGCGGCCTTGATGTTCGCAACGATCTTGTCCACGTCCTGCGGCGTGAGCGCCTGTTCGTAGGGGCCCCCGGGCGGCAACTTCTTCGCCTGTGGCGTGTGGTACACACGAATCTTGTCGCGCGTCGGCCCGCCGAGCAGCCGGTACACCGGCGTGTTCCACAGCTTCCCGGTCAAGTCCCACAGCGCGATGTCGATCCCCGCCATTGTGTGAACCATGAACGGGCCGCCGCGGATGTCGCGGTGCGCGCGGTACAGCTTCTGCCAGATGTGTTCGATGCGCGTCGGGTTCTCGCCGTCGATCAGCTCGAACAGCGACTCCGCGAGCGGCTTCGACACGCGCGGATCGACGCCCTTGATCTCGCCCCAGCCGGTGATGCCGTGGTTGGTCTCGATCTTGACGTACACCGCGGGGCCGACCCACGTGGCCCGCATCTTCGTGATCTTGATGGACGAGGACCGATCCGCGACGTTCGCGGCCGGGTTGTTCTCCTGTGCGACGGCCTCCGAGAGCAGCGCGTTGCCCGTGGCGAATGCGCCGAGCGCCGTGAACACATCGCGCCGAGTCGTGAGCATTGGGGATCCTTCGTGGGTGTGGTTGCGTAGCCGCGAGCGGCTTCACGGTTTCCAGTGTGCGAAGATCACGCCGCCGTCGAGTTTGGTGAGTTGTTTAGGCGCGCCGCCCGCGGCGTCTACGACGAACAACTGTGGGTACTTCCCCTCGAAGGACACGAACGACAGGTGCTTTCCGTGGGGACTCCACTTCACGCGCCCGCAGGGTGTCTTGCGCGTCGTCACTTGGCGCTTGTTCGCGCCGTCGATGTCCACGACGTATACGTTCGGCACACCGTCTTTGAGGGCGATGAACGCGACCCGCTTGCCGTCGGGCGACACGTCCGGGCCGTCGGTGGAGCCGTGCGCGTCCTTTGGCGACAACCGGAACTCGACGTACTTGTTCCCCTTGGTGACGCGCTTCAGGTTCTTGCCGTCCGCGTCGACGCGGTACACGTCACCGTCGCGCCGGAAGAACACGACCGTTTTGCCGTCCGGCGTGAACTGCGGGGCGAAGCATTCGGGGTGGTCGGGCGTGAGTTCGACGGGCTTGCCGTCGGGCAGCGCCGCGATGTGCAGCCGGTAGCCGCGGGCCGGGCCGCTGAACACGACGCGGTCGCGCGTCGGGCTGAGCCTCGCCATGTAGATGTAGCCGAGCTTCGGCGCGACCAGCGCGGGCGCGGTGCCGTCGGCGTTCGCCACCACGACGCGCCCGCTGCTGCCGTCGTGGACGGTGAACAGCAACTTCGTGCCGTCGTCCGACAGGCCGTAGCCGTAGGCGTCCTTCACGGCGAAGTCGAGTTGCTTGGCGAGCGCGGCCGGCGGTGTGAGGCTGACCGCGCCAGTGCCGTCCCACTTGCACCGGTACACCTGCGAGCTGCCGCTGGTGTTCGACTGGTAGTACACCCAGTTCCCGTCGCGACTCGCGAGCGGGTAGTCGGCGCTCTTCCCCGGCTGAATGATCTTCTTGAGGCCGGTGCCGTCGGCGTTGACCGCGTAGATCGCGCCGACCGTGGGCGTCGATTGCACGCCCCCGGGCACGTCCTTCGAGGTATAGTCGCCCTCCCACGTCTTCACCGAGAACACGAGGCCCGGCTCGGCCGCGTGCGCGACCGAGGCAAGCAACAGGAGCGCGAGGGAGAGGGGGCGCATGGGTTCTTTCGTGTGAAGCCGCGAACGGCTATTGAATCAGGGTTTTTGGTAGCAGCTTCGACAACTTCGCTTTTCCCACTGGCGTGATCTTCGTTCCACCCAAGTTGAGCTTGCGCAGGCGCGTCAGTTTGGCGATGGTGTCGATGCTGGCGTCCGTCACCTTCGCGCTGTTGAGCGTCAACTCTTCGAGCGTGCCGAGGCCGGCGAGGTGCTTCACGCCGTCGTCGTCGAATACGCCCGTGATGAGCATCAGCTTCCGCAGCTTCGGTAGCTTGGCGATCTGCGCGCAGGTCGCGTTGCTCGCGGCCTTCTCGTACACGTCGAGTTCGTACAGTTCGGTGAGCTTCGCGAGGAACGGAAGCGCGCTTTCCGTCGTGTCGTGGCTGGCGACGTGAAGCTGCCGCAGTTGCGTGAGGTTCGCGAGGTGCTTGAGGCCTGCGTCGGTCACGCTCGTGTGAACGATCTCCAACCGGTGCAAGTTCGTGAGCTTGCCGATGGCTTCGAGGCCCGCGTCGCTGGCGGGGGTAGAGTGCAGGTTGATTGACTCGATCTGCGCGAACGCGCCGAGGTGCTTGAACCCGCTGCCGGTGATCTTGGAGGCGCAAATCACCATGCGGCGCATCTTGGTTAGCCCCGCGAGGTGCTCGAACCCGTCGTCGCTGACCGCGGTCAGGCACACGTTCAGGATTTCGAGTTCCTTCAGCCCCTTCAGGTGAACCAGCCCCTTACTCGTGACCGCGGTGCCGGACAATTCGAGCCGGCGCACGCGGTCCTGACCGGCGAGCCACTTGCCGAGCCATTCGTCGGTGACTCGGTCTTCGGGTTTCTTCGGCGTCGGCTCCTTGTGCCCGTCCGTGCGCTCGTTCAGCACGATCTCGGTCACGCGCCCGAACACCGGGAGGTGTTCGTCGCCCGTGATCTCGCGCAACCACACCGGGGCGTCGATCTCGACGGTCGCGGTGCCGCCGAGTCGCTTGATTTCGGCCAGAAGCAGCTTGTCCTTCGCGCGCCCGATCGCGGCCTGTTCCAAGGCGACGAACAGGTTCGCTTTGGCAGCGTCGCTGGCAACTTCCGGGTGCTTTAGTTCGGCGATCAGCCCGCGCAACGTGGTCGCCGAGTTGGGGCCGATGGCGTTTCCACCACGGATAATAGCGGCAGCGGCACCGGCGGCGACCTCGCGCAGTTTGTTCGTTTCCGCGTGCGGCTTGAATGGGACGACGTTCAGCGTGCGCAGCGGTTTCATCGGCTTACCGGGGTGCCCGGCAAAGCCCTTCACGCCCACCTTCGCGTGAAACACGCCGGGCGGGTCGCCCGTCGTGCAGAAGATTTCGTCGTGGTTCGGGCCGCCGAAGGCGATGTTGCTCACAACCTTCGCCGGAACGGGCAGGTGCGCGAGCGGCTTCCCCTCGGGACTTAGCACGGTGATGCGACCGGTCTTCGTGTCCGGGCGGTGGAAGTCCGCGACCCACAGGTTCCCGGCCGCGTCGAACGCGCACCCGTCGCCCCCGCTGCCACCGAGGTCGTAAAACTCGGTCGCCTTGCCGAGTAACTCGTCGTCGGCCGGTAGGTCGTAGCGGAGTACCTTCTGCGTTTGCGATTCGATGACGTAAAGGAACTTGCTCGCCGGGTCTACGTCGAGGCCGTTTGGGAAAGCGAGACCGGTGCCGATGCGGTCCACGCGGCCGTCGGGCCGCAGGCGGAAGATGCTGCCCACCGGCGTCTTCGGCGTCGAGCCTTCCGGGTCGGTCCAGTACACGTTGCCACGCGCGTCGATGGTGAGATCGTTCAGGCTGCGCAGCGTCTGCATCTCCCAGCGGTCCGCGAGCACGTTCACTTTGCCGTCGGGGGCCACGTCGAGAATCGCTTTGTACTTGTTGTCTGCAACGAGCATGTGCCCGTCGGCGCGGAGGACCGTTCCCGCGGGCCCGAGTTCGAGGTACTTGTGAACGGCCTTCTTCGTGTCCACGCGCAGGAGCGCGCCGGAGCAGAAGAACACTTCGCCCTTACGCCACGTCGGGCCTTCGGAGTAGCCGGGCGCGTCGGCGTACTTCTCGAAGGTGACGCCCTTAAGTTTGTCCGCGAGCGGGCCTTTCGGTTCCTCGGCGCGGAGTTGCGGCGCGAGCGTGAGGCAAATGCAGCTGAGCAGGATGCGGGAGGGCATGAGCGAAGTCCGGGGGTGAGGTTACTTTCGCGCGCGGGCGATGAGCGCGGTGCCTACGGCGGTCGGGAGGAACTTCGACAGGTCGCCACCGAGTGCCGCGATCTGCCGCAGTAGCGACGAGCTGACGTGCGAGAACTCTTCCTTCGCCATCAGGAACACCGTCTCGATTTCCGGGTCGAGGTTCAGGTTCATCAGCGACATCGTGAACTCGTACTCCATATCGGACAAGGTGCGCAGCCCGCGGAGGACGACCATCGCGCCGCACTTGCGGACGAACTGCACCGCGAGGCCGCTGAACGCTTCGACCTCGACGTTCGCCCATCCGAGCTCGCGGGCCACGCCGCGAATCAACTGGACGCGCTCCTCGGGCGTAAACAGTGTTTGCTTGTCCGGGTTCACGCCGACGCCGACGATGAGCCGGTCGTACAACCGACTGCCGCGCTGGATGATGTCGATGTGCCCGAGGTGAACCGGGTCGAACGTGCCCGTGTACACCGCGGTTCGCGCGCTGAGGCCACTCATGGGCATTGGTTCCTCGTTCAACTCGCCTCAAGGAAACGGTCGATGTCGCCTTCGGTGTTGTAGGCGTGCGGGCTGACGCGGACGCGCCCGCCGCGCGCGTTCACGGCCACGCCCGCGGCCCGGCACCGCCTCACCACATCCTCCGGTCCTCTCGCCGGGTGGATCAGCGACACGATGCCGGACTTGTCCGCGCCCGCGCGCGAGCTGAACGCCGCCCAGCCGCGCGCCTGCGCCTGATCGCACAGGTAGTCCGTCAGTTCGATGACGCGGCGCTCGACGTTCGCGCCACCGGCGGTCAGCAGAAGCTCGATGCTCGCGCCCATCGCGCTGAGGCCGCCGACGTTGAGAGCCCCGCCCTCCCAGCGCCCGGCGTGCGGCTTCAGCTTGAAGTCGATGGTGCTGAACGCGAGCGGGTTTTCCACGCTGAACGAGCCCACGCCGATGGGGTGCAACCGCTCGACCCACTCGCGCCGGATGTACCCGAAGCCGGCACCTTCGGGGCCGAGGAGCCACTTGTGGCTGTCGGCCGCGAGCGCGTCGATGGGCGTGCGCTGCACGTCGATGGGGAACGTGCCGAGCGCCTGAATCGCGTCCACGAAGAAGAAGACGCCGCGCTCGCGACAGAGCGCCCCGAGGGCGTCGAGGTCGGTGCGGAACCCGCTGGCGAACTGGACCGCGGACGCGGTCAGTACGCGCGTGTGTGCGTCCATCGCGGCGCGCAGGTCGTCGATCTCGACGCGGTTCCCGCGACTCGGTATCGCGCGCACTTCGACTCCACGGTGCGCGAGGTTCATCCACGGGTACTGGTTCGCCGGGTACTCTTCGGCCGCGAGCACGACGTTGTCGCCCGCGCGCCACGGGAACCCCTCCGCGATGACGCCGATGCCGTGCGTGGTGTTCGGCACGAAAAACACGTCGCTCGCGTCGGCCGCGTTGATGAGCCGCGCCGCGAGCGCGCGCACCTCGGCCATGCGCCCCACCCATTTGCCGACCGCGGTGCCGCCGTTGGCCGCGATGCTGTCGGCGTACGCGCGCAAGGCCGCGACCGCGGGCGCGGGCAACGGGGCCACCGCCGCGTGGTCGAGGAACGCCCACGACGCGGTCACGGGAAACTGCGCGCGAAACGCGGTCCAGTCGGTCATTCGCGCGATTGTGACTGACCCGCGCCGCGCGTACAATCACAAACTGTCGCGTCCCCGCTTCTGCCGCGCTCACGAGGTGTATCCGTGCTGGTCGAACCGGAACGAACGACTTACGACCTCCACTTCCGCGCGCTCGGGTTCCCAGTGCGCGTCCACCCGTGGTTCTGGCTCGGCGCGGTGCTGCTCGGCGCGAACACGCTCAACGAGGGAATCGAGTTTCTGGCCGTGTGGATCGCCGTCGTGTTCGTGTCGATTCTGGTTCACGAACTGGGGCACGCGGTCGCGTTCCGGCGGTTCGGGGCCGACGCGAGCGTGATCCTGTACGCCTTCGGCGGCCTCGCGGTGCCGACGAACATTGTGGCCGGGCGCGGGCGGCGCATCCTCGTCTCGCTGGCCGGGCCGTTCGCCGGGTTCTTGCTCGCCGGCCTCGTGTACGGCACGAACGCCGCGACCGAGTGGGGGCAGTCGGGCGACTTCGGTATGCCCAACGGGTTGCTCGTCTGGTTCCTCTACAAGCAACTGCTGTGGGTGAACATCGTGTGGGGCGTGTTCAACCTGCTGCCGGTGTTCCCGCTGGACGGCGGGCAGGTGAGCCGCGAGCTGTGCGGCATGAAGTGGGGCACGCGCGGGAAGCGCGTCTCGCTGAAGATTTCCTTCGGGACAGCGCTCGCGGTGGTGGCGTACGCGCTGTTCTGCACCATCGACGCGCGCACCGGCGCGGGGCTGCTACGCGACCTGCCGTGGTGGGTGCCGCGGGGCTCGATCTTCACCGCGATCCTGTTCGGCCTGCTGGCCTACGAGAGCTACCAGTTGCTCCAGTACCGCGACTGGGCCGACGACCACTGGGCCGACGACCGCACGGCGCTGGACCGCTGAAGTATCGAGTCGCGCGGCGACGAGCCGGAAGCGTAAGCGACGGACAAGCTGTGGCGGTGAGGGGGTGTTACGCGAAGCGCCCACAGCGTTCTAGCCTGTCCGTCGCTCACGCTTCCGGCTCGTCGCTGCGCGACTCGCGTCTACACTTTGCCCAAAAGCAGATCGACCACCCAACAGCCGCGAACGTGAACCTGCGCCGCGTCGCGGCAGTGGTTCAGCACCTCGTCGTTGTCGCACCCGGCGTCTTGGAGCGCGTCCGCCAGAATCGGCATCCGGTCGAACGCGCGGTCGTCGTAGATGCCCCGCGCAAGGGCGACAACATCAGACGTGAGCCACGAGGCATCGCACGCGACCGGGCGGAAGGGGTTCCCGAAGATGTCGCGAAGCAATTCGGCTTGCCGTTGGTATTCACCATTTACTGTTGTGAGCCACAGGTCTCCTTCGGTGGTGTCGTTGTTTTCAGCTACTGACCGGCAGGTAGCGAGCCCTGTACAACCCACCGGATCGTCGTAACCTGTTTGCCATGAGGACCAAAGGTACAGCGGCCGAACTGGAGGCCCGCCGCCGGCTGGCCGTGCAGCGGGTGGGCGA
>VGZJ01000158.1 GCA_016872595.1 Planctomycetota bacterium
CGGTGCGGCGCGGCATCCGCGGCGGCGCGGACGCGGCCGGGAACCCGTCGCCGGTGCTCGGCCCGTTGCGGCGCGTCCTGCGCCTCGCGGCGTGGGCCGCGGCGCTCGCCGTGATCCTCAGCATTCTGGGGTTCGACGTAACCGCGCTGGTCATCGCACTGGCGATTGTCGCGCTCGCGGGCGCGCTGGCCGCGCGCTCGGTCATCGCCGACGCGCTCGGGGCGATGGCCGTGTTCGCCGACCGCCGGTTCAAGACCGGCGACGTGATCCGCGTCGGCGGGGGCGAGCCGGCCCGCGTCGTCGGCATCACGTGGCGCTCGACCGCGCTGAAGAACGCCAACGGGCTGGTGGTCAGCGTGCCGAACCGCGCGGTGACGGAAACGACCGTCGAGAACCTGTCGCGCGGCACCGACACCTACGACGCGCTCGCGGTCACGATCAGCACCGACAAGGACGCGGGCAAGGTGATCGCGGTGATCCGCGCGGCGATGGCCCAGTGCAAGAACCTGTCGCCCGACAACGGCGTGACCGTGGTGAGCTACAACCAGAAGGGCGGTCTGAAGGTGGTGCAATACCGCTTCTGGTGGTTCCTGAAGGACTACGAGGCGCGGAACAAGACGCGGGACGAGGTGTTCGCGCGCATCGCGATGGGGCTGGCCCAAGAAGACATGAGTGGCATCGAGGTGGCGCTGTCGTGACCCAAAATCGTAGTCCTCACGCTCCGCGTGAGGACCGTGGGCGTAGACGCGATGGGTGCGGACCTGCGCGACCGAACACGCCAGCGGTCCTTACGCGGAGCGTGAGGACTACGGTTTCGCATCGGCGATCAGCTTGCTGGCGAGCGCCTTCGCGGTCGGCTCGCGCACGTCCCACACCAGCCCGACCGCGGCCAGCGCCCGGATGATGTAGTAGCTCACGTCCACCTCCCACCACTTGAACCCCTGCCGGGCGCAGCTCTGGTAGTGGTGGTGGTTGTTGTGCCAGCCCTCGCCCATCGTCAGGATCGCGGCCCACCAGCAGTTCTTGCTCTGGTCGGTCGTTTCGTAGCGGCGCGTGCCGAACAGGTGGCACGCGGAGTTCACGAGGAACGTGGCGTGGTACAGGCACACGGTACCGACGAGGAAGCCCCACACCACGCCGCTCCAGCCGTCGATGGCGAAGCACAGCGCGGCCAACAGCAGTCCCGGCACCCACGTGAAGAACGTGTCGAGGACGCGCAGTTCGGGGTACTTCTCGAAGTCCTTCATCGCGGGCGCCTCGCGGAACCGGCCCGAAATCACCCAGCCGACGTGCGCCCACCACACCGTTTTCACGATGGGCGAGTGCGGGTCGTCTTCTTGGTCCGAGTGCTTGTGGTGGTGGCGGTGGTGCCCGGCCCACCACAGCGGCCCCTTCTGCATCGCGGCGCACCCGATCCACGCCAGAACGAACTGGAACCAGCGTGAGGTCTTGTACGCCTTGTGCGCGAAGTACCGGTGGTACACGCCGGTGATGCCGAACATGCGCACCACGTAGAACAGCAGGCCGAGGCCCACCGCGGTCCACGTGATCGGCACGAAGAACGGCGCGACCAGCGCCGCGACGTGCAGCAGAATGAACGGCACTGCCCGCAGGCGCGCGTACCAGCCCAGCGCCGGGCGCGGCAGCGTCAGGGCGGGGAGCGCGGGAAGCGCGGGGAGCGGGAGCGCGGGGACTACGCCCGGAGACGGTGCGGCGGTCGAAATGGGTTCGGCTCCGTGAATGACCGGGTGGGCGCGAGTCCTGAGTAAAATAGGACGCGTGGCCCGCAAATGCTCGCCCCAAATCGCGAAACCCGCGCCGGGATATAATACCGGCACCGGCGAACCGACGCCGCGCCGCGCCCCACCCACGAGCCGAACATGATCCACTTCGAAGGCGTCCAAACGTTCCCGGTGCCGGTCGCGGAGGTCGCGGCGAAACTGTCCGACGCCGGGTTCCTCGCCAACTGCGTGCCGGACGTGAACATCTCCGAGGCCACGCCCGACCGCGCCGTCGGCAAGGTGAAGCCCAAGCTCTCGTTCCTCACTGGCTCGCTCACGCTGACCGCGGAAGTGACCGCGCGCGCCCCCGGCCAATCGGTCGCGTTCACGATCCAGTCGAAGGTGATCGGCGCGAGCAGCATCGTCACGACCGCGCTGGAGTTCAAGGAGGCCGACGGCGGCACCGCGGTCCATTGGACCGGCGACCTGACGTCCGTCACCGGCCTGATGAAGATGGTGCCGAAGGGCCTGCTCGAAGGCGCGGCCAAGAAGGTCATCGACGACATCTGGGCCACGGTGGGGAAGAAGTTGGCCCCGGCATAATTGGAGATCGCAGATTTGTGGTTGGCGATTGAAAGGCCCACAGGGGCGCGCCCGGTCTTTCAATCGTCAACCACAAATCTGCAATCGAAAATCTCTTAACGAACCGCTTCGTAGCGCAGGTCTTGCACGATCTTGACGAGCCGGTCCATACCGGGCTGGTCGATGACGCCGTTGTGCTTGACGCGCGCGACGCCCTTGGCGTCGATGACGACGACGTTGGCCTCGCCCGCGGTCAGCCCGAACTGGTCCTTCATCGCGGTCCCGAAGTCGAGCCACACGACCACGTCCGGCGACCCCTTCGCGATCTGCGTGCGGATCGTGTTGCGCACCTTGGGGGGCGCGTTCCCGCAGCACGCGACCGGGACCACGATCACGTTCGGCGACACCTGCCCCGGCTTCAGGCCGTCGAGCGGCACGACGGGCGCGGCCCGCGCCTTGTCCGCGGTCTGGCCCTTCGCGGTCGGGTGCCAGCACACGTGCAGTTGCTCGCCCAGCGCGCGGCACGGGTCGGTGCCCTTGCGGTCGCCGAACACGAGGACGACGACGTTCCCGCGCAGCGCGGCGAGGTCCGCCTTGCGGTCGAACTGGTCTTCGAGCACCAGTTCCACCGGCTTCGGCGCGGGCACGCCCGGCGGTTGCGCGCCCGCCGGCGCGAGCACCACGAGCGCGAACGCGACACCCATCAGGCGCTTCATCATCGGTTCCCCTTTCACACTCGGCCCTCGCGGATCGCGCGCTCGGTCAGGCGCAGGCGCAGCGCGGCGACCGCGAGCAGCGCGAGCGCGAACCCGGCCACCGCCGCGGCGCTCGGGAGCGCCGCCCCCAGCCCGCCGCCCTGCCACGTCACCGTTTCGAGGCCGCGCATCGCCCACGTGGTCGGCAGCGCCAGCGACACGTCGCGCGCCCACCCCGGCAGCAGGAACGCCGGCACCCACAGCCCGCCCAACATCGACACGCCGAGGATCAGCAGAACACTGACGCTGCGCGCGCGGGCCTCGCTCGCGCCCAGCGCCGCCACCAACAAGCCCGTGGCCGCGGCCAGCGCGCAGGCGGCGCACGCCAGCAGCACGAACCCCACGAGCGAGCCGCCGATGGTGACGCCGAACGCGACGTACCCGACGCCGAACGTGACGAGCACCTGAAGCAGCGCGACGGACCCCGTGGCGAGCGCCTTCCCCGCGATCACGCACGACAGCGGCACGGCCGCGGCCCGGAGCCGCGCCCACGCCCCGCGCCGGCGCTCGCGCAGCAGCAGCAGGCCGCTCTCCATGCCCCAGAACAGCAGGTACTGAATCGACATGCCGCAGAAGCTGTGCGAGTACGAGTTGAACTGCGTGCGCGGGTACGGCGACACCGCCTCGGCCGCGACCTTGAACGGCGGGGCCGACTCGCGGTCGCTCGCGCCGAACGTCTCGCGCGCCACGCACTTCATCACCAGTTCCTGAACCGCGCCCTCGCACCACTGCCGCTCGCCGGTCGCGTTCGGGTGGTGCAACAGCACCAGTTCCGGGCGCTCCTGCGTGCTGCCGGGCTCCCACAGCTTGAGGCGCTCGAACCCGGCGGGCAGCACGACCGCGACGGCCCGGCGCTCGGCGACTTGGGCCGCGGCCTCGGCGCGCGACGCCTCGCGCGCGTCGAGCCGCTGGGACGCGAGAACCTCGTTGGCGACCTGCCGCGTGAACGGCCCGCCGTCTTCGACGACCACGACGACCGGGAGCCGCGGGTTCGCGCCGCTCGCGGGGCGGTGGAAGATCGCGCCGAACGTCGCCGCGAGCAGCACCGGCACGACGAAGCACAGCAGCGCCGCCCGCCGGTCGGCCCAGAACAGCCGCCAGTCCTTGCGGGCCAGCGCGAGAGTGAGTTGAACGCGCGACATCGTGGGTCGGTCTCGGTTCGGGCGCTAGCAGGGGGTCGGTTCGGTTTGTTCGGTCGGCTCGCGCAGGGCGCGCTCCAGCGCGCCGGCCGGGGTGCGGTACGCTTCCAGTTCGACGCCCTCGGCCAATAACAGCGCGAGGGCCAGCCCGAGGTCTTCGCTGGTGTCGGCGGAGAGGCGCAGCCGGCGGCCGGTGATTTCCAGCGCCGCGCCCGGAGCGAGGCGGTGGCGGATCGCGCGCTCGAGGTACCTCGGCGGGCGCGCCCGCAGGTGGCCGTACAGGACCGCGCGCTCGGCGGCGCGCGGGCGCAACAACTCGCCCGGCGCGCCGCACGCGACCAGCTTCCCGGTTTCCAGAACCGCGACGCGGTCGCAGCCGCTCTCGGCTTCGTCGATGTGGTGCGTGGTCAGCAGGACCGCGTGGCCGTCGTCGCGGAACCGGGCGAGGTCGGCGAAGAGGGCGTCGCGGCTGGCCGGGTCGAGGGCCGCGGTCGGTTCGTCGAGGAGCAACACCGGCGGGTCGTGCAGCAGCGCCGCCGCGAGGTTCAGCCGCTGTTTCAGCCCGCCGGAAAAGGTGCCGACGCGGTCGCGCGCCCGGTCGCTCAGCTTGACGCGGGCGAGCGCGCGGGCGGCGCGGCGGCGCAGCTCGGTTCCGGCGAGGCCGTACAGCTCGCCGAAGAATCGCAGGTTGTCGAGTGCGGTGAGTTCGTCGTAAAGGGCCGGCTCTTGCGGCACCAGCCCGACGCGCCGGGCGAACGCGGCCGGGTCGACGCCGCGCGCCCGCCCTTCGACCGTGACCGCGCCGGTCGCGGGGTCGAGCACGCCGGCCGCGACCGCAAGCGTGGTGCTCTTCCCGCTGCCGTTCGGCCCCAGCAGCCCGACGATCTCGCCGCGGCGCACGTCCAGCGACACGCGCTCCAGCGCGGCACGCGCGCCGTAGTACACGCTCACGTCGATCAGGCTGAGGGCCACCGGCAGCGGCATAAGAAAACCCCGGCGCGGGAACTTCCGCGGCCGGGGAATAGCGAAGCTGCGGGGGAAGTGCAAGCCGAAGCGCGACGAGCGCGCCACAGCGTCACTCGTCGCGCGAGCCGGTCTTGGTATTCTCTTCCAGCTTCTTCTTCTGCTCGTCGGTCGCCTCGAACTTGAACTCCTGCTTGAGCAGGGCCACGACGGACTCGCGGGCCTTGCGCGTGGCCTCGGCCCGGTGCGTGCCGACGATGCCGCGGGCGGGGCCGGCCTGCCCGTAGGCGTCGGTCTTGAACTCGCCCGGCTGCTTCAGCGTGCGGCTCACCAGCACCGCGACGTAGTACGTGTCCTTCGGCGCGTCCGGCAGCACGACGACGGTCTTCAGCGGCTTGTCGCGGTTCTCGACCAGCGCGGTCACGAACTCGCGCGTCGGGAACGGGAGGTTCGCGGTTTCGGTCAGGCCGAACGGCTGGAGTTGCCCCGGCCCCGGGGTCAGCGGGGCCACGCGCTCGATGGAGAACTTCTTGACGCGATCGATCACCTTCGGGTCGTTCACGTCGCGGAGCATGTCGAAGTAGCGGTCGGTGAGGGCGCGGCCGGGGTCCGCGCCCCCGTGCTCGCGGACGTGGGTGGCGATTTCTTCGGCGCGCTGCTTGGCGAGGTCGCGGGCCTTGATGCGCTTCCACGCGGCGATCACGTCCGCCCGCGCGGAGATGACGTTCCGCTTGATCGGCGAAACGTCCTCGGTGCGCCACACCATGTAGCGGGTGTTCGTGCCGAACGGGTCGGTGCTGTCCTGCGGCGGGAACTTGAACGCCTTGAAGGTGTCCGCGGTGGCCTCGCGGCGCATCCCGCGGCTCGCCATGTCGAAGCGGTCTTCCCAGAAGAACGCCCGCCCGAACGGGCTGTACTGGTCGCCGTCGCGCCCGGTGGCGCGCAGGCTGCGCTGGTGCGCGCCGACCAGCGGCGCGAGGCCGGCGTCGTCCTCAAGGGTCCACTCGTCGCGGACCTCGGCGGACTTCCCGAGCGTCAGCCCGCGGGCCGCGACGAACTCCGCGATGTACTTCTGCACCGCGGTCGCGTCCTTCGGCTTGCCCTTCTCGGACATCTTGTCCAACTCGTCGGCGAACCTGTCGAGGTCGCCCTTCTCGCCCTTGCTCGTCGGGTCGGTCGGGTCCGGGCGCGAGCCGAACGCCAGCACCTTCGCCCGCTTCGGAATCGCTTCCTGAATGAGGTCCGGGCGCATCGCTTGAATGGACAGCGGTTGCGGCAGGTTCCCGTGGAACTGCGCGATGCCGCCGACCGCGGACTGGAGCAGGGCCGGGGTGGGCATCGTGCTGAGGGCGTAGGGGATGCCGACCTTCACCCGGTCGCGAACCTCGTAGGCCAGCGGGCCGACACTGGAGAGCGTAACGGCCGCGGCCGGGTTGCCGAACCCGGCGGCTTGGCCCACGAACGCGCCCATCGTCGCCGCGACCGTGCCGGGCTTCACCGCGCTCGTCGGCAGGATCGGGTCGTCCTGTTCCCACGAACTGAACTTCGATTTCGGCGTCAGCGCGGACTTCTCGTAGTTCTTGTTGCGGTGGTACTCGAACAGGTTCTTGTAAGAGTTGTAGGCGGCGTCAACGGCCGGCTCTTTGAGGGTGAGCGGGCCGGCGGCGGCGGCGTTCCAGCCCGCGCCCGCGCCGGGCACCGGCACGGTCAGCACGCCGGACAGTTTCGCCATCACCTCGCCCACCTTGATCTGCTCCTCGGCCAGTTTCTTGTAGTACGGCTCCTCGCCGGTCACGCCGAAGAAGGCGAGCGCGAGCTTGCGCGGGCTTTTGAACCCCGGCGACTCGCTCTTCGGGTTCGGCTCTTGGTTCTCGCCCTTCTTGAACATGTCGGTGATTTCGGCGTCGGTGGGTTCGCCCGGCACCTTGCCCACGAACGCCGCCGCGGGCACCGCGAGCAGTTCGTAGGTGGAGGGGCTGCACTGGTCGCGGTAGTACTCGTAGGCCTCGTAGGGCGTGGCGTAGACCGGGGCGCTCCCGAGGCGGCCGACGTACCCGAGGACCGCGGTCTGCGCGGCCCGGACGCGGAACTCTTCGCCGATGGCCGCGTAGCACGAATCGAGCGAGAAGCCCTGCATGTTCTTCAGCGCGTTGCGGACGTTCACGTCCGACTTGAACATGCCGGCGAACTCGGTCTGGATCAGCCGCTTCACGTCGTCGCGGCCGAACTTGATCCCCATCTGGTCGGCCTTCTTCTGCCACAACATGAACTCGATCAGGTCTTCTTGGTTGCGGTTCGGGGCGTTCAGGAAGTAGTGCTTGCCGCCCGTGGTGAGTTCGCGGTGGAACAAGAGGATCAGCACTTGGGCGGCGCGGGCCGCGTCCTTGTCCTCGCCGCGGGCGTTGGGGGAATCGACGCGGTCGGTCAGGGCCTTCGCCTGCGCCGGGAGCCGGTTCACGAACCCCTGCGCGGCCTGCGGGAACTGCTGCACGATCATCTGCCACGTTTGGAACGTGCCCAGTGCCTCGTCGACCGTGTCTTGGCCCTCTTTACTGAGGCGCGGGCGGGCGTCGGTGAGGTACGCGGCGAGGGCGCGCGAGGTCTCGTTGGCGGCCTCGGACATGAACTTGTTCGCCATCAGGCGCTGCCCGCGGAGGCTGCGCGGCCCGCCGTCCAGTTCGCCGGCCGTAACCTTGCTGCCGTCGATCTTGCACACGACCTCGCCGCGCGCGCTCTTCGCACCGAGCCAGCGCGAGAAGGTCTCGAAGAAGTCGCCACCGGCGACCCCGCTCGAGAGGGTGAACATGATCATGATGAACACGGTCAACACGGCGAAGAGGACCTTTTGGTTCCGCCGGAAAATGTTGAACGGGTTGTAGGCCATTGCTATTCCTCTATTTGCGGCGACGCCGTCGGCGCGCCGGAAGGCCGCGGGGGTTGACAGCCTTCGTATCGTCGTACTAAGGGTGAGGGGCGCTTTCGGCCCCCTGCCACCGATTTACCGATTGTAGTGATTGTGCCGCCCGGAAGAAATGGGAAACACCTGAGGGCCGGCGGCTGCGCCCACGACCTTGACGGAGTAACACCGAGTGCCGACCCCACGCAAGAAGCCCGCGACCGACAAACCCGCCGCGAAGAAGGCCGCGCCCAAGAAGAGCGCGAAGAAGGCTCCGGGCGCGGACGCTTCCGGCTCGCCCGGCAAGGGCGACTTCGACCTCGTCGTGGTCGAGTCGCCGGCGAAGGCCAAGACCATCAACAAGTACCTCGGCCCGAACTTCCGCGTGCTGGCGAGCTACGGCCACGTCCGCGACCTCGACACCAGCAAGAAGAAGGGGGACGCGGTCAACGGCATCGACATCGACAACGGCTGGAAGCTGCGCTACGTCGTGGACGACGGCAGCGGCGACGACGGCAAGGGCAAGCGGTTCCGCACCGCGCGGCAGATCCTCGACGAGATCGGCCGCGAGGCCGCACGCGCCAACCGCGTGTTGCTCGCCTCCGACCCCGACCGCGAGGGCGAGAGCATCGCGTGGCACATCGCCGACGAGCTCGACCTGCCCGACTCCAAGACGTTCCGCATCACGTTCAACGAGATCACCAAGAACGCGGTCACGAACGCGGTCGCCAACCCGAAGAAGATCGACCGGCTCCGCGTCGACGCGCAAGAAGCGCGCCGGGCGATGGACCGCGTCGTCGGCTTCCCGCTCTCCAACCTGCTCGGCAAGAAGGTGGCCGCGCGCCTCAGCGCCGGCCGCGTGCAGTCCGTCGCCGTCAAACTGATCGTGGACCGCGAGCGCCAGATCGAGGCGTTCAAGGAGGAAGAGTACTGGAAGATCACGGCACTGCTGGCGAAGGCCGGGGCCGGCGTGCAGTGGGCCGCGGACCTAGCGAAGTCCAAAATCTTCGCCAAGAAGAAGGAGCCGCCCAAGAAGGCGGTGGAGTGGCACGCGCCCACCGACGAGGACACACAGGGCGACGACGAACCGGTCGTCGACAGTGAGACGAGCGACGCCCCGCCCGAAGAGGGCGAGACCGCAAAGCCCCAAGCCGCGGAAGACAAGTCGGGCATCCCCGCGCCGCCGAAGGACGCCTTCCTCGCGGAACTGGCGCGCTGGGACGGCGCGCCGCCCAACCTCGCCAACGAAGCGCAAGCGGACGCCGTGGTCGCGGCGCTGGCCGGGGCCAAGTACGTCGTCACGAAGGTCGAGAAGAAGAGCCGCCAAGACCGGCCGCTGCCGCCGTTCACGACGAGCACGCTCCAGCAGCAGGCCAACGCCCGGATGAAGTTCAGCGCCAGCCGCACCATGCAGACGGCGCAGAAGTTGTACGAAGGTATCGAACTGTCCGGCATGGGGCAGACGGCGCTCATCACGTACATGCGTACCGACAGCGTGCTGGTGTCGAACGACGCGCTGGCCGCGGTGCGCGCCTACATCGGCGGCGCGGCCGGGTTCCTCGGGCCGCGCTACCTGCCCGCGTCGCCCAACGCATTCAAGCAGACGAAGGGCGCGCAAGCGGGCCACGAGGCGATCCGCCCCACCGACGTGAACCTGACCCCGAAGCAGGCGCAGGCGGCCGGCTTGGGCGGCGACCAACTGAGGCTGTACACGCTCATCTGGCAGCGGTTCGTCGCCAGCCAGTGCGTGCCGGCCGAGATGGACGTGACCACCTACGAGATCACCGCCGGGCGCGCGCTGTTCCGCGCCAGCGGGCGCGTCATCACCTTCGACGGGCACCGCAAGGTACTGCCCTCGGCCGGCAAGGACGAAGACACCACGCTGCCGCAGGTGAACGAGCGGGACGTGCTCGACCGGCTCGACCTGTTCGAGAGCCAGCACTTCACCCAGCCGCCGCCGCGGTTCAACGAAGGCTCGCTGGTGAAGGCGCTGGAGAAGGAAGGCATCGGCCGCCCGAGCACCTACGCCAGCATCATCAGCACGATCCAGAAGCGCGGGTACGTGACGCAGGACCGCGGCCGGTTCTACGCGACCGAGATCGGCAAGGTCGTTACGGACCTGTTGGTGAAGCACTTCCCGAACATCATGAGCCTGCAGTTCACCAGCGGGTTCGAGGAGAAGTTGGACCAGATCGAGGACGAGAAGTTCCGCTACACGGAGGTGCTCGACCAGTTCTGGGACTCGTTCTCGAAGGAGCTGAAGAAGGCCGACAAGGAGATGGAACCGGCGCGGTACGTGACCGACGTTCCGTGCCCGAAGTGCGGGCGCTCGCTCGAAAAGCGCTACACCGCGAAGACCGGCGGGTACTTCCTCGGTTGCACCGGCTGGAAGGACAAAGAGGCCCCCTGCACCTACAAGCAGGACTCGTCGGGCAAGGAGATCGAGGGGCCGAGCGTCACCGAGATCGAGTGCCCGGCGTGCCACAAGTTCATGGTGAAGAAGACCGGGCGGTTCGGGGTGTTCTACACCTGCGAGGGCGCGCCCGACTGCCCCACCACGATGAACGAGAGCGCCGACGGTAAGCTCTCGGTCACGGCCCTGCCCACGCCGTACAAGTGCCCGCGGTGCGACAAGCACACCGTGCTGCTGAAGGAGAGCAAGGCCGGCAAGAAGTACGTGCAGTGCCCGGACGCCAAGTGCGGGTTCATCTCGGACTGCGAGACCGACGGGAAGCCGATCAAGCCGCCGGACACGGGCATCAACTGCGAGAAGTGCGGGCAGCCGATGGCGATCAAGAACTCGTGGCGCGGCCCGTTCTTGGCCTGCACCGGCTACCCCAAGTGCCGCGGCACGAAGTCGATCAACGCCGAGCTGCGCGAGAAGCTCAAGGACATCTTGCCCCCGGAGCAACCGAAGACCGAGAAGGTGAAAGACCCCGTGCTGGCGCTGGACCCGAACGAGGAGTGCCCGGAGTGCGGCGCGCGCATGAAGCTGCTGAAGTCGCGCTTCAGCGCCGGCTACTACCTCGCCTGCACCAAGTACCCCGGCTGCAAGGCCAACAAGAAGGTGTCGCCGGAGTTGCAGGCGCGCATCGATGCGGCCGGTACCGGCGCGGCGAGTTGATCGGCGCGTTTCGTACCGCGCCGCGGGTCGGTGGCGCACGGGGGACCGCTCGTGACACGGGACACTGGTGAGCCGCAGTTACAACCCCCGGGCGCGGGGCTGCCGCGCGTGGAACTGTTCGTCGCGCGGGTCGGGTTCCGGGTGCTGAATCTGGTCGTGTCGCGCCGGCGCGCGAGCGCGTGGTTCCGCGCGGAGGCCGACCGGATGTTGGGGCTGGTCCGGGCCCTCGACCCGGAGCGGGCGGCGCGGCGCGTCCTCGTGCCGCGCCTCGCCGGTTTGGAAGACAGCAGCCGGTACTGGTCCGCGTACATGGTGCTCGAGCACTTGGTGCTGGTCGACACAGGGGTGCGCGACGTGATCGGCGCGCTGGTAGCAGGGGCCGCGCCGGGAGCGGTCGTGAACACGGCCGACTTCAAGCCCGCGCCGACCGCGGGCGCGAGCGCGGTCGCGCGGTTCGAGGCGGTCGCGCGCGAGTACCTCGCACGGGTCGACGCCGTTCCCGACCTGCGCACGAAGGTCCGGTTCCCGCACCCGTGGTTCGGCCCGCTAAGCGCGATCGGCTGGCACCGGCTGGCCGCGATGCACCACCGCATCCACCGCAAGCAACTCGAGCGCATCGTCCGCCTCGTCGCGCGGTAGCCGCCCGGGACTCCTTCTGGCGAAACGGCGCGCGTGTCGTATCATGGCGGTGCGCCCTCGGAGGTCGGTCAGATGGGTCAGCCGTCGGGAGAAGTGATCGCGCGGCCGATGGTCGCACGCGCCTGCGGGTGCCTGCGCGAGTTCCAGCACTACGCCGTCGACAAGTACCGCGCGCAGCGGCTCGCCAAGTTCCAGAAGACGCGGTGTGAGGTGTGCGTCGCCAAGCTCAACGAGGACCAGAAGCAGGCCGCGGCGAACGTGCCCAAGAAGGGCGAGGCGTTCAAGCAGCTCCCCCCCGGCACGCAGATGACCATCACCTGCCGCGCGGACGGCACGTGGACCGGCACCCTCACCGCCGACGGCAAGACCGTGCAGGCCGACGGCGACGGGCCGCAGGGCGTGGCCCTAGCGCTGGCCCGCGTGTGGCTCACGGGGGCCGCGACCGCGCCCGTGGTGAAGCCGCCGCCGCTCGCCGCGCCCGCCGCGCCCGCGCCGCGGTCCGCACACCCGGCCCCGCGCCCCGGCCCGCCGCGCCCGAAGTAGTCGTTCCCCTTACGCCAGTTCGTCCAGCGCGCGCAGCCGCCGGTCGGCATCGAACGTCGGCGGCGGCAGCGCCTCGGCCAGCGCCACCGCGCCCGCCTCGCTCAGGTCCGCCTTCGCCGCGCACTCCGCGCGGAACACCGGCAGCTTCTTCTGGAGCGCGACGATCTCGCGCCGGGTGCGCCCCTTCGGCGCGTCCGGCCAGCGCCCGGCCAGTTCGCGGAACTCGAAGAACACCGGCACCACGGCGCGGACGTACTTCCAATAGCCGGGGTTGTCGGTCTGGATCACGAACCGCCCGCCGGGCACGAGCGCGCGGTGAACGAGCGCGAGGAACTGCGGCGTCACCAGTCGCAGGTGAACCTTCGCCGGATCGTAATACGGCTGGGGGTGGTAGCAGTGAACTTCGGCCACCGAGTGCGGGGCGACGTGGCGCTCCAGCAGCTCGCGCCCGCCCAGCACCGCGAACTTGAGGTTGGCGAGGCCGCGCTGGTTGCCGCGCTTGCGCGCGTACCGGATCACGACCGGGAGCACGTCCACGCCGAGGTGGTTGTGGGTCGGGCGCGCCAGCGCCGAGCCGATCAGGTAGCGCCCGTTCCCGCACCCCAGATCGAGCACCACCGGAGCTGTGGAAGAGCCGAACAGCGCCGCCCAGTCGAGGTGGCCGTCCGGCATCACTTTCAGCGCCGTATGCGTCCACTTCGATTGTTCGACCACCGCGCCCGGAAACGGCACCCCGAACTCGTGCTCGATCATGGGACATCAGAGTCGTAGGCCCAAGCCGTGTGCCGTCGCTGACCCTTGCGCGGCAACGGCACACGGCGTGTGTCTACTACTCTACTAATACCGCACGACGAAGCCGGCCCCGGCGAACAGGTCGTCGGCGCTGCGGCTCAGGCCCACGCCGATGCGCACGTCGAGGGCGAAGTTCTTCGTGAGGAAGTACTGGAGCCCGCCGTCGAGGTAGTGCTGCGCGCCGCCGCCGGTGTTGGTGGCGAACGCCGGGTAGAGGGCGAACCACTCCGTGTACCCGGTCAGGTTCTTGCCGAGCGTGTAGCCGATCGAGAGCGACTGTGCGTACAGGACGTACTCGCGCCGCGCGTCGTCCACGTTCTTGTTCGCGCTGACACTGCCGGCGAGCGAGAACGTGTCGTTCAAGTCCCACGAGAACAGGTAGTTGAACCCGTACAGCACGCGGTCCGCGGTGACCGCGCGCCCGCCGCTGGGCACCGTGCCCTGAAGGATGACGGCCATTTCCGGCAGTACGCCCTTCTGCTTGGTGAGCGCGAGTTTCGCCCCGACGTACAGGTCGCTCGCCGATGTTGTGGTCGTGCGCACGCCGTTCTCGGTCACGGACTGCGCGAACACGTTCTGGCCCAGACGCAGTTCGAACCAGTCCGCGAACATGCCGACGCGGAGCAGCCCTTCGGGGTAGCTGTGCGTGCGCGTCCGGACGCCCCCGTTCCGGTCGCCGATATAGGTGTAGCCGCCTTCGAATTGGACGCGCCCGCGGCCGATGGTGGACGACGCCTCGGTGAAGTCCGGGCGGTCGGACTTGAGGCGCTCGTCGTCGTCGGGTTCCTCGTTGTCGCCGTCCGCGCCGTCCTTCTCGTCGTCCTTCTTCCGCGGGTCGCAGCCGACGGACCACTCGAACAGCGTTTCCTTCTGGAAGCAGCCCTTGTGCTTCTTGCAGCACAGGCCGCCGTACTTGATGGGCCGGTCGCTGGTCAGCCCCTTGTCGTACAGTGCGGTCATGTCGCCGGGCTTCGTCGTGCCGGCGGGCGGCGCGTCGGCGTAACCGGCAACGGGGGTCGAGGCTTGGGGGAACTGGGCGCGGGCCGCTGGCGCGGCGCACAGGACGAGGGCGACCGCTATCGGTAATCGGCCCACGCGAGCAATTCGCATGGCGAACTCCCTTTCGGTGTGGCACGGCGCGCGTCCGTGCGCGACCGGGTGTGCCGTTGCTATCGGCACCCGACTTAGGCGGTGCTTACTAGATGTTTATGGTGGACCCCGAAAACTGGACCACCGGATAGGTTGCTATCGGGTGGTCCCATTGGAGGGTCCGAGAGATGGGCAAGCCGAACCGCACGCACACGTCCGCATTCAAGGCGCAAGTCGCGTTGGCG
>VGZJ01000159.1 GCA_016872595.1 Planctomycetota bacterium
AGAGGCCATGAAACGACGCAAGATCATGAAGAAGGCACGATCCAAGAAGAAGCGGCCAATACTCATGGCCGACTTGGAGCGAAGGTATCGCGAATCACCTGGGTTTTAGCCCTCTCGCGGATCGTTGCTTCTTTTCCGCTCGTGCCCCTTTCAGTGCTCCTTTGCCCACTCTTTGACGAACAGTTCGTCCCGCGGGGACCGGGGCACCGGGAAGTGGGCGTCGAGCAAGTCGTACACGTCGCCGGCTCGGGTCGGGTTCGCCTCCAGCGTCACCCGCCGCGACATGTCGTCGTGCGCGAGCACGCGCAGCTTGCGGATCGTTGCGGCCATGACGCCGCGGGCCGGGTCGGTGACCGAATTGAAGCGTCGCCAGCGCCCTCGTCCAAGTCGCTCGACTCGGGCTCTTCACGGCCATGCACCCGTGACCGAATTGAAGCCTCTGGTTGCGGATGTACTTCTGTCCGGCGAGCCGAGCACCACAATGATCAGGATGATGTCGCACTGGGTCTCCACACTCCCGGCGCAACCCTTCAGGGCGGCTTCACACCAAGTGAAGGTCACGTCCCGACCACTTTTCGGTATCGACGGGGGACGGAAGGTGACGTTCGCCAAGGTGAGCACCACCCCCCGCGATCGGGCGAAGGTCGGCGACGTTCTCGCCAAACTCGGCGACGGGTGAACAGTTTCGGCCACTCTGTGTGGCGGTTCCTCCGGCGAGAACCGATCCGTTGGAAAGCGGTCATGTCGCGAATGGTAGACTTCAGCAGTTCGGGGCAGCAACCTACGCCAGCACTTCCGAGATCGGGCCTGCGCTCTCCTTGAACGACTTCACCGGGCACCCAAGCTGTTGGAGGATCGTCAGGTACAGGTCCGACATCGGCCGCTTGTCACCTTCCCACTTCACATGCTGGCCGTGCTTGAAGCCGAGCTTGCGCCCGCCGGCCAAGAGCGTTGGGAAGCTCTTGCCGGAGTGGCTTGAGATTTGCGCCCCGCCGAACAAGAGTACGGTGTGGTCGAGCAGCGTACCGTCCGCGGCGCGGATCGCTTTCAGCTTGTCCATGAGGCGCGCCACACAGGCGACCAACATCTCGTCGCGAGCCGCGATCACCTTCGCTTCCGGCGAGTCGGTCGGTCCTTGTGCCTTGTGGTGAACGTCGTGCGCGCCGCGGACCGGTGCCCCGGCCGCCTGCGCCCAGTCCTTGTACTCGTCGTAGTTCGGCCCGCCCTCGCCGCCCAAACTGTGTGTCACCACCCGCGTCATGTCCGTTTGGAACGCCAGCGCGATCAGGTCCATCATCATCTCGATGTGTTCCTGCATCCGGTTCTTGCCCTGCGGTTGAGTCTTCACCGCCTCCTCATCGAACTTCGGCCGCCCGCGGTCGAGGATCATCTCGCTGTCGTCGAGGCGCTTCTCCACCTCGCGGATCGAGTCGAGGTACTGATCGAGTCGCTTGCGGTCTTCGGCCCCAAGTTGCCGCTGAACGTCCTTCACGCCCGCGCCGGCGGTGTCGAGGATGCTGTGGTTGAGCGCGAGCCGGGCCTTCGCCTCCTTGAGTTGGTCCTTGTCGGCGGGCGGAAACAGGCGCTCGAACACGGTGCGGTAGTTCGCGGTCGCGGGGATGTCCACGCCCATCGAGTTACGCGACAGCGTCGCGGTGCCCACACCGTCGGTAAAGGAGAGGGCCAACGACGGCACCCACGTCGCCCCTAGGTGCTTCGCGGCGACTTGGTCCATCGATACGGTGTTGGTGATCGTGCCGGGGTTGAGGTTGATGTTGTGCCCGGTCAACCAGTTGTACGGGTGGACGTGCCCGCTGATGCGCCCGGTGATGTGCGACAGGTTCGTCAGCACGGAGAACTCGTCGCGGAGCTTTTCCAGCGGCTTGTGCGCCGGCGCGAGCGTGTACTTCGGGCCGGTGTCGGTTGGGAACCACGTGTGCCGGCCGATCGCACCGGGGATGTAGAAGCACGCGAGCCGCCGCGGTTCCTTCGCACCGGCTTCGGCCGCGCACGTGCGCCCGCCCATGATTTCCAAATACGGCAGCGCGAGCGCCGCGCCGAACCCACGAAGAAGGGTGCGTCGCGAAATCGAGTGCGTCTTCCGGTTCATCTCGGTTTCCCTTCGGGTATCGAGTCGTACTGTTCGAGGAACGCACGCGACCGCACGACCGCCTTCAACAGGTCGCGAAGCGGGTAGCCCTTCGCGCGGTGCGCGTCCATGATCGCCTTGATTTCGCCCATGTCGTCGATACCGGGCAGGCGGCCGGTGCCGTACACGAAGAAATTCTTCAGCAGGCCGCGCGTGAGGTCGTCGTGGTAGTTCTTCGCGACCAGTTGCTTGAACTCGGCAAACGTCTTGAACACCTCGCCGCGCGGTAAGCGGCCGGTCGCGTCCACCGGTCGCGCCTTCCCCTCGCCGACCCACGCGATGCGCCCGTCCAGTTCGCCGCGCTTGTAGTGCTCGTGCTCCACGTCGCGCCACCGCCCGCTGATGTCGAAGTTCTGGAACGCGAACCCGACAGGGTCGATGGTCTTGTGACACACCGCACACTTGGCGTCCGATTGGTGCTGTTTGAGCAACTCGCGGAACGGCTTGCCCTTGTTCTTCCCGTCGGACGGGTTGAGTTCGGGTACTTCCAGCGGCGGGGGCGGGGGCGGCATGTCGAGGATGTGGCGCAGGGCCCACGCACCGCGGTAGATCACCCAGTTCTCGCCCATCCAGCACAGCATCGACTGAATCCCGGCGTGGCCGAGGATGCCGCCGCGCGGGTCGTCCGCCTTCAGCTTCACCTTGCGAAGCTCGCCGCCCGCGAGCGGCCCGTAGCCGTAGTGTCGCGCGAGGGCGTCGTTCATCATCGTCCAGTCGCTGACGATCAACTCGCTCGTCGGGCGGTTGTCCGCGATCAGTTGCGCGACGTAGGCGACCGTCTCCTCGCGCATCGACGCCTTCAAGTAACGTGCGAAGCGGAAGTCCTGCTTCTGGATGTGCGACTGAGCGATCGTGATCGGCTGTTCCATTTCGAGCCACTGCACGACGAACGGGCGCACGAACGCGTCGCTCCGCGGATCTGCCAGTAGCCGATCCACCTGTGCCTCGAGTCCGGTCGGATCGCGGAGCTTGCCCGCGGCGGCCAGCCTGCGCAGTTCGGTGTCCGGCGGCTCGCCCCAGAACATGAAACTCAAACGCGACGCGATGGCGTGTTGAGCGACGACCGGGTCCGGGTGCGACGGCGAGGCCATGTAGCGGAGCGGCGCGCTCATCAGGACCGCCTGAAACGCGGCGCGGAGGGCGACATCGAATGATGCGCCGCCGCCGCGCACCTTCTCGTAGAGTTTCACGACCGGAGCCAACTCTGCGTCGCTCACCGGACGCCGCCACGCACGCTCCGTCCAGAGCGAGAGCAGGCGCTTGGCTGAGGTGGTGTCGTCTCTGATCGCGCCGACATCGACCTTCCATGCCTTCGGTGGCCACGCGGTCACAGCGTTCGGCTCGATCTCGATCCGCTGAAGAACGATGAACGGGGCCGGTTGCTTTTCGGGCGGCAGCTTGCGATCGAACGCGGGTCGGAACAACCCGGTGCCGCCCGGCGGCGGGTCCTTAGGATTGCTCTTGTCCTCGTTCTCGAACCCTTCGACCGCGTAGGGGATCTCCACCTTATTCGCGAGTGAAATCGTGACGCCCTTCGGCTGAACGATCAGGTCGCCCAGTTGCACTTCGTAGATGAGGCGCTGCGGTTTGTCGGCGGTGCCGGTGATCTCGCGGAAGTCGAGGTCGCGCCCGCCGATTCGCACCCACAGCCGCGGGTTCGGCAAGCGCTCCATCGACTTCATCGCGGAGACGACAAGCGTCAACCGGAGCACACCCTCCTTGCTTGGCGGAGCGGGCACACTAACGCTCCACTCCTCGCGGTCACCGACCGCGCGCGGCTCGATCAGTAATCCGAGGCCCGGCCGGGGGGTGCCCCGCAGTTCTTTGCCGGTTACGCCGTCAGCCTTCCACGCGTCGAACGCCTTGCGGACGTCCTTCACCTCGGCGAAGTTCAGCGCGAAGGTCTTTCCCTTCGGTTCGTCAAGGAAGCGCAACCCGTCGGTCGCGCGGCGCGTGACGATGAGCCACTGCGCGACCGAATCGGACGCTTCCGGCAGTCCGTCCGCGCCGGTGTCGAACCCCGCGACGGTGCCGTCGCCCGGCAGTCCTTGCGCGAAATCGACCGACAGACCGGTCACGTCGCGCAAGCTCGCCGACAGCTCGCGCCGGTTGAGCCGCCGCGTGCCGGTGGAGCCGATCGCCCGCTGCGCGTCGGCGACCCACTTCAGAAGCGCTTTCTTGTCGGCGTCGGTCGGCTGCGGGCGCGATTTCGGGGGCATCTCACCGGCCGCGACCTTCTGATAGGCCATCGTCCACAGGTTGCGGTTGCCCGCGGTCACGCCGTCCACTTGGTCGAAGCGAACGCCGGCCTCCTGCTTCTTCTCGCCGTGGCACGCGACGCAGTGTTGCTTGAGAAACGGCGCGGCAACCTGTTGAAACGAGTCGGTGGCGCGCGCCGCCAGCGCGGTCGCGACCAGCACCACGAGCGCCGCGGCTTGCCGCGTCGCGACACAGCGAGTCGTCATTTGGTGATGTCCCAAACCAGAACGTCGTTCCCACACGCACCGGTGATGCGATTGCCGGCCGTCGTCAGCGCGACCGACCGAATGCCCTTCGGCCCGCGCAGCGTCAGCAATCGTTTGCCGCTCACGGCGTCCCACACGCGCACCGTCTTGTCCTCGCTGCCGGACACGATCCGCTTGCCGTCGGCGCTGAGGACGACCGATGTGACGTCTTCGGTGTGGCCGTCGAGAGACAGTAGCTCCTTGCCAGTCTTCGTGTCCCACACCTTTACCGTCTTGTCGCGACTGCCGCTCACGATGTGCTTCCCGTCCGGGCTGAAGCACACCGAAGTGACGGTCATGCGGTGCCCGACGAAGGTGAGCAGTTCCTCACCGGTCTTCGCGTTCCACACGGTCAGCCCACTCTCGCCGTCGCCCGCGACCAAGAGCGCCCCGTCGCGGCCGAACGCGACCGCGGTAAAGTCGTACTCGTTATTCGCCTCCAACTTCAGCAGTTCCTTACCGGTGCGCGCGTCCCACACCCGTAGCGTGTCGTCCCCGCTGCCCGACGCGATCCGCTTGCCGTTGGGACTGAAGCACACCGAGGTCACGTTCTCCTTGTGGCCCTTCAGGACGAGCAACTCCTCTCCGGTCGCCGCGTCCCACACCTTCACGAGCTTGTCCCACGTCCCCGTGACGACCCGCTTACCGTCCGGGCTGAACGCGACGCAGGTGGCACCCTTGCCCTTCGCTTCCAGTTTCAGCAGTTCCTTCCCGGTCGCGGCATCCCACACGCGGACCGTGTCGTCCTCGCTGCCGGAAGCGACGCGCGAACCGTCGGGGCTGAACGCCACGCAAGTGACCCAGCGCTCGTGCCCGCGCAGCACGGACGCTTGCGGATCACCAGCGAATGTGTCCGCGGCCGGCAAGAGGAGCATCGCGAAGGCCGTCAGGCGCGTCACGAGAACAACTCCCGGATCGGGGTGCCCTTCGTGGCCCGGTCGAGTACCTTCGCCGGAACGCCCGCGTCGGTCCGCATTCGGTTGACGTCGAGCAGCGTGTGTAGGACCGTCGCGTGCAGGTCGGCGATGGCGATCGGTTCCGTGGCCGGTTCGCTGCCGCGTCGGTCGGACTGTCCCACGACCTGCCCGTGCTTCAGTCCGCCGCCGGCGAACACCAGCGGGCACAACTTCGCGTGGTGGTGCCGACCGAGGTTCTTGTCCAGTCCGGAGCGGCCGAACTCGCCGGTGACGACGAGCAGGATCTTGTCCTCCAGTCCGCGCTGTTTCAAGTCTTCGAGGAAGGCGGAGACGGCGTGGTCGAGCGGCGGGGCGAACGCGCCCATCCCCTCGGGCATGTTCGGGATGCCCTTGCGGGCGTGGAAGTCCCAGTTCGCGTTGATGACCGTGACGAACCCGGCCCCGGCCTCGCACAGCCGCCGGGCCAAGAGCAGTTGACGCCCGAGCGACGACCCGATCGACGGGCCGGTGCGGATGAACTTCGAGTTGTCGTCGCAGTTCCAGTTGAGGAACTGTTCGGTGTCGTATGCCTTGATCGTCGCCGGGTCTTCGAGCGACAGGTCGAGCGCCTTGCGGACGCGACCGGTCTGGAGCAACCCCGCGGCTTGGCGGGTGAACTCGTCGAGCCGGTTCATGGCCCCCGCGGCGTCGGCGGCGCGGTCGAACCGATCGAGTTCCTTGAGCAGCCCGAGGCGGGCGTCGAGTTGCGGCGTCGGCACTTTCGGATCGAACACGTCGAGCGGGTTCGGCGGCCCTTCCTCACCGGGCTTGCGTTTCTTCTTCTCCTCGGCGAACCCGTCCGACAGTGGTGCGAGCAACTCGAAGGGCGCGAACGCGGCTCCGATTCCGGCCGGCTGACAGCCCTCGACGACCGACTCGAACGCCCCGTTGAACCCGGCGCGACCCTTGCTGTTGCGGGTGGTCGTCGGGATGAGGGCGTGGCGCAGCAGGCCAGAAGTCGGGTTCACGGCCCCGGCCGCGCGGGCGTAGATCGCGCCGATCCCCGGCTCGGTGATCGGCTTGCCGTCCTGCACCGTCAGGTCGGCCGTCATCAGTTGCTTGTGCGCGCCGTTGTGCTCGGGGTGCTTGGTGCGGAACGACCGGACCACCGTGAGCCGGTCGGCGAGTTTGGCGAGTTTCGGGAGGTACGCCGAGAACCGCACGCCCGGAATCGCAGTGGGGATGTGCCCGTTGAGACTGGTGGAGCCCTCCGGGCCGTCCGGCTTGGGGTCGAACGTCTCGTACTGGCTAGGGCCACCGGCGAGGAACAGGAAGATCACCGACTTGTCGCGTACGAACGGGCCGGCGCTCGCCGGATCGGAGGCGAGGCCGCGGCCGCCGGCAAGCACGCCGAGGCCGCCGAACAGTCCGGCCCGGAGGAAGTCGCGGCGCGAGCTACCGTCGCACAGCCTGGAACGCGAACCGGTGACTACTTCGAGCATGACACTTCCGGGGTTAGACCAGCAGTTCCGACAGCCGGCCGGCCGGTTCATTTTGAGTAATGGCGAGGAACGATCGGGCCTCCGATGTTCGACGCCTGGCCTGTCAACTCGCCGATGATGCCATGATCTTCAAACATGCGGATGGGCCGACCATCCGGCCCGGTCAGCGTGGTCGCAGGGTCGATGCCCAGCACGTGGGAGTAGAGCGTGGCCAGCAGGTCTTTGGGCGTGTACGGGCTGTCCTTCGACCGTTCGCCCCACCGCGTGGTGGAGCCGATCACTTGGCCCATTTTCATCCCGCCACCCGCGACGAGCGTGAAGCCGACCTCATTCCAGTGGTCGCGGCCTGCTGCCCCGTTCACTTTCGGAGTCCGTCCCATCTCGCCCCAGACCACAACTGCCACGTCCTTCTCCAACCCGCGCTCGTACAGGTCCGTAATCAGGGCGGACAGATGCTTATCGAGCGCCGGCAACTCCTTTCGCAACCCCTTGAAGACCCCGCCGTGATGGTCCCAAGGACCTTGGGTGTGCCACGTCTTGGCTTCCTGATTGGCGGTGAGTGTCACCACTTGGACGCCCGCTTCGACCAGTCGGCGAGCTTGAAGAAACTGCGTCCCACCGACGCCGTACTTGGCCCGAACCGTATCGGGCTCCTTCTGAATGTCGAACGCATCGCGGGCCTTCGGGCTGAGCACCATGTCGAGGGCGCGGGCCTGAAACGCGTCCATCGCCCCCACGTTGCCGCGCTCATTGTCGGCGACGCGTTGCCGCGAGTTGAGCGCAGACAGGAGCTCTTTCCGATCACTCACGCGGTCGAGCGTCATTCCCCCCGATGGTCCTATCGCCTTCAGATCCGCGCTTGGAATGAAAGGATGGTGGGTCAAGCCAAGGAAGTCCGTCGAGAGCCGAGGCGTCCACGGGTCGTCGAAGGCGACATACGGGGGCACCTCCCGCACAACCCCGCCACGCAGCTTACTGACCACAGACCCGAACGTGGGCCGGACCATAGGTCGGTGGTGGAAACCCGTGTAGACGAGCACCGGGTCGTGGGCGTCCGCAAACTCCGAGAAACACATGTTGCGGATCACCGTCATCTTGTCCGCGACCTTGGACAGCTCCGGCATAAGTTCGCAGATGTTCAGGCCGGGGAGGCTGGTCGAGATGGGCTTGAACTCTCCCCGAACTTCCGCCGGCGCGTCGGGTTTCATGTCGAACGTGTCGATGTGGCTCGGCCCGCCGTGCAGGTAGACCATGATGATCGATTTCACCGCGGACTTGGGCCGAGCGGCCCCCTGCGCCTGAAGGCGGAACAAATCCGCGAGGGTGAGGCCACCGACCCCGAGCGCGCCGACCTGGAGGACGCCGCGCCGGGAGACACCATCGCAGCAGCGGTCAGGAGATCCCAGGAAGTTCAACATGTTCTTCCATCCTCATAAGAGGTGGTGACGGTCAGGTTGAGTCGCGTTGGGCGATTGTTCAGAAGCTACGGGGGTGAATCCGGCCCGCGAGTCCGATGACCGGCGGCCGGCGGGGCGATTACGCCAGCATCTCGCTCAGCGGGCCGGTTTGGTCGATGTCTTTGAGGTTCGGGTCGGGCATGCCGAACGTCTCCCGCTTCGCCCCAGCAAGGTGCAGGAGCGTGAGGTACATGTTTGCGGTCGTGCGGTGGGTCTTGTGGCCGTAGCCGGGGTAATCGATGTACCGACCAGTCTTGAGCTTTCCACCCATGTCGCCGATCACCACCATCGGCCACTCCCAGCACCGGCTGTGGTGCCCTTCCGCACCGTCGGACAGGTACACGATGACCGTGTTGTCAAGCATCGTGCCGTTGCCTTCGGGAACCTTCTCCAGCTTCTTGCAGAGTCCGGCGATCAGGTCGAAGTGGTACCGGCGGATGATGTTGTACAGCTCGTCCCACTTCTTCCCTTGGAAGCTGCCCCCGTGCCCGATCGAGTGCTTGTCGATGTTCAGCCCCAGCCCCTTGAACGTGATGTCGAAGTCGCGGACCCCGGCGGCCGACGAGAGCGTCAGCACGTTGGTCAGCCCGCAGACGAGGGCGGCGGCACCGATGTCGAACTGGGCGTCGAGTCGGTCCGTCTCCACCGCGGACGTGTACTTGTCCGAAACGACCGGCCCCTTCTCGCGGAGGGTGTGCTTGATCTCGTTGAGCTTGCTCTGCCGGTCGCGGAGCGTCTCGAACGATTCGAGGTAGGCGTCGAACTGCTCCTTCTCGGCCCCGGCGACGGCTTTCCCGGCCTGCTTCACGTCGTCCTTGAGGAAGTCGAGCAGGTTGTTCTTGGCGGCGAACTCCTGCTTCGCGGCACCGTCGGCGGCGATGCCGAACAGCGTGCCGTAGGCGTTCGCGGGGTTCACCATCGTCGGCAACCCCTTGTTCGGGCCGATCGCCGAGACGTTGTAGATGATGTTGTTCTCGAGCCGCTTGGAGATGCCGAGGCCGATGTGCGGGAAGATCCCGCCGAGATGCTTCGCCAGCGCCCCGTCGATCGTCTCGCCGAGGATGGCCATGCTCTCGCTGCCGTTGCCGCGACCGGCGCCGAAGGCGCCGAGCGCCTGGAAGTTGTTGGAGTGCCCGCCGCTGCAGACCCGGCTGGACAGCCCCTGCACGATGGTGACCTTGTCCTTCCAGGCCTTCACCGGCTCCAGCGAGAACGGCAGATCCTTGTCCTTCAGAGGAACGTCGATGAACTCTGCGGGACCGTTCAGCGCCTGTCCCGGACGAGGATTCCGTTTCAGACCCGTCGGAGCGAGTTGCTCGGGGCGTACGCCGTTGCTTTCCACGACGAAGACGAACCGTTTCGCTGTCACGGGTTTCCCGGCGGCCTGCGCCTCGATCCGCGACAGGACGGGAGCGAGGAACGTCGCCCCGGCCGACAGGCCAAGGGTCTTCAGGGCGTCGCGGCGGTCGAAGGACATGATCGGCACTCCGGGTTGGCGAGCGGCCGGCGTGAGCCGGCTGTTCGGTGGTGGGTCGGTTACTTGTTCGGTTCGGGCGGGGGCGGCACGCGATAGAGGAACGACTCGGAACTCAGCAGCGAGACGATCAACGCCTTCATGCTGCCGTTGCTGTCACGGTAGGCCTTGTGTGCGGCTTGCAACGTGGCGGCGTCCCCGGGGCTTTCGTTGCGGCCCGCCCAGTACCGGAACGCGTGCCGCACGAACACCTGCTCGACCCGCTCCGAGCCGGCCAGACGCTTCATGTACTCGGCCACGTTCTTCACCGGGCCGTCCAGCGCCGGGTCGGCGACGTGGGCGATCAGGCCGGCGGCGTCCAGCGGGGCGTCACGCATCACCGGGCCGAGCGGCTTGCCCTTTGGGTCTTTGTTCTTCTCCGTGGCGACGGGGTCGAGTACCTTCTCGGCCGTGCGGAACCGGCCGAAGTGGTCGAACTGCTCGAACGGGTAGCCCACGTCGTTCATGAGCCGGTGACACTGCCAGCAGTACTTCTCCTGCGTCACGGCCATTCGCTCGCGAAGCGTCTTGTGCGGTGCGTCCGGCAGTTGCGCATCGACGGTGATCGGGACGTCCGGCACGACCCCGCCGAGCAACCGCTCACGGACCCACTTGCCGCGGTGGATCGCGTGGTTATCGAAGCTCGTGGATTGCGCGACCAGCCACGCCGGCTGGGTGAGAATGCCCGCCCGCTGCTCCGCGGGAAGTTCGACCGGTTGCGTGTCGGGGAAATCCTTTAGCCCGTACGCCTCGTAGATGCTCTTGCCGGAGGGCTTGTACGTCTTGCCCTTGAATTTCTCCGGGTTCGCGGCCTTTTCCCTCTCGAATTTCGCGAGTTCTTCCGCCCGCTTCTTCTTCGTGTCGGCGGCCGTCTTGTACGCGACGAAACTCTTGTTCGTCGTCAACAACTCCTTGAGAACCTGCCGGTCCTGTTCGAGAACGTAAAGGACGAGCCGGTCGGTGTCTTCGATCAGAACCCGCGCGTCGTGCTCGGGGTTGTCCTTGCTGTCCTTGAACACCTCCAGCGCGGCCTCGTAACCGAAGTACTCGCGGAAGAACCGGAGGATGCGGGTCTTGTCCGTCTTCGGGTCGTCGAGCAACCGCCGGACCTGCTTCGCCACGCCCGCGTCGGTGTCGAGTTCGCCGGTCGCGGCGGCTTTCAGCAACTCGGCGTCCGGGCGCTTGTCGGTGAGGGCGTAAGCCAGCGCGAAGGCGATCTCGCGAGGCGACAGCCGCACCCGGCCCTTCGCGTCGGGTTTCCCGGAGCCGACCTCCATCCGGAACACCGCCTCCGGCAGCAGGAGCACCGCGGCCATCGCGTACCGCGCACCGACCACCGGCCCGGCCTCGGCAATATTCTTCTTCGTGAACGCGACGAACCGCTTCTTCTCATCGGCTGTCGGTGCGCGCCGGAGGATCACGTCGAACTGCTTGACGACCGCCGCTTCCATCTGGGCGTCGGTGGGCGGGCTCTTCGGATCGAGTAGCGCCAGAAACTCTTTGGGCGTGCCACCGATGCCCTTCACCTGCCCGTCCTCGATCTTGTGCGCCGTCTGTAACTCGACGACGGCAAGGGCATTCTGGATGAGCTGGGCGGTGACCGGCTCGTCCATCTTCGGGGCACCCATATCCTTGAACGTGGACTTCCCCTCGGGCGAGAACGGCTGGCCGATGCCGGGCTTGCCCTTCGCAAGGTCGTTGGTGAACGCGGCGTAGATTTCGGGGCTGAGCCGGCGAACGCGCGGGCCGCCGTCGAACGGCGGGATGTTCGTGGGGTCGAACAGAACGTGGTGGGGGACGGCGTTCCCGTTGGCGTAGGCGGCGCGGCGGGTGAACGGCCGCCCGGCCCGCTTGGCCTCGGCGTGTGCCCATCGGCCGACCGCGACCAGTTCGGCGTCCGAGGGCCGCGGCTTCCCCTTCGGCGGCATCTCACCGTTGGCGAGCTTCTCGACCACCATCGCCCAGCGGGCCCCGCTGGTGGTCGCCTTCATGTCCGGGTCGAGGGCGGCCAGGTCGAGGTCGCCCTTCGGGTTCTTCGCGTTGTGGCACGCGGCACAGTGCTTCGCCAGGAACGGGCCGACGGACTTCTCGTACTCGGACTTGCTCTCGGCGACCGTGGCGAACTTGACGTCGGCCGGCTCCGCGGCGGCGGAGAGGGCACCGACGAGGGCGGAGAGCAGCGGCGGGATGAGCAGCACGCAGCGGGGCATGTCCGAACGACTCCATGAGCAGATTTTCAGACAGAACCCCGCCCGGTTTTGCGCGCAGACAATCCGCCTCAGGTATTCGGGTCGTTCGCGGGTTCGGGCGCAACCTCCCAGACGGCGACCGGGGCCTTGTTCGTCGCCGTGACCAGGAGTTTGCCGTCGGCGCTGAAGGCCAGGGACCGCACTGCGCGGGTGCCGGTGTCGATGACCTGCGTGCGGCGACCGGTCGCGGAGGCCCAAATCCATACCTGCCCGTCCGAAGTACCGGCGGCGAGGATGTCCCCTCTTGGGCTGAACGCGACGCGAGTGACGCCGCGCTCAAAACCGTCGAGCGTCCGGAGGAGCTTGCGATTCGGTACGTCCCAGATCTGAACGGCGCCGTTAAACCCGGCGGCGAGACGCCGATTGTCCGAGGTGGTCGTGAGACTCGTGATGAACTTGCGCCGGGTCGGGAGTTCAACCAGGCGGTCTCCGGTGACGGCGTCGAATATCGCGACCGCGTTATTGGCGCCGCCTCCCAGGTCAGACACGCCAACCGCCAGACCGCGACCGTCGGGCAAAGCGGCCAGGCAGGCGACGGAGTCGTTCACTTCGCGGGAAAACCGTTCCGCTCCCGTCCGCACGTCCCAAACTCGAATCCGGCGATTGAATGGCTTCTGTTCGCCGGCGGTCGCGACCCACGAAGCGTCCGGCCCGACGCACAGGACCCGGGGATCGTTGACGCGGACGGGGATCTGACCCCGTTCGGCCCCGGACGGCAACTCGCGAACGACGATCCGCTCCTCGCGGTCGTCGATGCGGCACAGGGCGACGGCCCGCCGGTCGGGGGTCAGCCACGCGGCCAGCCCGTCGTTGAAGACCTTGGGCGGAAACAGGGTCCGGCCGGGGTCGGGCGTTCCCGGCGTCCACCGCGCCCACTGCTTCGCCGACACTGCCCAGACCTCTCCGTCCAGATTGAACCCGACGTCGAGTGCCTGGAAGTCGAGCCGGGCACGCGGTTCGGAGTCGATCCGCCAGCGCGCGTCGATCCGCATCGGGGTCTGCTCGTCGCGGGCGTAGGCGGCGTGCCCCGGGCCGAGCAGCACCGGTTCCGCAGGTGCGCCGTGGCTGACTTGCACGTCCCCGGCCGTCGATTCCACTCGCGCCGACCCCGGCCCGGCGGACCATAAGGCGAACGAGCCTCGGCTCGCCTTGACCTCTGTCGCCCCGGCCCCGACCACAAGGCGGCCCCCCTCGGTGACGGCGGTGATGCGGCCTTGAATGAGAAACAATTTCCGGGTGAGTTCGCCGGTCGATTCCGGCCCGAACCGGACAATCGACTCGGGGTGAATCTCGATCCGTGTGCGGTCGGGGAACTCCACCACGGCAACGCTGTCTTCGCCGACGGTCCGGAGCGTCTGGTCGGGGGCGAAGGACTGGTTCTGTCGGGCGGCAGTCTCGCCCGCGGGGCCGACGACCGCGACGGAGCCGGACACGGATGTGAGACGTGCGAAGTCGGGAGCGGCGCGCGGAGGATCGTCGGGCAAGCGGGGTGCGTCTGGGGCACGCTGCCCGAACCAGACCGCGACGAGTAGCGCGGCCGCCAACGCCGCGAGCGCGGCCCAGACACGCACGCGGCGGGTCGACCGCCGTTGGCCCGGGGCGGGCCGGTGGGCGAGTTCGGCCATCACCGCTCGCGTGGTCCGCTCGACGCGGTCCGACTCGATCTTCGCCACCGTCGGCCCGGCGAGGTCGAACTCGGTGCGCAGCCCCCGCAGCACCAGTTCCAGCCGAACCAGCGCAAGGTGCCGCGACCGTGCGCCCGCGTCGGACGCGAGCAGATCGTGCAACTCGAGCGCTTCGGCATCCGTCAGGGTGCCGTCGATCAGGCGGTCGGTGAGTTCGTCGGTGCGGTTCATATGGGTTTCAACTGCCCCTCGATGCAGGCCCGGAGGCGGAACCGGATGCGTGAGATGGCTCGCTGCACGGCCGCCGCCGTCGTCCCCCGACGGGTGGCGATGGCCTCGAACGACAACCCCCGCTCGTACCGCAGCCGCAGGATCGCGGCCTCGTCCTCGGGCAACTCCTCGCGACAACTCCTCAGGGCAGCGAGGTACACGTCGGAATCGTCGTGGACCGGCTCCTCGGCCCGCAGTCGCTCGGCGAGTTGCTCGCGGTACACCGCCAGCCGCTGCTCGGC
>VGZJ01000160.1 GCA_016872595.1 Planctomycetota bacterium
GCGCGCCGCGCCCCCGCGCCGGCCGCGCCGCGGGTGCCGCGCCGCGCCCGGCCGCGGACGCCGAACCGCCCGCGCCGCGCCCGCTCCCGCGCGACAACGAAGAGTTCCGCGACTACCGCGACGAGGACGGCGATTACGAGTACGACGAGGACGAACTGGACGGACCGGCCCCGTCGGGGTCGAACGGCTACAACGGCGTCGCCACCGCGTCGCTCGTCTTCGGCACGCTCAGCGTCGTGTTGATACTGATGAACCTCCCGTTCATCTGCTGCTGTATGGTGCTGCCGCTGCCGTTCATCAGCCCGCTGGGGGTGGCGGCGCTCGTCACCGGGGCGCTGGGCTTGAGGGCCGACAGCGACCGCAAGCCGCTCGCCGTGCTGGGCATCTTGCTCGGCCTGCTCGCGCTCGGCTTCATCGTGCTGCAACTCACCTTCGGCCTCGTGCGCCTCCAGAACCCCGGTCAGTGAGGGCCCGACGCGATCCAAGGAGTCACGCTCCCCGCGCCTCACCCGTTGCTGAACACGAACTCCGGGGCCGCGTGCGGGCCGCCCAGAACGCACGCGGTCAGCGGTTCGCAGACGCCGCCGCTGGTGTCGATGCGGACGCGCACCGCGCTCGCGTCCGGCGCGTCCACCTTCACGTGCCCGCTCACCTGAACCTTGCCCGGCAGCGGCAGCGGGTCGGCCGAGAGCTTCTTGTCCGCGCCGAGCCACACCGGGTACTCCGGCGCGAACAGCCGGTCCGAGTCGGTGCCGAACTTCGGGTTCACGACGGCCCGGTCCCACAGCCTCCGGTGCAGGCACTCGACCTGCACGCGCGCCGGGCAATCGAGTTCCGGCGACAGCCCGTTGTGCAGAAAGACGTGCCCTTCCGCCTCCGCGACCCACGGCAGGTTCGCGAGGAGCGCCCGGTGGTCCGCCGGCATCGCGGCCTTCAACTCCGCCAACTCCTGTTCCCACTTGCCCACGGGAAGAAAGTCCGGCGTGTGGCCGACGTAGCTGAGGAACGTGGCCTTGTGGTCGTAGTGCGAGGCGTACCGCTTGACCCAGTACGCGGGCGGGGGGCGGTCGTGCAGGCCGGCGGCGTTCACCAGCGCGAGGTCGTGGTTGCCCGTCACGCAGGTGCTGCCGGGCTTCTCCGCGAGCAGTTCGAGCACGCGCGACACGAGTTGCTTGACCGTGTCGGAGCGGTCCACGAGGTCGCCGAGGAACACCAGCTTCGCGCGCGGCCAATCGGCCCGCCGCCGCAACTTCGCGACGAGCTTGTCGAGCCACGCGACGCGCCCGTGCAGGTCGCCGATGGCGATGATCGGGTACTCGACGTGTGCCGGGAGTTGCATCGCCACTCACCTTCCCCGCCCGCGCGTCCGGAGCTAGATTGCAGATACCAATCTTACGCGACCGGGAAAGCGGGGGCGGCCATGCGCGTCGAACTGTTCGGGCTTACGATGGACGCGCCGCGCGTCACGTTCTACCTGTGGTCCCCGTGGCGTTGTGCGGCCATCGAACACAAACTGTACGAGTCCCTAAAGACCGTGCCGAACGCGACCCTCGAATCGGCGGGCGACGAGGTCCGGCTCCACGTCACCGACGCGAAGGGCTGGCGCGTCGCGCTCCAGAACCTGTCGCGCGTACTCAAGGGGTGGCAGGAAGAGGCCAGTGACGGCGGCAAGGACGAGCGGCGCGGGTGGCGCTGGCTGCTCGAAGCGGACACCGACGCCACCGGCTACGACATGCAGGGCGAGCGCACCAGTTTCTGGGCCTACCTGCGCCTGTCCGTGGACCGCGGCGGCCCGGCCGACGCCGAAAAGGGCGAGGACATCGACCTCAACGGCTTCGGCGTGCAAGTCTGGGGCGACAAGGCCGAGTGATTTTCTGATTGCAGAGTTGTGATTTTCGATCGGAAGTCGGCGCGATCGGGTCGGCCGTCGTTCAATCGAAAATCACAACTCTGCAACCTGCAATTGCATCGCCCACGAGCTCACATCCGTTCCACCCGACTGTTCTCGTCGAGGCTGATGCTGGTCAGTTCGCCGTTGGGCTTGGTGAACCGGACGACGGGCACGACGAGGTCGTCGTCCTTGACGCGCTCGGTGGTGACGCCGGTTTCGAGGTACGCGATGGCGCGGAACTCACCGGTCGCCTCCGCGGTCCACGTCTTCGCGCCGACGCGCACCGTCTGCGTCACCTTGATCTTGTCGCCCGGCTGGAGCGCGCGGAGCAGTTCCACCTGCGCCGGGGCCAGCCGGCGCGTCGGGAGCACGATCTTTTCGGGTGCGGTCATCGGGGTGAGTCCCAAGTCGGAAGGTCTCAAGTCGTAAGGTCGAAAGCCGCGTTGTCTTTCGACCTTACGACTTGAGACCTTCCGACTTGGGACGTGTCAGGTTCCTTCGGCCGCGACCTGCGGGCGGGCCTCGCCGCGGACCAGCGCGATGCGCCCGGTGCGGGCCAACTCCAAAATGCCGTAAGGGCGCATGAGCGCGATGAACGCCTCCACCTTCCCCTCGGTGCCGCTGATCTCCATCATCACGTTGGCGTGCTGGATGTCCACGACGCGCCCGCGGAAGCTCTCGACCAGTTGGAACACTTCGGGCCGCTGCGAGCTCCCGCACTTCACCTTGATGAGCATCAGGTCGCGCTCGACGAAGTTCTCGGAGCTGATGTCGTCGACGCGCACCACGGTGACGATCTTGTCGAGCTGCTTGCGCACCTGATCGAGTACGTTGTCGTCCCCGTGGACCACGAACGTCATGCGCGACAGGTCGTGCGACTCGGTCTCGCCGACCGCGAGGCTGTCGATGTTGAACCCGCGGGAGTGCAACATGCCGGCGATGGTGGCGAGCACGCCGGGCTGGTTCTGTACGAGCGCGGAAAGTACGTGGCGCATCGGTCGCGCGACCTCACACGGGGGAACGGGGCGGAGGTTGGTATAGCGAACCGCGCGGCGGGCGGCGCATACTCTGGGCGGGCCGTCATTTTCCCACCAACACCGGAGCCGGTCATGCGCGCGTTTCTCGACGAGTTCAAGAAGTTCATCCTCCGCGGCAACGTGGTAGACCTCGCGGTCGGCATCGTGATTGGTACCGCGTTCGGGAAGATCGTCGATTCGCTGGTGAGGGACATCTTCATGCCGCTCGTGGGCCTCGCCACCGGCGGGTTCGACGTGTCCGCGCAGGCCTTCACCTACAAGGACGCGCGCGTCGGCTGGGGGGCGTTCGTGCAGACCCTCATCACGTTCCTGATCGTCGGGTTCTGCATGTTCCTCGTGGTGAAGGGGATGAACACGATGCACAAGCTGATGTCGAAGGACGAGGCCCCGGCGAAGCCCGCGGAGCCGACCGCGACCGAGAAACTGCTGACCGAGATTCGCGACCTGCTGGCGAAGCCGCCCGCGCCGCCGGCCGGCGCGCCGTAGCCCGGCCCCGCGGCGAACGGCCACCCCGTTGCCATTCGCGCCCGCTTCGGGCACACTCTCTGTATTCCCGGTCCGCGGTCTTCATTCTTCGTTTCCCGAAAGAGGTGTCGTCGTGCGCCAACTCATTGCTTTGCTCGTGGTTCTCGGACTGCTCGGTGGGGGCGCGTACCTGTACTTCTTCAAGCGCTCCGACACCGCGCGGTTCGCGAAGGGTTAAAAGGACGCGGACACCCCGCAGATCGCGGCCGACATGTTCAAGAAGGCCATCGAGGCCCGCGAGTACGACATCGCGGCCCACTACTGCACCGACGGGGCCGCGGAGCAGTACAAGCGCGGCGCGAAGGCCGGGGCCGAACTCGGCGAGGCCATCGACAACCTCCAGTACCAACTGAAGGAACACGGCCTCGCCCGCGACGAACTCAAGTACGTGCTCTGGTCGCTCGACCCGTTCCCGAAGGACATACAGATCACCGTGGGCAAAGAGAGCGGCGACACCGCCGAGGCGACCATCACGTTTACCGTGCCCGCGGGCAAGGGCTGGGCGTTGAACAACGACCACTGCCAAGCGTTCGCGAAGGCGATGGCCTTCAAAGGCTCGACTGCCACCGTGCCCATGAAGAAGGTGAAGAAGGAGTGGAAGTTCGACTTCCCCGCCGACGCCGGGTTCCAGAACCGCGTCGGGTTCCTGAACGACAAGTACAAGAACTACGTGAACCCGCTCAAGATCGTGACGCAGGAAATCAAGAACGACCCGGCGACGAAGGAGAACGTCACCAACCGGATGAAGACGCTGATCGAACAGGCCGCAAAGGAGTGACGGCTTTTCACCTCCCACCTTGAGGGGGAGGTCGCCGGCGGGTGGGGGGTGAGCGCCGTCGCGCCCCCGAAGACCTTACCCCCCACCCGCCGCCCGCAAAGCCGGGCGGCGACCTCCCCCTCAAGGAGGGAGGTGAAGAACAACAGGCCGCCCGGAGCGCGTGAAACCAAGAGCCCCCCAACCCCCGGAGCCACCATGACCCCGTTCCGCTCGCGGTTCGCGTTGTGCGCGCTGGCCGTCGCCGCGCTCGTCACCTTCATTCAACCCGGCGCGCAGGCGCAAGAGAAGAAGGGCAAGGTCGAGAAGAAGACCTACGAGTTCAAGGACGCGAAGAAGGACATGGAGTACGCGCTGTTCGTGCCGGGCGCGTACGACAAGGAGAAGAAGACCCCGCTGATCATCGCCTTGCACGGCCTCGGCGGGAACCCGCAGCAGTTCATCAAGACCCGGAACTTGACCGCCGAGGCCGACAAGCGCGGGTACATCGTCGCGGCCCCGATGGGGTACAACGAGCGCGGCTGGTACGGCCAACCGGGGCTGAAGATCGGCGCGAAGAAGGGTGACCCGGAAGACCTGCGCGAGTTGAGCGAGAAGGACGTGATGAACGTCCTCGGCATCGTGAAGAAGGAGTACAACATCGACCCCGACCGCGTGTACCTGATGGGCCACTCGATGGGCGGCGGCGGCACCCTGCACCTCGCGATCAAGTTCCCGGACGAGTGGGCCGCGCTGGGGCCGATTGCCCCCGCCATCTTCGGCCACAAGTCGACCGAGGCCGAGAAGATCAAGCACATCCCCGTCATCATGGTGCAGGGCGCGAAAGACCCGCTGGTGCGCCCGGAGATCGTGCGCCCGTGGGCCGACCAGATGAAGAAGTTGGAAATGACCCACGAGTACATCGAGGTGCCCGACGGCGACCACGGCAACGTGGTGGGCCCGAACGTGCCCAAGATTTACGACTTCTTCGACAAGCACACGCGCAAGAAGAAGTAAGTAGGTGCCGCTTGCCGAGCGGCACCGCGATGCCCGCGCCTCTGCGATAACCGTCAACCCAACTGCGCTCAACAGAGGTGCCGCTTGCCGAGCGGCACCTACAGGAACACCCATGCGCCTCATCCTCTCCCTCCTCGCCCTCAGCGCGTGCTCCGTGCCCGCGCGCGCCGCGGACAGGGTGCCCGTCGTCATCGACACCGACATCGGGTCCGACGTGGACGACGCCTTCGCGCTGGCGCTGGCGGTCGCCTCGCCGGAGATCGACCTCGTCGGCGTTACGACCGTCGGCAGCGCGGCCGACGACCGCGCGTGGCTCGTGTGCCGGTTCCTCACGCAAATCACCGGGAAGAAGAAGGCGGAGGAACTGCCGCCGGTCGCCATCGGTGGCGCGCCACCCGAGAAAACCGAAATCGACTGGCAGATTCAGTACCGCCGGCACCCGGCCGCGATCTTCAACCGCACGCTGAAGCCGTCGAAGGAACCCGCGCCCGACCTGCTCGCGAAACTCGCGAAGGCGCACGACGGTAAGCTCGTCGTCGTCTGCCTCGGCCCGCTCACGAACATCCTCAAGTTCATCGAGACCCACCCGGACGCGGCCAAGAAGGTGAAGCGGTTCGTGGTGATGGGCGGCTCGGTCGCGGTCGGGTACGACGGTGCGGCCAAGCCCGAGCCCGAGTGGAACGTCAAGTGCGACACCGGCGCGGCCAAGCAGGTGTTCGCCGCCGGTTTGCCGCTCACCGTGATCCCGCTCGACGCCACCGCGACCGTGAAGCTCGACAAGGCCGCGCGGGAGAAGCTGTTCGGCGCGCGGACGATGCTCACCTACCAGATCCAGAACCTGTACGAGTTGTGGGACAAGGAAGCGCCGGTGCTGTTCGACCCGGTCGCGGTCGCGGCCGTGTTCGAGGAGAAGCACCTGACGTTCAAGGAAATGAACCTACAGGTTCACAACACGGGCAACACGCAGGTCGGGGGCGGGAAGCCGAACTGTCGCGTCGCCACCGCGATCAAGGCCGACGAGTTCGTGAAGTGGTACGTCGAGCGCGTGCGCGCGTTCGGCACGGAGACGCTCCCGGAGAAACCGAAGCACGCCGCGAAGCTGATCGACCCGGGTGCGTTCCCGGCGAAGGTTCACGTCGCGGAGGACTACGACACGGACATCGAGAAGCGCTGGTGGATGTGCGGCAAGGGCGAGACGAAGGACGTGCGCCCCGGCGGGGTGCGCGGCCAGCGTGCGGTGCTCACGCAAGACTTCGACGACCGTCAGGGCAACATGAAGACGATGGACCGCGCCGTGATCTTCAACCCCGTGCCCGGCCCGCCGATGGGCGCGAATACGCGGCTTCGCTTCCGTTACAAGCTCACGGCCACCGACACGATTCGCGTGCAGCTCTACAGCCTCACCAACGGCTACCACCGCTACCTCTCGGTGTCCGGCCTCGAACAGGGCAAGTGGCTCGACGGGTGCGTAGACATGACGCAGATGCGCCGACCCGATGGCACCGGCGGCGCGCTCGCCGCGGATGAACGCATCGACGACATCCAGTTCTACATCGACCCGCGCGCGGAACTGCTGATCGACGACGTGATCCTGTACGAGGCCGCAGCCGCGGGCGAGACGCGGCCGTTCCCGAAGCGCGTCATCTTCAGCGCGTGGTTCGACACCGGGGCGCAGGGCAAGGAGTGGCCGGGCGCGTTCCAGATCGTGCCCCACGAGAAGCCGCGCACGTGGAAGTTCGCCAAGTCCGTGAAGGGCGACAACGACGAACAGGTGATTCGCGTCGGGATGCGCGGCACGCGCAAGCTCGACGCGGCCACGGAACTGACCTTCAAGTACAAGCTGGCCGGGGCCGACGGGGTCGCGGTCGAACTGCGCGACAAGGGCAAGGTGGTCGCAACTCGCAAGCTGGCGCTGACCGCGGACAAGTGGGGCGACAGCGCAGCGACCTTCAAGCTGACGGGGAAGGAAACCGCCGACGAGATCGTGTTCCGCGCGGAGAAGGGCGCGGAGCTGAGCGTCGATGACGTGCTGTTGTTTGTGCCCTGACCTACTGCCAACCCCTTCTGCGGAACACCCAGCCGGCGGCGAACAGCCACGCGGACGCCAGCCCGATTGCGGCCATCAGGTGCAGCCAGTGCGAGTTGTTGGCGTTGCCGCTCAGGGCCGCGTGCAGGATGCGCGGCCCGTGGTACTCCACCGCCAAGTTCGACAGGAACGGGATGCCGTTGGTCGAGCAGATCAGCAGCACCATCGACACCGACAGCAGGTAGCACATGCCGCCGAGGAACGCGGCCCGCTGCGTCTTGGCCCACGCCGCGATGGTCATGCCGATGCCGAGGAACCCGCCGCCGACCGCGCACAGCGACAGCCAGAAGAACAGGCTCGATAACACTTGCGGCTTGTAAATGCCGGACAGCGCCGCGGCCAACCCCAGCCCGAACGCCGGGTAGAACACGAACTTCGCCAGCAGCAGTTCCGAGGGCGACGCGGGCGAGAGCGCCTGCGCCAGCAACACGCCGCGCTCGCGCTCCTCGCAGTTGAGCGTCGGCAGCAGGTACACGCACGAGAAGTACAGCGCGAACACGACGAGGCCGGTCGCGATGGCCGAGCGGAAGTCGAGCGGCGGCGCGGCCAGTCCCTTGCGGTGAACGTGCAGTTCGGGCACGGTCGCGCCCAGTTTGTCCGCTTGCGCCTTCAGGTGCGCGTGCGCTTCGACCGTCTGCCAGTGGCCCGCGCTAAAGTCGGGGTCCGGCGGGAGCGCCGGGTTCTTCTCGCGCACCTGCGCGGCCAGTGCGCGGCGCGTCTCCTTCCAGAACCACGCCTCGTACGCGGCCATTGCTTCGGGCTGGCCGTCCGGGTGCCAAACGTGAACCTCCAGAACGGGCTTCGTCCCCTCGAACCGCGTCGTCACCTGTATCGATCCGGTGCCGGGCTGCCGCTGGATGAGCGTGCCGATGGCGACCGGGTCGATCTTCTCGAACCGGAGCGCCGACTTCAGTTCGGGCGGTTGGTTGGCGTCGAGGTGCTTGACGAGCGGCGTCGCGCGGTCGAACTCGATGTAGCAGTGGTGGACGCCCCCGACCATGTCCGTGCCGTTGCCCGCGGCTTGCTGCGGGGCGAACACGGACAGCAGCCCGGCGGCGGCGATCAGAAGCAGCGCGAGCGCGATCCCGCCGCGGTTCGCCAAGTGCCGGGCGAACTCTTTCTTCAGCAGGGCGCGGAGGATGTACCAGCGCATCGTTCTTTCCAGTAGGTACCGCCTGCCGGGCGGCACTGCTGCCGAACTCGGTCCGCTATACGCAAAGGTCACTGCGCCGTTCAGCGGTGCCGCCCGGCAGGCGGCACCTACTCGAACGCCAACCCGGTGAGCTTCAAGAACGTGGCGTGGAAGTCGAACTCGCGGGTGCGGATGCTGAGCGCGCGGCCCGCGGTCACGAGTGCGGCGAGGTGCTCGCGCGCGCGCGGGTCGTCGAGGTCGAACACGAGGCGCTCGCCGTCGTCGCGGATCACGTCCACCTTGCGCTCGGTGTGCCGCTGCTTCAGTGCCAGCGGAGAATCGAGCGCGACCAACTTCCCCTTCGCCATGATGCCGACGCGGTCGCAAATCTTCTCCACCTCGTCCATGTCGTGCGTCGTCAGGATGATCGTCGCGCCCTCCTTCACGCGCTCGCGCAGGATGCGGTGGACGACCTCCGCGGAGTGGATGTCGAGGTTCGCCGTCGGCTCGTCGAGGTAGAGGATTTGTGGCTCGTGCAGCAACGCCCGCGCGAGCAGCAGCTTCTTGCGCATGCCGAGCGAGTACCCGCGAACGGGCAGGTCGGCGGCCTCGTCCAGTTCGACCATTTTGAGCACGTCGGCGGCGCGCAGCTTCGGCACCCCGTACAGTTCACCGAAGAACTCGAGGTTGCGGCGGCCGGTGAACTCTTCGAAGTGGTTCTCGCGATCCGGGACGTAGCCGAACTGCGGCTTGATGCGGGCCCAGTCGCGCACGACGTCCATGCCCGCGACGGACACGCTGCCGCCGCTGGGGTAGCGCTGGCCGATCAGCACGCGAATGGTGGTGGACTTGCCGGCCCCGTTCGGGCCGAGCAGCCCGAACAGCTCCCCGCGGCGGATGTCCAAATCCAGTCCGTTGACCGCGGCGAACGCGCCGTACAGCACGCGCAGCCCCGCGATCCGGATCATCACGTCGTCGAGGATCAAGAGTGTTCACCGCGGAGAACGCAGAGGACGCAGAGAGACACAACGAAGAGGATAGAACGGGATTTGGCCCGCCGCACGGGACGTCGAACCCCCGGCGTAAGCCGGCCGGGTCCGCCAGTCACGAAGACAACCCAGCCGGCTTACGCCGGCGGTTCGCCGGCGCAGGCCGGGGCGCGCTGGGTCACGAAGTACTTCGCGGCCGGGTGGTGGACGACGATGGCCGTCGTGCTCTGCTCCGGTTCGAGCTGGAACTGCTCGCTCAGGGTCACACCGATGCGCGTCGGGTCGATGAGCGCGAACAGCGGCACTTGGTCTTCGAGGTTCGGGCACGCGGGATAGCCGAACGAGTACCGGCACCCGCGGTAGTGGCCCTTGAACAGTTTCTGGACGTGCGGGGAGTCGTCCGCGCCGATGCCCCACTCGCGCCGCACCTGTTGGTGAACGAACTCCGCGAGCGCCTCGGCGCTCTCGACGCCGAGGCCGTGGAGGAACAGGTAGTCTTGGTACTTGCCGGCGGTGTACCACTCGTGCGCCACCTTCGTGACCTCGCGGCCCATCGTCACCGCCATGAAGCCGACGTAGTCGACCGCCTTCCCGTCGCGCGCGGGTTCGACATAATCGCTCAGACAGAGGAAGTCGCCGAAGTCTTGGCGCGGGAAGTCGAACGTGTGCCGCGGGGTGCGGTGGTCGTCCTCGTAGATGGTGAGCTTCGTGCCGTCGCCGGCGGCGGGGAAGAACCCGTACACCGCGGCCGGGCGCAGCACGTTCTGTTCGAGGCACAGCGCCTTGAGGCGCGCCAGCGCCGGCCTCGCGACCTCGTCCACCTGCTTCGCGTACTCGGCCGGGTTCACCCCGCCCTTCTTGAACTGCCACTGCGTGCTGAACAGCGTCAGCTCGTTGAGGTAGGTGAACACCTCGCGCATGTCGAAGTCGGTGCGCACGCGCGACCCGAGGAACGGCGGCGGGGGCCGGTCGGCGGCGCGCGCGAGGGACGGCGAGCGCGGGGGGAGTGCCTTGCCTTCCTTGTTGAGCGGGTTGGTCGCCTTCGTCTTGCTGCCTGCGCCTTCTGAACTGCCCCCAATATCACGCCCCATTGAGCTGCGCGCGGATTGCGCCATGCCTTTTAGCGCGACGCTGCCGACGCGCTCGAGCTTCTTGCGCGCCGCCAGTTCGTCCATCACGCGCAGCCCCTCGAAGGCGTCTTCGCCGTAGTAGAGCTGGCCCTTGTAGATGTTGCGCAGGTCCACTTCGACGTAGCGCCGGTTCAGGGCCGCGCCGCCGAGGATCACTGGCGGGGCCAGACCGCGCTCGTTCAGCGTGACGAGGTCTTCCTTCATGATGACCGTCGACTTCACCAGCAGCCCGCTCATGCCGATGGCGTCGGCGTCGTGCTTCTTCAGCTCCGCGATCATCGTGTCGATGGGCTGCTTGATGCCGAGGTTGTACACCTTGTAGCCGTTGTTCGTGAGGATGATGTCCACGAGGTTCTTGCCGATGTCGTGGACGTCGCCCTTCACCGTCGCCAGCACGATCTTGCCCTTTTCCGCGCCCTCCACCTTCTCCATGAACTGTTCGAGGTGCGCGACCGCGGCCTTCATCACCTCGGCGCTTTGCAGCACGAACGGCAGTTGCATCTGCCCGCTGCCGAACAGGTCGCCGACCACCTTCATGCCGTCGAGCAGGACGCGGTTGATGATGTCGATGGGCGAGTACCGCTCGCGCGCGGCGTCGAGGTCCGCGACCAGCGACTCGCGCCGCCCTTGGATGATGGCTTGGCGCAGGCGCTCCTCGACCGTGTCGCCGAGCGACTGCGTCTTCTTGCTCTCGGTCTTCTTGTCGGCGTAGTGCGCGATGAGCATTTGCAACGGGTCTTCGACGCAGTTCCCGTTGGCGTCGAAGGTGCGCTCGTCGAACAGCAGCCGGCGGCACAGCTCGCGCCCGGTCGCGTCGATGCCCGCCAGCGGCATGATCTTGGCCGCGTGCAGAATGGCCGAGTCGAGACCGTACTCGAGCGCGTAGTGCAGGTACATGCTGTTCAGCACTTGGCGCGTGTACGGCGACAGGCCGAACGAGCAATTCGAGAGGCCGAGGTGCGTGAGCGCGCCCGGCAGGTTCTGCTTGATGAGCCGCAGCGCCTCGAACGTGGCAATCGCGCTCTTGCGGGTCTGCTCTTGGCCCGTCGAGAGCGGGAACACGAGCGTATCGAACATCAGGTCCGACGGCGGAATGCCGTACTCGTTCACCACTATGTCATAGATGCGCTTGGCGACCGCGAACTTCCACTCCGCGGTGTCGGCTTGGCCCTTCTCGTCGATGGTGAGGGCGACGAGGGCCGCGCCGTACTTCTTCGCGAGGATCGTCTTCGGGTCGAGCGTCTTGCGGCCGTCCTCAAGGTTGATGCTGTTGATGATGGCCTTGCCGCTGCACAGCTTCAGCCCGGCCTCGATGACCGGCACTTCCGTGCTGTCGAGCATGATGGGCTTGGTCAGCACCTCGTTGTAGCGCTTGATGACCTCCTTCATGTCGCGCACGCCGTCGCGCCCGACGTAGTCGACGCACACGTCGAGGACGTGAACGCCTTCGCGCTCTTGTTCTTTCGCCATTTCGACGAGGCCGTGCCAGTCGTCCTTTTCCAGAAGTTGCTTGAACTTCTTGGAGCCGTTGGTGTTCGTCCGCTCGCCGACGAGCAGCGGGCGCTGATCGACCATCAGCTCTTGCGCGCTCTGGAGGCTGGACACGGCGGCAACGGGCACCGGCACGCGCTTCGCGGGCGCCTTGCCGTGGACGCGCGCGCACACCGCGGCGAGGTGCTCCTTCTTCGTGCCACAGCACCCGCCGACGATGTTCACCCCGTACTCGACCACGAACTTGTTGAGCCAGTGGGCGACCGTGTCCGGGTCCATCGGGAAGTAGGTCTCGTCGCCGCGCGTCTCCGGCAACCCGGCGTTGGGCAGCACGCTCACCAACTTCGACGTGTGGCGGCACAGGTGGCGGACGTCGTCGTCCATCCAGTCCGGGCCGACGCCGCAGTTCATGCCGATCACGTCGATCTCGTCGAGCGGGTCGAGCGCGACCAGCGCCGCGGGGATGTCGGTACCGGGCAGCATCTTCTTGCGCGCGTCGATGATCGTCAGTTGCACCATCAGCGGCAGGCGCACGCCGGCCCGCTTCATCTCCTCAATGGTCATCACCGCGACGCACTTCGCCTGTAGCGGGTCGAAGCACGTTTCGATCAAGATGGCGTCGACGCGCTCCTCGATCATCGCGCGGACCTGCCCGCGGTAGGCGTCCGCGAGGGTGTCGAAGTCGGCGTAGATGGCGGGGTCGGTCAGCGACGGCATCTTCGTGCCGGGGCCGACGCTGCCGATCACGAACCGCGGGCGCGTGGGCGTGCTGTACGCGCGGGCCACGTCCTTCGCGATCTTGATGTTCAGCCGGTTGATCTCGTCGAGCTTGCCCCCCATGCCGAAGTCGTCGAGGACGATCTGCGAGGCGTTGAACGTGTTGGTCTCGATGCCGTCGCACCCGGCTTCGAGGAACCCGCGATGGATCTCGGCCACCCACTCCGGGCGCGTGTACACGAGCGCGTCGGAGAGGTTCATCAGCGACTTGCCGTTGGGCGCGTGGCCCCAGTCCTTGTCGGTCGGGTGGTAGCGGTGCAGACTCGTTCCCATCGCGCCGTCAAGAATGACGACGCGCTCGCGGGCGAGGTTGAGGAACGGGTGGTCGAGGGGCTGCGGCATGGTGGGTCCGGTAACGCGCGATGAGGCTCCTGTAGTTCTACCGAATGCCGCGCGCGTTCTAAAGGGAACCGGGAGAGGAAGACGGGATTCACCGCGGAGGACGCAGAGGAAGGCAGAAGAGTTCGGACAGGATCACAGGATGAACGGGAATGAAAGAGTAGTGTACTCAACGCTTCATCCGGTATTCATCCTGTGAATCCTGCCGAAACTCTTCGCCTGTTGCCTTCCTCTGCGTTCTCCGCGGTCTCGACGGTGTATGCTCTGCCCGGAAAAGAAAAGCGGCCGGCGGGCCTCGGTCCGTGAGGCGCGCCGGCCGCGGCCCATTGCGGCGTCCGTGCCGCGGGCCACACGTCGGGCATCTGATGGGCTCAGAAGTCGCATCGCAGCGAGGCGGAGGAAGCGCTCCCGTCTCGGGCGTCTTCCGTGACACCAGTCCCGGCGCGTCCTTGCGGCGGGTGCGAATGCGAGCCACGAGCCGTCCCGGTCGTGCGTCGTGACGACGTTACCCCTGCGCCGGTTCGGCCGGCGGTTGTGGGGTGCGTCGGGTGTTTCGTTGCGTGCCCGCCGTGCGAGTGGCGGAAGGTCCGGGCGGCGAGCCATTGCCGCCCGTTCCCCGAACCTCACCGTGCGGTGAGTCCGGGGCTGGTACTCCGACGAGAGAGCGGGGCGTTGCGGAGAAGGGTGTATCGGGTCATCCCGAGAGTCCTCGCTTCACATAGTCGCGAACCAGTCATGGGGGCAACGATACCGTCTGGAACGGTTGTGTCAACGGCTAAGCCACTGGCAACGCGGTGTCACTCGCGCATCGGCGCAACCCGCGAAGTGGAATACGCTTCCGCCGCCCTCACCGCGCACTGCTGCGCGCGTCAAGAGATTCCGGGCCGCGCACTGTTCAGAAAAAATGCACCGCGCCGGCGCTGTGCAATCTGTTGTGGGACCGCGACTTGGGACGTTCGAGAGGACGACGTGAAGGAGCAAAGTGGGAAAATTTTGGAACGCGAAAAAAAGACAACGATCCGCGAGAGGGCTAGAAGGTAGCGTATTCTGTGTGTAAACTCTTGCGTGATCATCTTTTCGCTGGAGGCGGCTCAAACGTGGAGGTCGGCAGGATGCCTTACCACTGGCCCAAGGATACCGATTTCGCCCTCCTGGAACTCGACGTTCTCGATCGGGATTGCCCCTTCTGCGGGCGTCTGATGCACATCTGTGACCACCGATACCGGCACTT